>DATJJB010000651.1:0-74351 GCA_035492655.1 Kutzneria sp. | reverse complement strand
CGGTTCCTGCGCACGGTGGCCTGGGGCTACGTGTGGGCGTTCCGTTCCATCCCGCTGATCGTGCAGATCATCTTCTGGTTCAACGTCTCCTACCTGTATCCCGAGCTGGGCTTCGGGATCCCGTTCGGGCCGGTGTTCTTCGCCGTGCCGACCCAGGACCTGTTCTCCCCGTTGGGCGCGGCCGTGATCGGGTTGACGCTGCACCAGGCCGCCTACTCGGCCGAGATCATCCGCTCCGGCGTGCTGGCCGTCGACGGCGGCCAACTCCAGGCCGCCGCCGCGCTGGGCATTCCGCGCGGCCGCCAGTTCCGGCGAATCGTGCTGCCGCAAGCCATGCGCTCGATCCTGCCGAACGCCGCCAACGAGGTGATCGGGCTGCTCAAGGGCACGTCGATCGTGTCGGTGGTGGCGATCAACGAGCTGTTCTACCAGGTTCAGGTGATCTACGGCCGCAACGCCCGCGTGGTGGCGCTGCTCATGGTCGCCACCGTCTGGTACGTGGTGCTGACCTCGGTGCTCTCGCTCGTGCAGCACTACGTGGAACGCCGCTACGCCAGGGGATCGCGATGATCGAGATCCGGGACGTGCACAAGAGTTTCGGCCAGCACGAGGTGCTCAAGGGCGTGAGCCTGCGGGTCGGTGCCGGGGAGGTGGCCGTGGTGCTCGGGCCGTCCGGCTCCGGCAAGTCCACGCTGCTGCGCAGCGTGAACCACCTGGAAAAGGTCGACCGCGGGCAGATCCGGGTGGACGGCGAGCTGATCGGGTACCGCCGTCGCGGCGACAAGCTCTACGAGCTCAAGGAACGCGATGTGCTCAAGCAGCGCAGCGCCATCGGCTTCGTGTTCCAGAACTTCAACCTGTTCCCGCATCTCACGGTCGTCGACAACATCGCCGAGGCGCCCGTCGCGACCGGTCGCCTGACCCGGGATCTGGCTCGCGCCAAGGCTGTGGAGCTGCTCGACCGGGTCGGGCTGGCCGAGAAGGCTTCCTCCTACCCCCGCCAGCTTTCCGGCGGGCAGCAGCAGCGAGTGGCCATCGCCCGCGCGCTCGCCCTGGACCCCAAGGTGGTCCTGTTCGACGAGCCGACGTCCGCGTTGGACCCGGAGCTGGTCGGCGAGGTGCTGGACGTGATGAAGGACCTGGCCCGCAGCGGCACCACGATGATCGTCGTCACGCACGAGATCGGCTTCGCCCGCGAGGTCGCCGACACCGTCGTGTTCATGGACGACGGCGTCGTGCTGGAACAGGGTCCGCCGGCCGACGTGCTCGACCGCCCGTCCCACGAGCGCACCAGATCGTTCCTTTCCAAGGTTCTGTAGGAGGAAAGCGTTGTACACCAAGGTAGTTGCGCTGCTCGTGGCGGCGGTGACGCTGACCGCCTGCGGCGCCGCGGCGGGTTCGAGCGACGTCAGCCAGCAGCAGCCCCGCATCACCGCCGCCAAGGTCGACCGGATCGCCGCCGAAGTGCCGCGGGCGATCCGGGACCGCGGCGCCCTCCAGGTGATCACCAGTGTCGGTACCGTGCCGCCGCTGTCGTTCTACGACACCGACAACAAGACGCCCATCGGCGTCGAGGTGGACATCGCCTCCCTGGTCGCCGACGTGCTGGGCCTCAAGACGCAGACCAACGTGGCTTCGTGGGAGAACGTGTTCGTGGGCCTCGATTCCGGCAAGTACGACGCCGGTTTCACCAACATCACCGTGACCGAGGCGCGCAAGGAGAAGTACGACTTCGCCACCTACCGCCTGGACAACGTCTCCTTCGAGGCGCGCAAGGGCAGCAACTGGAAGGTCTCCGGCGCACCCGACGTCGCCGGCAGGACCATCGCCGTCTCCTCCGGCACCAACCAGGAGAAGCTGCTGCTCGACTGGAACACCCAGAACGTCGCCCACGGCCTCGAACCCGTTGACATCAAGTACTTCCAGAACTCCACCGACTACTACCTGGCCTTGCAGTCCGGGCGGATCGACGCCTACCTCGGGCCCAACCCCACCGCCGCCTACCACGTCAAGTCCTCCGGGCAGACCGAGATCGTCGGCACCATCTCCGGCGCCGGCCCCACCCTGCAGGGCGAGATCGCCGCCACCACCAAGAAGGGCAACGGCTTGGTGCGGGCCCTCAACGACGCCCTGAACCAGGTCATCGCCGACGGCAGCTACCGCAAGGTCCTCGACCGCTGGGGCCTGGGCAACGAGGCCGTGCCCAAGTCCGTGATCAACCCGCCGGGCCTGCCCAGGACCTGACGGCACGCCTAGCGGCCAACCTGATGAACTCCGTGCTCAGGCACTGGCCTGCTGCCACGCTCGCCAGCCCGCCGGTCTCCGGTCGGACCTCCGCGCCCGCTTCGGCGGCGATCCGTTCGGCTCCGCCCGGCCGTCACCACCCTCCTTCACCGCTTTCACCTCTCCCGCCACCGCCGTCCCGACCGCTTTAATGCCTGCATGGTGGAGTTGGTGATCCTGGGGCTGCTCGCCGCCGGTCCGGCGCACGGATACGAGCTCCGCCTGCGGATTCCGGAGATCACCGGCCATGGCCGCCCGGTCGCCGACGGCACGCTCTACCCGGCGATCAAGCGGCTCACCGCGGCCGGGCTGCTCACCCGGCAGGCCCGGCCGGGGCGGGTGGCCGCGCCCAGGCAGGTGCTGACCCTTACGCCGGCCGGCCACACCGAACTCACCCGCAGGCTGGCCGTGATCGACGTGGCCGACGACCCGACCTGGCTGACCGCGCTGGCCTTTCTCGCCGTCCTGCCGGACCCGGCCGAGCTCCTGCGCCGACGGCTCGAGGTGCTGGAGGCCCGGGCCCTGCCGGCGGCGGCCGACCCGTACCAGCAGTGCCGGCAGGAGGTGCTGGCCGCCGGCCGCGCGGCCGAACTGGCCTGGCTGCGGGCCCGCGTGGCCTAGCCCGAGCGGGTGATCCCGGTCGTTGGGTTCGCGGTGTGGTGCTGATCGCGTACCGTTTACCTCCGTGTCGGACGAGTCGGTCAGCAACGAGCTCTCGGGCGACAACGCCGGAATCGTCATCCAGGCGCGCGACATCACCGGGCCGGTCACGATCCACCAGCACGGCGCGCCGGTGATCCCGCGCCAACTCCCGGCTCGGCTGCCGCACTTCGTGAACCGCGCCGACCTGCTGGCCCGGGCGGACAGCTTGTTGTCGGCCGACCCCGAAGCGCCGACGCGGGTCGCGGTGCTCACCGGGTTGGCCGGCAGTGGAAAGACCCGCGCCGCCGGCGAACTGGCCGGCAGCCGGCCGGCTCCGTTCCCCGGTGGGGAGCTGTACGTCGACCTGCGCGGACGGACGGTCCGCGACGCGCTGAGCGCCTGCGTGCGCAGCTACGGCGTCAAGGACGAGCTGATCCCGGCGAGCCTGCCCGAGCTGACCACCCTGTACCGGAGCTGCGCGGCCGGCCGGGCCTCGCTGGTCGTGCTGGATGACGTCACCGAGCCGGCGCAGGTGTATCCGTTCCTGCCCAACGGCTCCGGCAGCGTGGTGCTCGTCACCAGCAACGACCGATTGGCGGAACTGATCGGCCAACTCGGCGCCGAAGTGCTGATGGTGGAGCCGTTGAACGCCGAGCACGGCCGGGACCTGCTGGCCGGTATCGCCGGCCCGGCACGCCTGGACGCCGAGCCGGCGGCGACCGACGAACTCGTGGCGCTGTGCGAGGGCCTGCCGATCGCGTTGCGCACCGCCGGCACGCGCCTGGTGGAGCGGCGTTCGATGCGGGTGGGCAAGCTCGTGGCCGACATCAAGACCCGGGGCATCGACTCCGTGTCGGCCCTGTTTTCCGTGGTGTACCAGGATCTTTCCGACGACAACGCGCGGCTGTACCGGCGGCTGAGCATGCTGCCGGTGGTCGACTTCGGCGAGCGGCTGGCCGACGAGGCCACCGGCGCGCCGGGCTCGCTGGACCGGCTGGTCGCGGTGAACCTGTTGACCGAGCAGGACGACGGCCGCTTTCGCTTCCACAGCTTGGTGTTGCGGCACGCCGAGGAGCAGGCGCTGGCCGGTGAGTCGGCGACCGAGCGCGAAGGTGTTGTGCTGCGGTCGATCCAGTACTACCTGCGCCGGGCGGCGTTGGCGGACCAGCAGCTTCTCGGTCCGGGCCGACTGCGCTTCACGCCGGCGCCGGAGCCGGTCGACGATCCGTGGGACGGGCTCGAACCCTATGTCTGGCTGGACGCCGAGCGGCAGAACCTGCTCGCCACCGTGCGGGCCGCGCACGCGTTCGGCTGGCACGACGAGGCGTGGCAGCTGGCCGAGAGCCTGACCGCGTTGTACCTGGGTAAGCGCTATCTGGCCGACTGGATCGAGTCCAGCGAGGTCGGTGCGCGGGCGGCCAACGAGGTCGGCAACCGGCGGGTCGAGGCGCGGCTGCGTAGCTTCATGTCCCGGGCGTTGCTGGACCTTCGGGATGTCGACCGAGCTCGGCGGCAGTTGGATCTGGCGCTGCCGTTGGCCGAGGATTCGGGCGATGTGCGGCTGCTGGCGTCGGTGTGGGAGCTGATCGGTCGGTTCCGGGACAACACCGGTGATCCGGCCGGCGCGATCGAGGCTTACCAGCGGGCCATCGCCGAGTTCGCCAAGGAGGACGACCGGCGCGGCATCGCGTTCGTGACGATGTTCCTGGGGATGGCGTTGCTCGCCCAGGAACGCTACGACGAGGCCGAAGCCACGCTGCGGCAGGCGATCGAGCTGTGCCGGGCGGTGGGGGACGAGCGGATGGCGGCGCGGGCGGGCATCGGGCTCGGCACCGTCCACATGCGACTCGGACGGATCGACGAGGCTCGGGCTGTACTGGTCAGTTCACTTGCGGTGCTGGCGGACGGCGGGCATCTGAACTACGTGGTACAGGCCAGGGAAGCGCTGGCCGACCTCGCCGAGCTCACCGGCGATGAGCCGGAGCGGCGGGCCCAGCTGACGGCGGCGCTGGCCATCCAGGAGCAGTTCGGCGGCCCGGAGGCAGAACGGCTACGTGCCAAGCTCGGCGAGTGAAACCCGTTGTCCGGCAACGGTGATCTGCTGGGTGAGCGGGCGCTGGGCGGTGACGCAGGCGTAGACGGCCGAGGCCAGCAGCATGGGATCGAGTGAGCCGGCGACGGTGACACGGCGGCCGTCGCGAAGCGCGGCGAAGCAGCCGGTCGGCGTGGCCGCGGCGACGACCAAGGCCCCGTGCAGGGGCACGTTGCGAGCGGCCCAGCCGGCGGGGTCGGGCATGATCTCGGCCCTGACCAGCACGGATGCCAACTCGGCCAGGCGAAGATCGGCCTCGTCCTCCCGGACGGCGAGGTGCTGGTCGGGCTCCCGGACCGCCGCGGCGCGCGGGAAACGATCGATGGTCAGCGTGTCGGCGTCAGTGAAGACGGCCCGCACGTTGAACGCGGTGACGGGCTCGGCCGATGCCGGGGCGTCGGGGACGCGGGGGAGCGGCAGGTCTTCGAACGGCGAAAGGTCGAGCTCGCGGTACAGGGTGTCCCGCAGCCGAAGGGTGGACGTGCCGACATGGGCGAAGACCCGGCCGGTCAGCTGGGCGAACACCGTCGGATCGTGCTCGGCGACCGCCTGGTCGACCTGTTTACGCAGGTCAGCGTCGAGATCGAGATGTGCGGCCAAGCGCCCGAGTACGTCGACGGGAGTGTCGGGCACGACCTCGTCGCCGTGGCCGGTCAGCAGCAACGGCTTGCCCAGCGCGGCGGCGTACAGGGAAACCGAGCCATGGTCGCCGATCACGAGATGGGCGGCGACGAGCGCCGCGTGCCAACCCCGCTCGGGCGGCAGCAGCACCAAACCCGCTTTGGTGGCGTGGTGCAGCCACCGGCGCACGTCGACGTCGTGCTCGGCCCACACGTTCGGATGCACGGCCATGGCCACCTGATACCGATCGGCCGGCAGCGTGCCGAGCAGCCGGGTGGCCAGGTCCCGCACCCGCCCGAGCTGCGACGTCGCGCCCCAGGTCGACGACAGGAAGACCAGCCGCCGGTCGCCGGTGCGCAGGCGGTGCCGGTAGTGCTCGGCCAGCCGGAGGCTGCCGCGCAGCCGGTCGTACACCGGGTCGCCGGTGACCACGGTGTGCCCGTCGATCTCCGGACAGGCGGCCAGCAGCTGTTCGCGCTGGTCAGGATGGGCAAGCACGACCGTGACACGGCCGGTGCGCAACGCCTTGGCCGGCGGCAGACCGGCCAGCCGGGGGCCGTCGGCCGAGGGCACGATCTTGTTGAAGCCGATGCCGTGCGGCAGCACCAGCACCCGCTGCTCGGCGTGCAACTCGTGGAAGTCGAGGTTCTCGCTGGCCGACACCAGCAGCCCGTACCGGGTCTGCCCGACCGCCGGCCACGGGATCAGCCGCCGCACGCCGGCCGCGCCGAGCACCTCACGCGCACCTGTGCTGAACCGACTGGTTTCGTTCACGGTGAAACGGAGCTGCACCCGGTCGTCCGCGCCGAAGAACCACATCGTGTCCAGCAGCCGGATCGTCGACGTGGTGGTGCGGCCGGCCAACACGACCGTGCGCGCGGGCGAGCGCGTCTGCCACCGCGAGTCACCACCGGGCAATTCCATTGCCCCGCAACACTAGCGGGTCAGCGCCGGTCGAACACCTTGCCGTCGACCACCTCAAGGCGACGGGTGGTGTGCACAGCTTCCAACATCCGCCGGTCGTGCGTGACCAGCAGCAGCGTGCCCGGGTAGTTGGCCAGCGCCGCCTCCAGCTGCTCGATGGCCGGCAGGTCCAGGTGGTTGGTCGGCTCGTCCAGCACCAGCAGGTTCACCCCGCGGGCCTGCAACAACGCCAACGCGGCCCGGGTGCGCTCGCCCGGGGAGAGCGTCACCGCCGGCCGCAGCACGTGGTTGGCCCCGAGACCGAACTTGGCCAGCAGGGTGCGAGCCTCGGCCGTGACCAGCTCCGGCACGGCCGCGCCGAACGCGTCCAGCAGCGCCGCGTCGCCGAAGAACAGCTGCCGGGCCTGGTCGACCTCGCCGACGACGACGCCGTGACCGAGCGCCGCGTTGCCCTCGTCCAGCTCGACCCGGCCGAGCAGGGCCGCGAGCAACGTGGACTTGCCGGCGCCGTTGGCCCCGGTGATGGCGACCTTGTCGGCCCAGTCGATCTGCAGGTCCACCGGGCCGAGGGTGAAGTCGCCGCGCCGGACCACCGCGCCGCGCAGCGTCGCCACCACCGACCCGGAGCGGGGCGCGGCGGCGATCTCCATTCGCAGCTCCCACTCCTTGCGCGGCTCCTCGACGACGTCCAGCCGCTCCAGCAGCCGGTCGGTCTGGCGGGCCTTGGCCGCCTGCTTCTCGCTGGACGCGACCCGGGCCGCCCGGGCGTTCTTGTCGTTGTCGGGGGCTTTCTTCATGGCGTTGCGCACGCCCTTGTCCGACCAGCCCCGCTGCATCCGGGCCCGCGCCTCCAGCGACGCCTTCGTGTCGGCGTACTCGTCGTACTCCTCGCGGGCGTGCCGGCGCGCGGTGGCCCGCTCCTCCAGGTACGACTCGTAGCCGCCGCCGTAGGTGTTGACCTGCTGTTGGGCCAGGTCCAGCTCGACCACCCTGGTCACCGTGCGGGCCAGGAACTCGCGGTCGTGGCTGATCAGCACCGTGCCGGCGCGCAGCTCCGAGACGAACCGCTCCAACCGGTGCAGGCCGTCCAGGTCGAGGTCGTTGGTCGGCTCGTCGAGCAGGAAGATGTCGTACCGGCTGAGCAGCAGCGACGCCATGCCGGTGCGGGCCGCCTGGCCGCCGGACAGCGAGGTCATCGCCTGGTCGAGGCCGATGTTCAGGCCGAGGTCGGCGACCACCTCGTCGATCCGCTCGTCCAGGTCGGCGCCGCCCAGCGCCAGCCAGCGGTCCAGGCTCGTCGCGTACGCGTCGTCGGCGCCGGGCCGGCCCTCGGTCAGCGCCTCGGTGGCCGCGTCCAGGTCGAGCTGGGCCTGCGTGACGCCGGTGCGGCGGCCCAGGAATGCCCGGACGGTCTCGCCCGGGCGGCGCTCCGGCTCCTGCGGCAGGTGCCCGACGGTCGCGGTCGGCGGGTTCAGCCGGATCGACCCCTGCTCGGGCCGCAGCAGCCCGGCCAGCGTCCGCAGCAGGGTCGACTTGCCCGCGCCGTTCACGCCGACCAGCCCGATCACGTCGCGTTCGGCGACGACCAGGTCCAGCCCGGTGAACAGGACACGGTCCCCATGCCCGGCGGCAAGGTCCTTGGCTACGAGTGTGGCGCTCATCAGAGCCGGCATCCTACTGGAGGCCGGAATCGAGGCCCGCCCGGTTTTCCCTTGGGCCCCAGCGGTCAGCGGTTGGACGACGGGAACCGGCCGTCGCTGCGGCCGATCGCGATCAGCTCGGTGTACTGGTCCTGCCAGGACCGTTCGGTGGTCAGCAGGTCGGCCAGCCGCTGCACCCAGAGCTCGTCGACCGGCGGCGTGGCGGTGGCCAGGTGCCGCTTGGTCTCGTCGCGGGCCTTGATCCACTCGTCCAGGGTCGGGCCGAGCACGGGGCCACCTGCTTGTTCGGGCATGTCACGACCGTACTGCGCCGTTTCTCCACTGTCCGCCCCCGCTGGGGTACAGTCGGCTGGTCAGGGCGTCAGTGGTCGGCAGTCGGCCGCCACGTTGTCCGGACCCAACCCGGCTCGGTGGTCACCGGCCGGAGACGGGAGTACCGGCTTGCAGCCGGAATGCCTGCTCGAACCTCGTTTCTCCCCTTTCTCGTCGACGTCGCGGCGCTCGTCATGAGGCGCGTCACGCGGACCGACCGGTCCCGCAGCATGGCCGGTGGCATCGGCCAGGAGCGGGCCGACGCGGCCGAGGTGGTCCGCGCCCACCAGCAGAGCCGGGCCACCATCACCGTCGCGGGCAACGCCCTCGACGCGGGTGACTGCCGGGAGCTGCTCCGCATGCTCGGGCTCGACGAACAGCCGATCCGGGCCACGCACCTGCCCGTCTGACGGGCCGGCCGGGCTCGCGTTCCCCGATGGTGGCCGATCCGGCCACCATCGGGTCCTTGAACGCGCCCGGCCGCTCGCGTACCCCATCACGAGGAAGAGGACTCGCATGACTCAGGGAACAGTCAAATGGTTCAGCGGCGCCAAGGGTTTCGGGTTCATCGCGCCCGCGGCGGGCGGGCCTGACCTGTTCGTGCACCACACCGAGATCCAGGGTTACGACTTCGGCGGTATCGCCGACGACCAGGCGGTGGAGTTCGAGGTCGGCGAGGGCCGCAAGGGGCCGCAGGCCGTCGGCGTCCGAATGCTCTGAGCGGTGCGCGCTCGGTCCGTGCCGGTCACGGGCCGGGCGCCAGCCAGTCGTCGATGGCCGCAAGCAACGGCGCTTTGGTGGCGTCCGGGGCGAACGAAGCGTCGACGCTGGCGCGGGCCAGCGTGGCCAGCGCCGCGTCGTCGTAGCCGAAGACCTCGCGGATCCGCTGGTACTCGGTGACCAGGTCGGTGCCGACCGAGGCCGGCACGTCCGTGTTCACGGTGACCAGCAGCCCGGCGTCGACCAGCCGTGGCAGCGGGTGCGCCGGCCAGGACGGCACCAGCCCGAGGCCGACGTTCGAGGACGGGCACACCTCCAGCGGCACCGCCTCGTCCCGTAGCCGCGCCACCAGCTCGGGCGACTCCAGGCAGCGGATGCCGTGCCCGATGCGGGCGGCGTGGCCGAGGTCCAGCGCCTCGACGATGCTGGCCGGCCCGGCGTCCTCGCCGGCGTGATGGACCAGCCGAACACCGGCATCCCTTGCCGCGTCGAGCAGTTCGGCGAACGGCGCGAGCGGGTGCCGCTCCTCGCCGGCCATCCCGATCGCCACCACCCGATCGTGCTTGCGGGCCAGGTCGAGCGTGTTGGCGAAGCGTTCTGGTGAACGCCGCCGGGAGTGGTCCAGGATCACCGTGAACTCCGGCCCCAGGCCGTCCAGCACGGCGTCCAACGGCATCTCCAGGTCGCCGAGCCGCTCGCCGTGCGCGGCGGCCGTGAAGGTCACCTCGCCGTAGCGAACCCCTTGTGCCCGTTGGTCTTCGCTGAACTCGGCGGCGATCCGGGTGAAGTGCTCCGGGCGCTGGAGGCACTGCCGCACCAGCGAGTTGTGGTCGGCGAACGACCGGAAGCCGTCGAACGCCGTGGTGTCCGAGGCGAAGCCGAGCTCGGCCAGCGTGGCCGGCCGGATCGTGCTCTCCAGGTGGACGTGCAGATGCGCCTTGGGCAGCGCGGCCAGGTCACGCATGCGAGTACTGGTCGGCGTAGCGGCGGGCCAGCCAGGCGCACACCATCAGCTGCATCTGGTGGAACAGCATCAGCGGCAGCACGATCAAGCCGACCGAGGCCGCCGGGAACAGCACGCTGGCCATCGGCAGGCCGCTGGCCAGCGACTTCTTCGAGCCGCAGAAGACGATGGCGATCTCGTCGGCCCGGCCGAACCGGAGCCGCCGGGCCAGCACCGTGGTGGACACGAGGACGAACGCGAGCAACGCGGCGTTGCAGGCGAGCAGCAGGGCGAGCGAGACGAGGGAGAGCCGGCCCCAGATGCCGGCGACCACGCCTTCGCTGAATGCGACGTACACGACCAACAGGATGGATCCTCGGTCCACGTAGCCCAACACCTTTTTGTGCCGGGTCAGGAACGCGGCTATCCAACGCCGCAGCAGCTGGCCGGCCAGGAAGGGGGCCAGAAGTTGCAGCAGGATGTCCCGGACCGAGTCGAAGGAGACGCCGCCGCTGCCGTTCACGATGAACACCGTGACCAGCAGCGGGGTCAGCACGATGCCCAGCAGGTTGGAGAACGAGGCGCTGCAGATGGCCGCGGCCACGTTGCCGCGGGCGATCGAGGTGAACGCGATCGAGGACTGCACCGTCGACGGCAGGCAGCACAGGAACAGAACTCCGGAGTACAGGTCCGGGGTCAGCACGGTCGGCACCAGCAGCCCGCACAGCAGGCCCAGCGCCGGGAACAGCACGTAGGTGCAGGCCAGCACCAGGGTGTGCAGCCGCCAGTGCTTGAGGCCGTCCAGCGCCTCCCGGGTGGACAGCCGCGCGCCGTACAGGAAGAACAGCAGGCCGATCGCGATCGTGGTGACGTGCCCGAGTCCGGTTGCGGCCGCCCCGCGCGCGGGCAGGATGGAGGCCAGGCCGACCGTGGCCAGCAGCAGGAGGATGTACGGATCGATCCGCAGCCGGGACATCAGCGCAGCATAAGCACGGCATTGACCTGGAGTGCGCTCCAGCACCTAGCGTTGTGGCGACACTCACGACCGAATGGGAGACGACGTGCGAGTCGGCGTCCACATCAGCAAGTTCGACAACCCGGCAGGCTCCTCGGCCGTCGCCGCGGAGCTGGCCACCGTCGCGCGCACCGCCGAGGCCGCCGGCGTCGGCTGGATTTCCGTGATGGACCACTACTTCCAGATGGAGCACAACGGCGGCGCGGCCGACGACATGCTGGAGGGCTACACCACGCTCGGCTTCCTGGCCGCGCACACCTCGACCGCCGAGCTCAGCCTGCTCGTCACCGGCGTGACCTACCGCAACCCCGGGCTGCTGGCCAAGATCGTCACGACCCTGGACGTGCTGTCCAACGGCCGCGGCACGCTCGGTATCGGCGCCGCCTGGTACGACCGCGAGCACGCGGGCCTCGGCGTCAACTTCCCGCCGCTCAAGGAACGTTTCGAGCGGCTCGAGGAGACGTTGCAGATCTGCCTGCAGATGTTCGACCAGGGCAACGACGGGCCGTACGAGGGCAAGCACTACCAGCTGGCGGAGACCATCAACCACCCGGCGTCCGTGCGCTCCCCGCGGCCGCGCATCCTGATCGGCGGTGGCGGTGAGAAGAAGACGCTGCGCCTGGTCGCCCAGTACGCCGATGCGTGCAACCTGTTCCCCAGCTCGGTGGAGGAGGTGGC
Organism: Kutzneria sp.; assembly: GCA_035492655.1. Classification (GTDB taxonomy): domain Bacteria; phylum Actinomycetota; class Actinomycetes; order Mycobacteriales; family Pseudonocardiaceae; genus Kutzneria. The sequence continues at coordinate 62,460 of DATJJB010000651.1, read as the reverse complement.
CCACAAGCTCGACGTGATCAAGGGCCACTGCGACACCGTCGGCCGGGACTTCGCCGAGATCGAGGCCACCCTGACCGCGCGGGCCGACGACCTGGACACCTTCGTCGCGCAGATGGAGGACTACGCCAAGCTCGGCATCAAGACCGTGATGATCGTCCCGCCCACCGGCACCCCGTCCCGGTGGATCGAGGAGTTCGTCGCGCCGGCCGTGCAGCGCGTGGCCGATCTCTGATTTCCGTTGTGGCCCCTCGGTTTCACCGAGGGGCCACGGCTGTTGTCACAGCGTCTTCTTGATCAGCTTGCCGTCGGCGCCGACCACGAACCACAGGCCGTCGACGTTCTGCCCGTCGATGTCGCCCGGGCCCTGGTCGCCGGCGTAGTAGTAGAGCGGCCAGGGACCGTACTTGGCCTGGTCGACGCCGTCCGTCTGCTTCGTCCCGGTCAGCAGCTCGCCGTCGGTGCCCTCGCCGGCGGTGAACGCCTTGTCGGAGGTCAGCGCCGGCCAGCTGCCCAGGCAGCCGTCCGTGCAGGTGCTGTTGCCCGACTTGTCGTTGACGAACGCATACAGCGTGCGGCCGTTGAGGTCGGTCAGGATCGGGCCGAGGCCGGACTCGCCGATCCTCACCCCCGCCGTCTCGTTGCCGGGCTTCGGGTTCTGCGGCGCTGACGTGCTGGTCGGCGCGCCGCAGGCGGCCAGGCCGCCGAGCAGGACCACGCCGAGCAGGGCGACACGTGCACGCATGATGACTCCTCTGATGGTGGGGATTCGGGACCTACACGAAGGAATTCCGCATTCGGTTCACCCCGAATTCGGGTGAACCGCCGGGGCACGGAACTCGTGTTGGTGCTGAACTTCCAGTACGACAGTCCCGAAAGGACACATCATGCGAGTGCGCCTGCTTGCGCTGACGGCACTGACCGCCGGGCTCGGCCTGCTCGGCTCGGCCGTGGCCGCCGCCGACCCGATGCCGGGCATGGACATGCCGGGAATGTCCCCGGGAATGTCGATGCCGGGTATGACTGAGTCGGCCTCGCCGCCCACGAAGTCGTTGTCCTCTGCGATCGACCGGTCGCGGCAGAAGCCGGTGTTCCTGCAGGCCGAGCTGACCGGCGCCAACGAGGTCCCGGTCGCCGGCAAGCCGGCCGTCGGCGACCCGGACGGCAGCGCCACCGGGCTGGTCGAGATCCAGGGCGACAAGGTGACGTTCGCCTTCTCGTGGAAGAAAATCACCGCGCCCACCCTCGCGCACATCCACGCCGGCGTCGCCGGCGTGAACGGTGACGTGAAGGTGCCGTTGTGGGGCACGCCCATGCCGGCCAACCTCACTTCCGCCGCCGGCACCACCACCATCACCGACCAGGCCACCGCTGACGGCCTGCGCAGCAACCCGGCCGGCTTCTACCTGAATCTGCACACTGCCGAGTTCCCCGGTGGCGCGGTGCGTGGGCAGCTGTCCCCGCTGCGCAACCCGGCCGACATGCTCCAGCTGCTGCGGGGCGGTGGCCTGCACGCGTTCATGAACGGGCGGCAGGAGGTTCCCGTCGCCGGTCAGCCGGCCGTCGGTGACCCCAAGGCCAACGCCGTGGCCTTCATCCGCCCGAGTGGCACTTCCGTCACGTTCGCCTTCGCGTGGACCAACCTTCAGCCCACCCTGGCACACATCCACAAGGCGCCTTTCGGCCAGAACGGCCCCGTGGTCGTGCCGCTGATCGGCACTGCCGTGCCGGCCACCATCTTCGCCGTCGCCGGCACCGTGACCGGCGTTGATCCCACGCTCGTCACCGACCTCGCTCGGCACCCGCTTTCGTTCTACGCCAACCTGCACAGCGCCCAGTTCCCGGGCGGTGCCGCGCGCGGCCAGCTGTTCTGAGCCGAGTTCCGGCCTGTGGACGGGAATCCGCGTCCACAGGCCGGTCCCGGTCGAAGCCCACCCGGGAGTCGAACCCGGTGCCAACGGTTTTGCAGACCGTCACACGACCGTCGTGACGTGGGCCAGGCGTGCCTTCGCCAGGACTCGAACCTGGAACGACCGGATCCTGAATCCGGCGCCTCTGCCAGTTGGGCTACGAAGGCGTGCGGCCCCGGGGACTCGAACCCCGAACCTTCGGGCCCTCGACCCGATGCCTCTGCCAGTTGGGCCAGAGCCGCTTGAGCGCAACAAAAAAGCCGCCACGAGATCGCGGCGGCCGCATCGACGAACGTCGAGAGCCGACCCCTACAGCAGCAGCTGACAAAGCATGGCGGGACTCCTTCGTTCGGTGGCTGTGGATAGAGTGCCTCGACGACGGCCCTGTCGTCAACGGTGTTTTCTTCGGTCCACAGTGGAGTGTGTGGCATGGCCCGACTGCTGCTGGTTCGACACGGCGAATCCGAGCACACGCTGCGCGGCCCGGAAGGGCTGACCGAGGGTGGTCGGTCGCAGGCGGCGGCGGTGGCCGAGCGGCTCGCGGTCGAGGGGCCTGTGGTCGTGTACTCGTCCACGGAGGTGCGGGCGATCGAGACGGCGGCGGTGATCGCGGAGCGGCTCGGGGTCGGCGTGACCCAAGAATGCGGTCTGTGCACCTGGCACACGCCGCCGGAGGCCACCGGCCTGACCGCCGCGGAATTCCAGCGGCGCTTCGGCAGTGCCGGCGGCGGGGTGTTCCGCCCGTTCGAAACGGGCAACGAGGCGTGGGCGGAGCTCGTGCTCCGGGTCAGCCGCACGCTGCTCGAACTGGCGGCCCGACATCGGGACGAAACGGTGATCGCCGTCGGTCACCAGGAAACGGTCGAGGCATCACTGGTCACGTTCGGCAACCAGCCGTTGCTGCGTGACTTCGACGTGGCGATCGGGCCGGGGACGATCACCGAGTGGGTCGCGGACGGCGACCCGACCGCCTGGCCGCCGCCGCGGTGGACGTTGTGCCGGCTGGGGGCTTGATCCGCCGGCCGGGTGTTGTCACGGCCGCGCTGCCTGGGTAGCGTCGAAACGGCCTGGCGCACAAGGGAGTGTGGACGATGATCGCTGCATCGCACCCGGACGTCGCGGCCGCCACCGCGGCCGGCAGCATGGCGCTGGCCAATCAGCTGGCCCGGACTGCCCGAATCCACCCGGAGCGGGTGGCGTTGCAGCTGGACGACACCCGGCGCACCTACACCGAGCTCGACCGGCGGGTCAATCGGCTGGCCAGGGCATTGCGCGAGCGTGGCGTGCACGCCGGCGACCGGGTGGCGGTGCTGGCCACCAACCACATCGAGACCGCGGAGGCGTTCTACGCCGTCCTGCGGCTGGGTGCGATCGTGGTGCCGGTCAACTTCCGCTTGGTGGCCGGCGAAGTCGCCTACATCGTGCACGACTGCGCGGCCACCCTGATGATCGTGGATCCGGTCACGGCCCCGCTGGCCGAGGCGGCGCTGTCCGAAGTGGACTGTGTGCGGTCGACCCTGTGCATCGGCGACGACTTCGAGGCGGCGCTGGCCGCCGAGCCGGACGACGACCTGGACATCGTGGTGCCGGAACAGGATCCGGCCTTCATCATGTACACCTCGGGCACCACCGGTCGGCCCAAGGGTGCGGTGCTGACCCACCGCAACCTCATCATGGCCGGGATGCTGCAACGGATCGCGGCCGGCGGCAAGTGCCCGGACGGCGAGGTGGTGCTGCTCGGCGTGCCGATGTTCCACATCGCCGGCATGGGCACGGCGCTGGGCCGGCTGCTCGGCGGCGACCGTGTGGTGATCTACTCCGGCGCCGGCTTCGACCCGGCCGGCGTGGTCGATCTGCTGGAGCGGGAACAGATCACCACCACCTTCTTCGTGCCGAGCCAGTGGCAGGCGATCTGCGCGGTGCCGGGCGTGAAGGAACGGAACCTGGCGCTGAGCAACATAACCTGGGGTGCGTCGCCGGCCACGCCGTCGACCTTGCAGGCGCTGGCCGACACCTTCCCGAACGCGGCGGCGTTCACCGCCTTCGGTCAGACCGAGACCTGTGCGACGGTGTGTCTGCTGCGCGCCGAGGACGCCGTGCGCAAGCGCGGGTCGATCGGCACGCCGATTCCCGGCATCGAGGTGCGTATCGTCGACGACGAGTTGCGGGACGTGAAGCCCGGCCAGGTCGGCGAGATCGTCTACCGCGGTCCGGTGATCACCCCCGGCTACTGGGGCAAGCCCGAGGCGACCGCCGAGGCCTTCGCCGGCGGCTGGTTCCACTCCGGCGACCTGTGCCAGGCCGACGAGGACGGCTTCATCTGGGTGGTGGACCGGAAGAAAGACATGATCATCTCCGGCGGCGAGAACATCTACTGCGCCGAGGTGGAGGCCGTCATCGACGGCCATCCCAAGGTGGCGGAGGTCGCCGTGATCGGGGTCAAGCACGAGAAGTGGGTGCAGACCCCCGTCGCCGTCGTGACCCCCGTAGACCCGGCCGATCCGCCCACCCTGGACGAGGTCGTCGAGCACTGCCGGGACAAGCTCGCCTCGTACAAGAAGCCGACCGCGCTGATCATCGTCGACAGCCTGCCCCGCACCGCCACCGGCAAGGTACAGAAGTTCGAGCTGCGCAAGCTCTACGCCGGCTAGCCGACGAAGGTCAGGAACGGCACCCGCATCTCCGCGGGGGTCAGCGAACCGTGCACGCCGACGAGTGCGGACTCCATCTTCTCCTTGTCGGAGCGGATGATGCCGGTCCCGCCGAGTGCGGCGGCGAGGACGTTGCCGATGCGCGGCCGTACGCGCTCGGTGACCGGACCGAACCAGTTCTCGTCGATCGCCTGTTCCTGGGTGACGACGATTGCCTTGTCGCCCAGCATGTCCTGCCACGTTGCCCGGACATCCGGCGCCGCGCCGGGCTCGGTGTAGACGTGTCGGGCCCGGGGTTCGCCGCCGAGCAGGCGAACTCCTTCCTGGAGAAGGGGTTCCGTGTCGAAGTCCACAGTGGAATTCATCTCGACCATGCCGTGGTCGGCCGTGACGGCCAGCAGGGCGCCGGGTGGCAGGGCGTCGACGACGGTCGCGATGAGTCGGTCGATGTGGTTGAGCTGCCAGCGCCAGGCGTCCGACCCCGGGCCGTAGAGGTGGCCCATGGTGTCCAGATCACCGTGGTACGCGTAGCAGAACCCGCTGCGGTTGGCGGCGATCTTGGAGCTGAGGTCGCCGAAAGCGAACACCGGCTCGAAGGCACCGCCGCGCAGCACGCTCCGCGTCAGGCCGGAGCCGCGTTGCAGCATCGGGGCCGCGATGGTGACGTCGATGTCGGCACGTTCGAACACTGTCGGCAGTGGCTGGATCCGCTCCGGCACCAGCGTTTCCCGTGCGTCGACGCCGTCGACGCGCCACGGCAGGGCGTAGAGCAGGTCCGGCGCGGCGAAGCTGTAGCCGACGATGCCGTGCTGGCCCGAAGGCAGTCCGGTGCCGAACGTGGACACGCTGGTCGCCGTCGTGCTCGGGAACCCCGCGGTCAACGGCTCGGTGCCGATCGCGTGCCGGGCCAGGAACGGGGCCTCGTCGGCATGGGCGTGCAGCAGGTCCCAGCCAAGGCCGTCGATCACCAGCAGGCAGGCTGCCGAGGCCCGCTCGACGCCGAGGACGTTGTCGAACCCGGCCACGCCGAGCGCCGCCAGCAGTGACGGCGTCACCTCGCACAGCGAACGCTCACCGTAACGCGGCAGGATCATGTCGACCACGCAGGCAGACTAACGCAGCCGCCGCGATCAGCTGGGTACTTCCGGCCAGGGCAAAGGCGATCGTGCACCCATTGTGGTACACGGGAAGCCAGGCCGCCGGGGCCAGCGCACTGCCGGCGAAGCGGAACCCCGACACCACCGACACCGCCCCGGCCCGGTTGCCCGGCACCGCGCTCATCGTCAGGTTCTGCAACGACACGGTCAGCATCGCGGACGCCGCCCCGGCAACCGTCCAACACGCCGCGAGCGACCAGAGCGCCCCGGTCAAGCCGATCGCCGCGACCAGACCAGCGCCGGTCACCGCGCCGATCACGCCGACCGTCTTGGGCCCGAAGCGGTCGCACACCATGCCCCAGACCGGCCCCAACACCAGACCGGCCAGACCGAAGCCGACCAGCGACACGCCGGCCATCTGTGGTGACGCCCCCAGGAAATCGTGTGCGTACAACGCAACCAGGAACGGCAGTCCCGCGCCGCCGAGGAACGATGCCACCGCGCTCGTCGACAGCAGACCCATCCGCACGCTCAGCAACGGCCGCCACGGCGGCGCCGACGCGCCCGGCCGCGGTTCGCCCAGCGGCGGCACGAAAGCCAGCGCCACCGACACCGCCGCCACGACCGCGAACCCCAGCCGCCAATCCACGCCGGCGGCCAGGCCGCCGATCAGCGGCGAAAATGACTGCCCGCCGGACATGCAGCTCGCGTACAGGCCGACGGCGCGTCCCAGCCGCTCCCGTGGCACCAGGTCGCCCAGGCTGGCCAGCAACAACGGCGAGGTGAACGCGTTCGCCGCGCCCAGCACCGCCCGGCCGGCCAGGAACACCTCCAGGCTCGGCGCGACCATGCAGCCCAGTGACGCCACCATGAACACCAGGTACGCCGTGCGGACGGTCCGTCGAATACCCCAGCGCTCGCCCAACGTCCCCGACACCAGTTGCAGCAGTGCGAACGGGATGAAGTACACCGTCACGGAGCCGGCGGCGTCGGTCACGGACGTGTGCAGCGACTGGCTCAGTTCCGGCAGCATCGGCGCGACCAGCCCGCCGGCCAGCGGCCCGATGGTCGCGCCGGCATAGACCGCGACGAGCCGAATCCTGCTCACGTCCGCCATGCCTTGATCTTGCCGCGTCCAGCGGTGGGATCAACGGGCCGATCGGCGGTCACACCCGAGCGGTGCTGTCCCGTACGGTCAGCCGCGGCGGCAGCAGGTGCACCTCGGGCTCCGGCGGCCCGGCAAGTTGACGGATCGTCATGCGTACGGCCAGATCGCCGACCTCGGGGGCGGGAATGGCCACATTGGTCACGGCGACAGCGCCGTTGTCGGCCATATTGTCCGGGCAGAGGGCGACAACCGAGATATCCTCCGGCACACGGAGACCGCGCGCGGCCAGGCCGGTGAGGACGTCCGGCAGCACGGCCTCGTTGTGCACGACCAGGGCGGTGATGGGGCGCTGCGCGGTGAAGACCTGCTCGAGACAGGCCATCGCGGCGTCGTAGGAATGGCCGCACGGATGGACGGTGGCGTGCACACCGCGTTCGATGGCGGCGGCGTCGAAGCCGCGGCGGAAACGGCCGGCGAAGCTGGTGCCGCGCCGGTAGACCTCGGGCGATGGGCCGATCAGCGCGATGTCCCGGTGGCCGAGGTCGGCCAGGTGCCGCACGCACGTCTCACCGGCGGCGGTGAAGTCGAGATCGACGCAGTTCAGGCCGTTGTGCTGGTCGGGAAGTCCGATCAGCACGGCCGGCCGGTCCAGCGTGGACAGCATCGGGAGCCGGCCGTCGACCGACTCGACGTCCATCACGATCAGCGCGTCGGCGATGGCCGAGGACGCCACTCGACGTAACTCGGCCGGACCGTCGTCCTTGGTGAGCAACAACAGGTCGAGCCCGTGCTCACGGGCCGAGGTCACGACCGAGGAGACGAACTGCATGATCACCGAGAGGTTGAGGTCCTGGCGCAGCGGCACGGCCAGCGCGAGCACGTTGGTGCGGCTGCTGGCCAACGCCCGCGCCCCGGCGTTGGGGTGGTAGTCCAGTTCGCGGATGCACTGCTCGACCCGCTGCCGGGTGCTCGGCGAGATGCGTCTCTTGCCGCTGATCACGTACGACACCGTGCTCGGTGCGACGCCGGCCGCCCGCGCGACGTCCACGATGCTCACCACGGCGGCCCTCCACGGCTACAGGATGCGGTCTCGTCCCCCGACCGCCATTCTCCTCATCCCAGCGCGAAATGTGTCATAAATCTGATCGGCCGACGCGTTGGTGTCGTGTTCGCTGTAGAGCAGCCAACAGTGGTTGATGCCGATCAGCAGCCGTTCCAGCAGCTTGCGGGCCGACATGCCCTCTTGCACCAGCGAGATCACGATGTCCCGCGGCAGCTCGCCGCCGGCCAGCCGGCTGAAGACCAGCACCGCGAGGTCGCCGGTCAGCTCGCCCTGCGGCACCGGCCGGAAGGCGTCGGACAGCTCGCCGTTCGCGTCGCGCCGCATGGTCACGATCGCCGCGTCCAGCCAGTGCACCGCCGCCACCGCGGCCGAGGTCGCGTCGATCTTGGTGTACAGCTCGGGCGGGCCGATCGGGTCCTTCTCGAAGTACGCGTGCGCCGCGGCGACCTGGTGCGGCTGCGGATCCGACCGGGTCAGCACGACCGCCTGGTTGGCCCGCCCGGACAGGTCGCCGAGCGCCGCCTTGCGCAGCGCGTGGATCTCCGCCTCGACATCGGCCACGGCCTGTTCGGTGACGTCGGCATCGGCGATCCGGTGCAACGTCCGGCCGACCATGTGGCCGGCCTCCAACACGTCGCTGTCGTAGACCCGCATATGGTTGCCGACCGGCAGGTGCGGCTCAAGCATGGCCCCGGTGACCAGGTCGACGGCCAGCTGGTCGCGGGCCCGGCCGAGCGCCTCGTCCGGCTGGTCGACCGCCTCGGTCAGCGGGTGGGTGTAGGTACGCCACAGGTGCTCGGACAGCCCGGTCAGCTCGTAGGCCAGCTGGAGGCCGTACTCCGGACCGGGGAGGTCGTCGCCGAACGCCACGACCGTCTCCGCGACGTTGCCGATGCCGACGCTCCAGACCGCCAGCAGGACGTTTCGGGTCCGGTCGTAGGCGTACTCGGTCACCGGCACAGGATCGCAGATCAAGTTGTGAACCGCCGCCACCTCGGTCCACCTGTTCGTGAGATCTGCACTGCCCACTCAGGCGGCCTGCGGCTGCACCTTCCGGCGAACCATCGGCTCGGCCCGGACCGTGACCGGCTCCGGAACCCGCTCCACCGGGGCCGGTGCGATCGGCCGCTGCACGCGCCGCAGCACGAGCACGGCGGCGCCGGGCAGCGCGGAGATCAACGTCAGCACGCCGTAGACCACGGCGGTCGTGACACCCTGCGTGGCCCCGAGCCCGGCGGCGGCGAACGCCAGCGCGGCGACGCCCTCGCGCGGACCCCAGCCACCGACGTTGAGCGGCAGACCCATGGCGATTAGCGCCAGCACCAGCAGCGGCAGCAGTTGGCCGACCGAAGCGGTCGAGCCCGCCGACCGTGCGGCGACGATGAACAGCGAGAGGTGCCCGGCCAGCGTGGCGGCCGACAGCAGCACCACGGCCGGCCACGAACGGCTGCTCAGCAGGCTGCGGCGGATGTCGACCATCGTGCGGGCCAGCGCTTCGCGCCAGCGGGGCAGGTGGGAGGACGTAGCCAGCACGACGACCGCCGCGATGACGGCCAGCACGCCGAGCGCGATCGCCGCCTGCGGGGGCACGAGGTCGCCGATGACCTGGCCGATCAGCGTCGGATCGGTCAGCAGCACGCCGACACCCACGGCGAGGATGGCCAGCTGCCCACCGGTCCGCTCCAGCACGACGGCCCGCACGCCCCGGCCGACATCACCGGTGTCATGACCGTTCTGCACGGCCCGATGCACGTCGCCCAGCACGCCGCCGGGCAGCACCGCGTTGATGAACAGCGCCCGGTAGTAGTCGGCCACGGCGGTGCGCAGCGACAGCTTCAGCCCAAGGCGGTCGGCGACGATGCACCACCGCCACGCGCTGAACAACGTGGTCAGGAAGCCGATGCCAAGCGCGGCGGCGATGCCCACCAGGTTGATCTCACGCAGGCCGTCCACGAAGGCGCCGGTGCCCAGCCGCCAGCACAGGATGCCGATGACGGCCGCCCCGGCGACGATCTTCAGCCAGGGCCAGATCGCGCGCATCATGCCGGCACCGCCAATACGTCGACGTGCCCGACCATGCCGCTCAGCCGGCCGGCGTGCACCGCGTCCAGCCGCTGCCGCAGGTAGCTCGCGGCCTCGGCGGTCAGTTCCGGGCGCTGCTCGACGGCCGCGCCGACCCAGCCTCGCAACCACTCGGCGGTCAGCTCGGGGTTCTCGGCCCCCAGCTGCCACGGGCTCGGCGCCACCCGCACGTCGACGCCACGCTTGCGGAACGACTCGATGACGGCGGCGGGCGCGTCCGGGCCGAGCAGTTGCCGGCCGTCCTGGACACGGCGCTGGTGCTCGTTGAACGCCGCGGTGATGTCGGCGTCGAGCGGGTCGGCGGGGGACAACTCGACCTCGCCGAGCACGGAAAGCGTGAACAGCGCGGGCACGCCGGCGTCGACACAGGCGCCGGCGAGCCGGTCGACCTCCTCGGTGGTGAGGATGTCGAGCAGCGCGGATGCGGTCACCAGCGAGGTGCCGGCGAGGTCCGCGGCGGTGACGCCGCCGAGGTCGCCCAGCCGGGTCTCGACCGTGACAGGAGCGGTAGAGGGCACATCCATATACACGTGCGCCAGCAGATCTGGTTCACGGTCCTGCATGATCCAGTGCTGCGGATTCGGCAGCAGCGGGCTCAGCCAGCGGCCGAGCGAGCCGGTTCCGCAGCCCAGATCGCGGATGACCAGCCGGTCCCGGCCGGCGAACAGCCGGACCAACCGGTCGACCAGCTCACCGGCACGGGCGGCGGCGTCGACCGGCTCCCGCAGCGTCAGCCACTCGGGGGTGAACTCCGCGTCGTCTGCGTCAACACCGCGGCCAGCCGGTTCGTTGTGTGCTCCCACCCGTGCAGCATGTCACGCCGGTCCCGAGCCGCCTTCCGGAGCCGTTCCCGCAGGTCAGCATCCGTGAGCCAGTTCCGAAGCGCAGTCGCGAGCTCGGTCGCGGGGACGAGCAGCCCGGGCACGCCGCCGTCCGGCGCCCGGCCGACGGTCTGCGGCAGCGGGTCGACATCGGTGGTCAGCACGGGGATGCCGCGGGCGAGTGCCTCGGTGACGACCATGCCGTAGGTCTCGGCGCGGGACGCGAGCACGAACAGGTCGGCGGCGTCGTAGCGCTGGTCCAGAGCCGGGCCGTGCAGCGGGCCCACGAACTCGATTCTGGAGTCGTTTCGAAATTGGCTCAGGTGAGCCGGCGCGTGTTCCAGTGCGCCGACACACACCAGGTGCCAGTCCAGGTCGTCGATCGTGGACAGGGCGGCGATCAGCAGGTCGTGGCCCTTGCGCGGGGTCACCGAGGCGACGCAGAGCAGCTGCGAGGCGCCGTCCGTGCCCCGGGCCAGCGGTGAACTGTCGACACCGGGATCCGCGCTGTGAACTCGGTCAACAGGCAGATGGTGGTGTGAAGACAGTTCACTGGCAGCCCAGGGACTAGTGGCGACGACCGCGTGGGCCGCGTGCAGCACTTCTCGTTCGCGACGGTCGAGATCGTCGCGGATGTCGGCCGCGAGACCGGTCTCGGCCGCCAACCTGAGGTGGACCAGGACGACAACACGCAACCGGCGGGCAGCCGGCAGGACTATCTCCGGAATGCCACACGCGACCAAACCGTCGAAAAGCACCAGTTCGCCGGAATCGAGCTGGTCGAGCGCGGTCTGCAACTCGGCAAGCGCGGAGGCGTCGGGACGCGGCCAGTCGCCGCCGGCCAGGATCTCGCGCACGTCCCAGCCCAGCGACGACAGGCCGGCGCTGACCCGCCGGTCGTAGACGTTGCCGCCGCTCGGCGCGGCGAGGTCGGCGATCCCGGCCGGCCAGACCAGGTGAACCCTCACAGGGACCGTTCGTAGCTGGCCCAGGCGTTGTGCGACTCGTGCAGCGTGACCGCGATGCCGGACAGCCCGCTGGCCGACGGCCCGAGCGCGCCGGCCTTGCTCCGCTCGGCCAGCCGGTCGGCGATGACCTTGGCCAGGAACTCGGTCGAGGTGTTGATGCCGGCGAAGGCCGGCTCCTCGTCCAGGTTGCGGTAGTTCAGCTCACCGAGCAGCTCGCCCAGCTGCTGGCTCGCCAGGCCGATGTCCACCACGATGTTGTCGTCGTCCAGCTCGGCCCGCTTGAACGTGGCGTCGACCACGAACGTCGCCCCGTGCAGGCGCTGGGCCGGCCCGAACACCTCGCCCTTGAAGCTGTGCGCGACCATGATGTGGTCCCGGACGGTGATGCTGAACAAGGTCATCCTCCTGACGGGTAAACGATGCGGTGACACAGCGCCGGCAGCTGGCCGTCGGCCAGCCGCGGCATGACCGAGGGCAGGTCGGCGAACTCGCTGGAGCCGGTGATCAGGGCGTCGAAGACCGGATCGGCCAGCAGGTCCAGCGACAGCGCGAGGCGGCTGGCGTAGGTGTGCCGGCCGCGCCGGGCGGCCGGGATGGTGCCGACCTGGCTGCTGCGCACGACCAGCCGCCGGGAGTGGAAGAACTCCCCGAGCGGCACGCTGACCTGCTTGTCGCCGTACCAGGACAGCTCGACGACGGTGCCCTCCGGCGTCAGCAGCTCCAGCGCCCGGGTCAGGCCGGCCGAGGTGGCGCTGGCGTGCACCACCAGGTCGCAGCCGTCGGCCGCCTCCTCCGGAGTGACGAACTCCACGCCCAGCGCGGCGGCGATGCCGGCGCGCGATGTGTCGACATCGACCAGCTGCACCCGTACCCCGGGGAACTTGGCCAGCACCGCGGCGACCGAGCTGCCGACCATGCCGGCGCCGATGACGGCGATCCGGTCGCCGAGCAGGGGAGCGGCGTCCCACACCGCGTTGACCGCGGTCTCCACCGTGCCGGCCAGCACCGCGCGCTCCGCCGGCACGGAATCGGGCACAACGGTCACCGCCGTGGCCGGCACGACGTAGCGGGTCTGGTGCGGATAGAGGCTGAACACGGTCCGGCCGACCAGTCCCGGCTCGCCCGCCTCGACCACGCCGACGTTGAGGTAGCCGTATTTCACCGGGGCGGGGAACTCGCCCTCCTGGAACGGGGCGCGCATCACGTCGTGCTGGTTTGCCGGCACGCCGCCGTGGAACACCAGGGTCTCGGTGCCCCGGCTCACCCCGGAGAAGAGCGTTCTGACCAGCACCTCGCCGGGGCCGGGTGGGGTCAGCTCCACCGGGCGGATCTCGCCTTCGCCCGGACGTAGCAGCCAGAACGCGTGTGCGGTCAGGTCCATTTGAACCCTTCTATCACAGCGGACGTGTTCTGACCGAGGCGTGAGAACGTGGAGGCGCGCGGTGACCACTCATATTCGGCACGTATCGACGGCGACCCCCGGCGTGGTCGCCGGGCTCGGCGCACAGCTGGTGCTGCTGACCCTGCTCTGGGCCGCGTTGCGCATCGGACCGAGCGCGCTGGCCGCCGGGTCCGCGTGCGCGGTCGTGACGTGCGCAACCCTCGGTTATGCCCTGCACCGCTCGCGGGCCAGGACGTTCGGCCAGGCCAACTGGGTCACCCTGTTCCGGGCCACGCTGGTCGGCGGGGTCACCGCGCTGGTGGCCGACGGCCTCGTGCACGGTCCGGCGACGGCCGCCATCGTGGCGCTGTCCGTGGTGGCGCTGATCCTCGACGGTGTGGACGGTCAGGTGGCTCGCCGGACCGGGACCGCCACCGCGGTCGGGGCGCGGTTCGACATGGAGGTCGACGCCTTCCTGATCCTGGTGCTCAGTGTGTTCGTCGCCGCGTCGCTCGGGCCGTGGGTGCTGATCATCGGTGCGATGCGCTACGCGTTCGTCGCCGCCAGCTGGGTCGCGCCGTGGCTGAAGGGCGCGCTGCCGCCCAGCTTCGCCCGCAAGACCGTCGCCGCCGCGCAGGGCGTGCTGCTCGTGGTCGCCGCCTCCGGTCTGCTGCCGTTCGTCGCTTCCCTTGCCGTGGTGGCGATCGCGCTGGCTTCGCTGGTGTGGTCGTTCGGTCGGGACGTCATCTGGTTGTGGCGCAACCGGTAGTGCTTACCTGGCGGGTAATCGCCTTGCCGCGCCGACACGCCTAGCGTCGTCGGTGACGGAAAGAGGAGGCGAGCACCATGACCACCCGGAGACACCGCCTGCTGCACGTGGTGATGAAGATGGACCAGGCCGGCTCGTCCGGCTACGTCGTCGGGGCGCTGGTGACCACGCCCATCCTGCTGCTGATCAGTCCGCTGCGGCACCTCATGTGGCTGGTCGGCCTGGTGCTCGGCATCTCCGGCCTCGCGTTGGGGCTGCTGGGTTTCCTGATGGCCTGGGGGCTGACCGTGTCGATGACCCGCGGCGAGGAGATCCCCGAGCACATCCTGCGCTCGGTGCGCATGGTGTCGACCCGGCTACCGAAGCCGTAGCCGGACCGCCTTGGGCAGACCGGCGACGACGCACTCGTAGGAGTGCTCGATCATCTCCTCCAGCTGGTCGGCCGGCACGTCGCCGTCGAGGCGGACGGTGTTCCAGTGCTTCTTGTTCAGGTGGTAGCCGGGCGTCACGGCGTCGAACTGCTGGCGCAGGTGCATGGCCAGGCCGGGTTCGCACTTGAGCGACACCGAAGGGCCGGCGGGGGCGAGGATGGCGAAGACCTTGCCCTCGACCTTGTACACGTCCAGGCCGGGCCCGAACGGGTTCTCCTCGGTGGCCTGCGGGAACTGCAGGGCGAAGGCGGCGACTTCGGCGGGGGTCACGGGATGTCCCAGCGGACGTGCACGGCGTCGGGCTTGCGGAACACCAGGCCGGCGGGGGTGGCGGGGTCGGTGAGCCCGAGCCCGGGCAAGCGGTCCAGGACGGTCTCGACGGCGACCCGGGTCTCCAGCCGGGCCAGGTCGATGCCGAGGCAGAAGTGCGGCCCACGGGCGAAAGCCAGCTGGTTGCGGAGATTCGGTCGTAGCAGGTCGAAATCGTCCGGGCGGTCGAACACGGCCGGGTCCCGGTTGGCCGCGGTCAGTGACACCGTGACCAGGTCGCCGCGGGCGATCGACGCCCCGGCCAGCTCGACGTCACGGGTCGCGTAGCGGTCGACGACCGCGGCGGCGGGCTCCAGGCGCAGCGACTCCTCGACGGCGTCCGGGATCCGGGCCCGGTCGGCGCGGACGGTGTCCAGCTGGGACGGATTGGTCAGCAGGTGCAGCAGCAGATTGGCGATCATGCCCTCGGTGGTCTCGATGCCACCGAACATCAGCACGGCCGCGTTGGACACGACCTCGGGCAGTGCCAACGCCCGCGCGGCCTCGGCCAGCAGTGAGGGCTTGGCGGCCGAGCCTTCGATGTGTGCCCGCAGCTCGCCGAATGCCTGTGCGCCAACGTGATCCGGCGCGTGGCCGGCGGAGATCTCGGCCACCGCGGACACGATGGCGTCGTACCAGGCCAGCACCCGCTTCGCGTCGGTGCTGTCCAGGCCCAGCGCGTCGGCCATCACCGCGACCGCCAGCGGACCGGCCAACGCCCGCCGCAGCTCGGCCCGCCCGGTCGCGACGAAGCCGTCGACCAGCCGACCGCATTCCGCCCGCACGACGTCGCCGAACCGGTCCTCGATCTCCCGCGGCCGGAACTGTCGGGAGAACGGCGCTCGGTGCCGGGCGTGCTCGTCGGCGTCCAGCGAGAGCATGGACGGGCCGATCACCTGCGCCGTCGAGAAACGAGGGTCGTCCACGGTGAACGTCGCCGCGTCCTTCATCACCTGGAGCGCCAGGTCGTGCCGCGTCACCAGCCAGCCGTTCAGCGCCGGCAGCCACGACACCGGCTCCGCCGCGCGCAGGCGCGCCAGCAGCGCGTGCGGGTCCGCCGTGAGCTGCTCGACCGACGCCTGCGCGCCGATCGGGTAGCCGGCCGCGAGTGGGGACATGGCCCGAAGCTACCAGCCGTAAGCTGGCCCGGTGGAAATCTGGATCAACCCCGCCTGCTCCAAGTGCCGGTCCGCGTTGTCGATCCTGGACGAGGCCGGCGCCGACTACACCGTGCGGCGTTACCTGGAGGACCCGCCCACCGAGGCCGAGCTCGTCGCCGTGCTCGACCGGCTCGGGCTGGAGCCGTGGGACATTGCGCGCACCGGCGAGGCCGTCGCCAAGGAGCTCGCTCTCAAGGACTGGGAACGCAACGACGCCGGCCGGGCCCGGTGGATCACCGCGCTGGCCGAGCACCCGATTCTGATCCAGCGCCCCATCATCACCGCCGACGACGGCCCGGCCGTGGTCGGCCGCAGCGAGGAAGCCGTCCGCTCGGTGCTGGACTGACGATGAGCCTGGGGGAGCTCATCGCCCGGCACGACGTGCCCGGTGTGCAGGTGGCGGTGCTGGCCGACGGCCGGATCGAGGACGACGCGGCGGGTGTGCTGAGCCGGCACACCCGGGTCGAGGCCACCACCGACTCGGTGTTCAAGATCGGCTCGATCACCAAGCTCTGGACGGCCACGCTGGTCCAGCAGCTGGTCGACGACGGCCTGCTGGACCTGGACCGGCCGGTGGGCCGCCACGCGTTCACCGCCCGGCAGCTGCTCACCCACACGAGCGGCATGGACGCCAACCACTTCGTCGACACCGGTCGCGGCGAGGACGCGATCGAGAAGTTCGTCGACACGCTGGCCGATGACCATCCATTTCCGCCGGGCACGGTCTTCTCGTACTCCAACAGCGGCTTCGCGACGCTCGGCCGACTGGTGGAAGTGTTACGCGGCAAGCGATTCCATGACGTCCTGCGCGAGCGCATCGCGACGCCGCTCGGCTTGCAGACGGTCGCCGTCGACCCGTACGAGGCGATCCTGCATCGCGCGGCCGTCGGCCACCTCGGGCACGGGGAGCCCACGACGAGCTGGGCCGTCCGCTATCACTGCACGCCCAGCGGCTCGCACCTGGCGATCAGCGCCCGCGAACTGCTGGAGTTCGTCCGCATGCACCTGACCGACCCGAAGCTGGCCGTGCTGCGCGAAACCCAGCTCGACGCCGTGCCGGACTTCGGCGGCGGCCAGGTCGGTTGGGGGCTCGCCTGGATGCACTACCGGGACGGAGTCGTCGGCCATACCGGCGTTTCCAAGGGGCAGAAGGCTTTCCTTCGAGTCGTCCCGTCGGCCGGCGTGGCTGTCGCCGTGTTGACGAACAGCGCAGGCGGCGCACCGCTGGCCTACGAGATCTTCACGCAGGTGCTGCACGATCTCGCCGGCGTCGAGACGGACCCGCTACCCGTGCCGCCGGCCGACCCCGCACCGATCGACCTGGAGCGTATGGGTGGCACCTATCGCACCACCTCGTACGACATCACGCTCGCCGTCGAGAACGGCCGCACTTTCCTCACGCGAAATGGCGATTCCGACAACCGCATCGAGGTCGTCCGCCTCAGCGACGACGCGATCATCGCCGTCGAGCCGACACTGGACGGCCACCAGGTCCTCTCGCTCGTCGGCGACGACGGCCACGGCCGGGCCCAGTTCCTGCACAACGGATCCGCCGCCTACCGGATCGCCTGATCGGCTGCCGGCCACACCATGCGCAGCATGAGTGGACTGCCGTTGAGCCGAGTCGGATCGCCGCCGGGCGGCGACACCGGTGCCGTATCAACGGAAACACCGCCGCACCCACGGTAGAACCCTTGCGCGGCAACGTTCTGCTGCAACACCCACAGGTACAGCGGGCGGGAGCCGACAGCCTGGGCCGCGAGGGCCAGCAGTCGGCGGCCCAGTCCGGATCCGCGTCGGTCGTGCCGGACGTGCAGGTTGTCGACCAAGCTGCCCCACTTCGGATCGGCGTCGAAGATGACGTGCACGAAGCCCGCCAGCTGATCATCCTGCTCGGCGACCACGGTTTCGCTGCCGGCCGGCGACGCCAGTCGGGCCGACCACACCTCGCGCCGGTTGGCCACCACATCGCCGTCCAGGAAGGAATCGGCGTAGGCGCCGCGGTAGAACCGTTGCCAGCTATCGGCATGCAACGCGGCGATCCGGTCGGCATCGGCGACCTCGGCCGGTCGGAACACGGTCATGGGCACAGCTCCCTGGCTCGCGGCTTGCCCGACGCCGGTGCGCCGGGCCCGGTCATCACCCGGAGCACCCCGCCCGCGAACGCCGGGGTTGCCGGCCAGCGAGCCGGGGCTTGACGCTGGCACTCATGACCTCGCTGCGCAGCCTAGCAGCCGCCTAGCCGTTGTACAGCCCCATTTCCTCCTCGGTCGGCCGCTCGAAGTCACGGCTCCAGACCTCGAGCTCGGCCCGTGTGATCGGCGGATCCTCCCGGCCTCGCTGCTGGATCCGCCGCCACAGCTCATCCACCGGCACGTCCAGGTACACCAGCTCCACCGACGCGCCGAGCTCCCGCGCCTCGACCCGCAACGTGTCCCGCTCGGCGCGGCTCCACGTGCCCCATTCGACGACGACGGTCACGCCGGCCCGGAGCATGTCCTTGGCCAGCGCCCATTGCAGCGCCTCCAGCCGCGCCCGCATCGCCGTGTCCCACAGGTTCACCGCCAACGCGTCCATCCAGTCGTCCGGCGAGAGCCGAACCCCGCCGCGCTCCGCCGCCAGCCGGACGGCGTGCGTGGTCTTGCCGCTGCCCGGCAGTCCGCAGACGATGATCAGCGTTGCGCGCACGCCGGAATTCTGCCCCACGGGCGCGTGCGGTGCGGCATGCTTTCCCGATGTCCAAACAGCGTTTCCTCGTTCTGCACGACTACGGCATGGGCGGCCTGTGGTGGTGGATCCACGCCAGGTCGGCCCGCGAGGTGCTGGAAACCTTTGCGGACGTCGAGGTGGTCGACGGCGCTGAGGCCGTCGAAAACGCGGCGGAGTGGCAGCTCGACGAGGTGGACATCGACGCGGCGGCGATGCCGCCGGGCCTGGACGGCCTGCGGGAGAAGCGGGACGGCCAGCGCGACCGGCCGGGGTTCGGGGCGCTGGCCGGCCGGGAGATCGTGTACCTGCGCCACCGCTGGGACGACGATCCGTCGACGTACCTGCTGGAGGTCGGGTCGGACGGCCGCCGCATCCGCCAGGTGGAGCTGGCCGAGGACGGCACCGTGACGAAGGCGCTGGCGGAGGACTGGCCGTTCAACCCGCCGGCGGTGGACCTCTTCGACCCACGGCTGCCGGCGGAAGAGATCGACCGTGAGGAGTTCGAACGGGCGTGGGCCGAGTAGGGGCTCAGCCCTGGCGGATGGTGCCGCGACCCGGGATGAGCGGGAGATCCAGGGCCGACACCAGACGGGCCGGCAGGGCGTCGAGGTAGGGGATGGCGTTGACGGCGCGCATGCCGGTGGCCAGGCAGCCGCCGCTGACCGGATCGCCGTCGACCTCGTGCCGGAAAGCGGTCTCCTGGGTGATCTCGGGGCTGCCCTTGACGATGATGCGGTAGGCGTCGTTCTCCACCGACGCGGCGCGGGCCCAGTCGGGGGCGGCGGCGTTGGTGATGCGGTTGACGTGCTCGATCACGATCCGCGGCTCGTCGCCGACCCAGCCACGGATCTCGAACCGCACGGCGGCGCAGTGGCCTTCCTCGATCACGCCGTGCTGGTACTCGATCCGAGCGGGCGCGGGCCACTTCTCGTAGACGGTGTCGATGCGGTCGAGCTTGACGCCGACGGCGTCGGCCATCAGCGGAATGGTGTGGCCCCAGGCGAAGATGAGGACCTGCGGGATCTCCAGCACGGCCTGCGCGGTCAGCGGCAGACCGAAGCCCATGACCTTGCTGTAGTCGCCGGCGTAACTGGCGTAGTCCACCAGCTCCTGGATCCGCACGCTGTCGACCCGGCCACAGACTCCCAGCAGCGTCAACGGAAACAGGTCGTTGGCGAAGCCGGGATCGATGCCGGTGGTGAAGCACGCCTTGCCGGACTCGGCGCACGCCTGCTCCAGCGCGGCCCGCAGCTCGGGCGGGCAGACATCGGGGTACACCAGGGGAGTCATGGACGTCGACACGACATGCTTGCCGGATCGCAGCGCCAGCACCATGTTCTGGATGTTCTCCAGCGCGAACTCGGCGGTGGGACCGAAGTACGCGACGGCGTCGGCCTCGGTGTCCAAAGCGGACTGAACGTCGGTGGTGGCGACGACCCCGACCGGCGCACCGCCGATCAGCACCCCGGCGTCCACCCCGTCCTTGGCCGGGTCGTGCACGATCACGGCGGCCAGCGAGAACTCCGGATGGTCGAGCAGCTCCCGGATCACCAGCTTGCCGACCACGCCGGTGCCCCAGACGATCACCTTGTGCGCCATAGCTTTTCCCCTCAGCGGAAGTACTCGCCACCGTTGACGAACAGGGTCTGCCCGGTCAGCATGCGGGCCCGGTCGGACGCGAAGAACACGGCCGCCTCGGCGACGTCGGTGTCCTCGGCGATCGCGTTGAGCGCGGCCTTGGCCGCCAGTTCGGCCTTGATCTCGTCCTCGGGCACGCCCCGGCTGGCCGCGGTCCACTTGATGTACATCTCGACGTTCGGCCCGAGCATCCAGCCCGGCACCACCGAGTTGACCCGGATCTTGCGCGGCCCCAGCTCCTGGGCCAGCGAGAACATCGCGGCGTGCAAGGCGCCCTTGGACGTGGCGTAGGCGGCCTGCGGCAGCGACGGGCTGAACGCGGCCTGGGTGCCGATGATCACGATCGCGCCGCCGCGCACGGACAGCGCCGGCAGCGCGGCCAGGGTCAGCCGCATGGTGCCGATGACGTTGACGTCCAACACCTTGCGCCACAGGTCGAGGTCGGCGCCGTCGAGCCCGCCGAACACGCGGTCGCGGGCGGCCACGTGGATCACGGCGTCGACCGCGCCGAACCGCTCCATCGCGACCGCGACCAGGCCGTCGCAGTCGGCGGCCGAGGTGATGTTGGTGACGGCGTACGCCGCCCGCGGCCCGATCTCCTCGGCCACCGCCTTGAGGTTGTCTTCCGTCCGCGCGCCGAGGACGACGTTGGCGCCGTCCCGGGCCGCCGCGAGCGCGGTCTGCCGGCCGAGACCGGCGCCGACCCCGGACACGATCACTGTCTTGCCGTCGAGGACCACCCGATTAACGTAACAGCGTGTTACGTTATTCACAATGACGGGAATGGAGCAGTCCGAGCGACCCAGAGGCCGGCCCCGGGACCAGGCGATCGACGACGCGGCCCTGCTGGCCGCGCGCGAGCTGCTGGTCGAGGTCGGCTGGGACCGGCTGTCCATGGTGGCCATCGCCGAGCGGGCCGGCGTCGGCCGGCCGGCGCTCTACCGCCGCTGGCCGTCCAAGACGCACCTGGTGTTCGAGGCGGTGTTCGCCTGGTCGGCGGAGCCGACGCCGGTGCTGGCCTCGACCGACTCGGGGGAGTGGGTGCGCGGCTCCTTCGCCTACACCGCGGAGCTGTTCAACCGCCCCGAGGTCCGGGCCGCGCTGCCCGGCCTGCTGGCCTCGCTGCGTGACCACCCGGAGCTGCAATCGGCCCTGTGGCGCGAATTCGGCGTGCCCGGCCGGGCCTCGCTGGAGGAGCTGCTGCACGCCGAGGGCAGTGACGACGCCGTCGCCGACGCGCAGGCGCTGATGGTGCTGGTGATCGGCTCGTGCATGGTCACGTCGTTGCTCGGCGGCTCGGCCGCGGTGGTCGACCGGCTGCCGGCGATGGTGCGCCCGCGACCCTTGTGACGGCAAGAAAAATGCCCGCACGCCGGGGCACGGCGTGCGGGCACGGTAGGAACGATCAGCGGGGCTCGGGTCCGATGACCCAGTGCTCCTCGGTGATCATCCGGTGGATGTAGCGCGGCTCCACGAAGGACTTCAGGTCCTCCTCGGCCACCTTGAACTCCGGCGACTCCAGGGCCGCGTTCAACGCGTCGAGGTCGTCGAAGTAGAGCTGGTAGGCGATGTCCAGCGGGGCCTCGCCGATGCCGTACGCACCGTCCACGGTGGTGCCCTGGATGTAGCGGCGCAGGCCGGGGATCTTCAGCGCGAGCTCGGCGTGCGAGCCGAGGCTGCGACGGCGGAAGTCGGCCAGTGCCAGGCCTTCGCGACGCTTGGCCAGCACGATCAGCTTGACGCCGCCGGCGGCCTCGTCCCCTTCCAGCAGCACGTGCGCGTCGGTGTCGAGCACCAGCGAGCGCCAGAAGGCGGCCCAGTTGGGCTCGTCGAGGCGAGCGCCCTGGAGGAACTCCTCGGTCTGCAGGGACTCCAGCTGCTCCTGGCCGTTACGCAGCCAGATCTCGGCGACCCCGCTCCACAGCGGCTCCTCGGTCTCGCCCTCGACGATGACCCGGGTGTCGATCAGGTACTTGCGGATCTGCGGGATCTTGCTGGCGTACTTGACCGCGTGCACCTCCACCCAGTACTTCTGGAACTCCTGCTCGGTCATGCCGGGCTTGGGATATGCGAAGATCAGTTGGTGAATCATGCGAGGTCCCCTCAGACCTTGTACTTCTTGATGACGTCGTCGGCGAAGCCCAGGTAGTCGCGCAGCGGCCAGACCTGTTCGAACTCCAGGTACTCGCGCATCGGCAGCCGGCCGAGCGCGGTGCGGTCGAGCTCCTCGGCGTTCGGGGAGTCGATGATGGCGATCACCCGCTTCTGCGCCGCCACCTTCCAGATGCCAACGCAGAAGCCGGAGTCGAGCGTCTCCTTGGCGTGCTCGGCCTCCTCGGCCTCCACGTCCCAGAGCTCGTCCAGCGAGATCCGGCCCTCGTGGTTCCACTTCATCTGCACGTAGAACAGCACGTCGTCACCTCTTGTCGTTCCCGGCCGCAGCCGCGATCCGGCGGGTAAGGGAGTTGTCCGCGCCGAGCACCTCGGTGGCCAGGTCCAGCGGCGTCTTGCCGTCGTGGCCCAGCAGGTCGAGGCGAGCACCCTGCGCCACGAGGATCGCGGCGCACTCCTCGTAGCCGTGCCACAGGGCGTCGTGCAGCGGCGTGTAGCCGTTGGTGGCGCCCTGGAAGTCCAGGTTCACGTCGGGGTGCGCCGCGATCATGCGGGTCAGCTCGACGTGTCCGTTGTAGACGGCCTTGTGCAGCGGGACCGCGCCGAAGGTCGGCTCGGTCACGTTCACGTCGGCGCCGGCGTCCAGCAGCAGCTGGGCGATCTCGGTGTGCCCGTCGCGGGCGGCCACCAGCAGCGCGGTGTGCGCGTCGTTGAAGCCGTTGACGATCGGGTACAGCTCGTCGACGTCGACGCCCTCGGCGATCAGCGCCCGCACGGTCGCGACGTCGTCGGCCACCGTGGCGGCCATCAGCCGGTGGTTGGCCGCCCGCTCGTCGTCGCTGGCCTGGCGCTCCTTCATGTACTGCTCGGCCAGCAGCAGCCGGTCCTTGCCGGTGGTGTTGACGTTGAGCTCGTACTGGAAGTGCTCCTTGAGCGAGAACCCGTAGTGCGTGGCGACGTTCAGCCCGGTGCCCTTGTCCAGCAGGTACTTGGCGATGTCCGGGTACTTGAACCACAGCGCGTCCATCAGCGCGGTGTGCCCGGTGGTCGTGACCACCGCGTCGACGAACGCGCCCGCCTCGACCAGCGCCTGCACGACCTCGAGGCTGCCGCCCTGGCAGGCCTTGTGCAGCGCCGTGCCGCCCGCGCCGGAGTCCGTGGTGAAGACGTCGGCGCCGGCGGCCAGCAGCAGCCGGACCATCCGGGGGTCGGCCTTGCCCGACGCGATGAGCAACGGGGTGAGGCCGCTGGCCGGGTCACGGTGGTTCACCTGCGCGCCGGCCGCGATCAGCTCGGCGACCAGGTCGTGGTCGCCGCGCCAGGTGGCGGCGACGAGGCGCTCCTCGCGGTCGGCGTTGAACGCGGCGACCTCGCCGTTGGGGTCGAAGTAGACCTTCCAGGTGGCGATCTTGCCGGTGTCGTCGACGGTGAGGCGGTGCGAGTCCTCGATCTCGAACTGCTGCCCGGTGCGGGTGTGGGCGGCCTTGGTGTAGATCACCGCGAACGCGGTGTCGCCGTCGGCGCGCAGGTCGCGCAGCTCGTACTCGAGCACCTCGGTGGTGTCGCCGCGGACCTGGAAGGCGGCGGTGACCTCGCCGACGCCGTGGTGGCGGCCCAGGTACGGGATGACCGCGTTCCACTGGTCCTTCGGCAGCTCGAACTCGATGTCGTCGGCCAGCGCGGACAGCGCCGACGCGAGGTCCCCGTTCTCCAGGTCGGTGAAGTACTTCTCCACCACCTGGCGGGTTTGCTGGGTGCTCATCACGCACTCCTGTTCCATGGTCGGATGCGGCTCGACTCGGCAGGTGATGATTGGTCTTTCCCGCCGAAAACTGTTGCCCACCAACGCGGTGTTCGCCGTCGACCGCCGGGCACTCCGTTGACTCGGCCGCGGTGCGAAACACCGGTCACGGCACACTCGTCGGACTCGACGCAGTGCGCGTCCGTCCACAGTGGACCGAATTGCCTGGTAGTCGTGGTACCACCACAAACGCGCGCTCCCGCCGGCGGCGGCCGATGAGCCAGGGTGGAGCCGTCGTCGTCGTCACCCTGCACGGACGACGGTGTTCCCCATCCGCCACCTTCGGAGGCAACCATGACCGGTGCGACGGAGACCAGACTGGACGTCATCCACCACGCCAGGGGCACCGGCCCCACGGTGTGGTTCGGCGATGCCGTCTACACCTTCAAGGCGACCCACGAGACCACGAACGGGTCGCTGACCTTCGCGGAGGCGTCCGTGCCGCCCGGCGGCGGCCCGCCCCCGCACATCCACCCGCACGCCGACGAGTCGTTCTTCATCCTGGCCGGCGAGCTGGAGTTCCTCAACGGCACCGAGACCTTCCGGGCCGGCGAGGGCGACTTCGTGTTCATCCCGCGCGGCACCCGGCACCGTTTCCGCAACGTCGGCCTGCACGTCGCGCGCCTGCTGTTCCTGTTCACGCCCAGCAGCGGGCTGGAGAACTTCTTCGGCGAGATCGGCCAGCCGGCGCAGGCCGGTGTCGCGCCGCTGCCGCTGACCGACGAGCAGAAGCGCCAGATCGTCGAGCTCGCGCCCAAGCACGGCCTGCAGCTCGCGCCCTGAGCCCACCAAGGGGAGAGACCAGATGAGCACCATCGAGACGATCAGGTTCAAGCTGCTCGACGGCGTCACCGACGCGGACTTCCAGCAGCGCAACCGAACCGTGGAAACCGAGTACATGGAGAAGCGGCCCGGCTTCAAGGCGCGGCAGACCGCGGTCAGCGCCGACGGCGAGTACTTCGTGCAGGTCCACTGGGCCACCGTCGAGGACGCCGAGGCCACCATCGGCGCGTTCTTCGGCGCGCCGGAGACGCAGGCGTTCCTCGCCGCCGTGGACAAGTCCACGGTCGTCTCCGGCCGCTACCAGCTGGTGGACTAGCGTCCCCGACCAGGAGAAATGATGACGAACACCATGCGCGCGGCGGTCATCGACGCGTACGGCCCGGCCGACACCCTGCGAGTCACCGACCTGCCGGTCCCTGCTCCCGGCGACGGCGAAGTGCTGATCCGGGTGCACGCGGCCGGTCTCAACGCGATCGACTGGGCGTCCCGTGCGGGCCAGGGGGTCGGCGTCGGCGCCTTCCCCGCGGTGCTGGGCTGGGACCTGTCCGGCACGGTGGTCACGGCCACCAGCGGGACCGGTCCGCAACCGGGTGACGAGGTGTTCGGCATGCCGCGCTTCCCGGCGCTGGCCGGCGCGTACGCCGAGTACGTGGTGGCGCCGGCGGACCAGGTCGTGGCCAAGCCTGCCCACGTCGATCACCGCGCTGCCGCGGCGGCGCCGATGGTCGGGATCACCGCGTGGCAGACGCTCTTTCGCCACGGCGGCCTGACCAAGGGGCAGCGGGTGCTCGTGCACGGTGCTGCGGGCGGCGTCGGGCACGTCGCCGTGCAGCTCGCGGTGGGCGCCGGGGCCGAGGTCGTGGGCACGGCCTCGGCCCGCAACCACGACTTCGTGACCGGGCTGGGCGCGACGCAGGTCGTGGACTACAGCGCGGAGCGGGTCGAGGACGTCGTGCGTGACATCGACCTCGTCGTGGACACGCGCGGCGGTGCGGGCTCCCGGCAGCTGCTGGAAGTCCTGCGCCCGGGCGGCATCATCGTCACGCTCAAGGGCCAGGACGACGAGCTCGACGCGGCCGCGCGGGAACGTGGGCTGCGCACCGGATACACCTATGTGAGCCCGGACGCCGAGGCGCTGGCCGACATCGCGGCACAGCTGGCCGACGGCCGGCTGCGGATCGTCCTGGAGCAGACGTTCCCGCTGGACCAGGTGGCGTTGGCCCATGCGGTCGGCGAGGAGGGCCACGTGCGCGGCCGGCTCGTGCTCGACGTGTATCCCAACTAACGAAGTGGTGCTCCGGGAAAGCAGGATACTTGTGGCCGGCCGGGCCCTGGGGCAGTTTTTGTGCTGAGGGTGACCGAGTCGGGTCGCGGAACTCAGGCGTCGCACCGGTCTCGCCAATTTTGGGGAGCAGAGCCGCATTTTCTGTCGTGCGGATCCCCCACCGCAACCGAGCCAGGAGTGTTTACGATGACAGGCGTAGAAAACGGTTCACGGACCGTGCGCGAAGCGACCCTGGATGTCTTTCGCGACCTCGGTCTCACGACGGTCTTCAGCAACCCGAGCCACACCGAGATGAAGCTGTTCGAGCAGTGGCCGGACGACTTCAAGTTCGTCATGGGGCTGCAGGAGGCGACGATCGTCGGCATGGCCGACGGCCACGCCCAGGCGACCGGCGAGCCGTCGCTGGTGATCATCAACGGCGGTCCCGGCCTCGGCAACGCGATGGGCGGCGTCTACACCGCGGCCAGCGCGCACACCCCGATGGTGATCATCGGCGGCCAGCAGGCCCGCAAGCTGCTGATGGGCGAGCCGTTCCTCAAGGCCAGCGAGGCCACCCAGCTGCCGAAGCCGTACATCAAGTGGGCGGCCGAGCCGGCCCGCCCGCAGGACATCCCGGCGCTGATCGAGAAGGCGTACCACATCGCCAAGCAGCAGCCGGCCGGCCCGGTGTTCATCGCCGTGCCGGAGGACGACTGGATCCGGCCGGCCAACCCGACCCCGCACAAGGTCCGCAAGGTGGAGAGCGCGGTCGTGCCGGACCCGGCGGTGCTGGCCACCGTCGCCGCCGCGCTGGACAAGGCCGAGCGGCCGGCGCTGGTCGCCGGCCCCGGCGTGGAGATCGGCGGCGCCCGCCTCGACCTCGTGCAGCTGGCCGAGAAGCTCAACGCCCGGGTGTACGGCAGCCCGGTGTGGCCGCGGGGCAGCTTCCCGGAGACGCACCCGCTGTTCGGCGGCGTGCTGGCCCCGATGCCCGAGCTGATCAACGCCAAGCTGGCCGAGCACGACGTCGTCGTGGTGCTGGGCAGCCCGACGTTCACCCTGTTCACCACGGTGGACCTGTTCTCCACCGCCCCGGCGCCGCTGGACGAGAGCGACCAGCCGCACCTGCCCGAGGGCACCGAGTTCATCCACCTCACCGACAGCCCCGAGGCGGCCGCCTGGTCGATGGCCGGCTCCGCCTACGTGCTGCCGCCGGCGCAGGCCGTGCGGGAGCTGGTGTCGCTGGTCAAGGCGCACGAGAAGGTCGCGCTGCCGGCCGTCCGCGAGGCCATCCCGGTGCCGGACGCGTCCTCGCCGCTGACCCAGGCCTACCTGTTCCACCTGCTCGCGCAGGAGCTGCCGTCGGACGCGCAGCTGTTCGAGGAGCTGCCGATCGCCCGGGCCGACTTCCACGAGCAGATCCCGCTCGGCCCGGACAACGGCTACTTCGCCACCGCCAGCGGCGCGCTCGGCTTCCCGTTCGCCGGCGCCGTCGGCTACGCGGTCGCCCGGCCGGACCGCCGCGCCGTCGTGGTGACCGGCGAGGGCTCGTCGCTGTACACGATCCACGCGCTGTGGACCGCGGCCCACTACAACCTGCCGGTCACGTTCATCATCCCGAACAACGCCGGCTACCTGTCGCTGAAGTACTACCTCGACGAGACCTCCCAGCAGGCCTGGAAGGCCGGCTGGGACCTCAGCGGGGTCGACATGGCCGAACTGGCGCGCGGCTTCGGCTGTCCCGCCGAGCGCATCGAGTCGCCGGACTCGCTGCGCCAGTCGCTGAAGGCCGCGCTCAACGCGGACGGCCCGATGCTGCTGGACGTCGTCGTGCAGGATCCGGGCCTGTTCCGGCTGTAGATCCGCGCCGCGCGCCCGCGTCCCCCGTCCGGAATTCCCGGGCGGGGGACGCGGCATTGTGTGCACATCACGAACTGCCCCGCAATTCCTTGCCGCCATTCTGTCATTTCCGAGACGATTAATTCGCATACCGACGGATTTCGTCGGACGTGAATGAACTCGGGAGTGATCATGAAAGTCCGTCTGCACGCGCGCCCGGTTGCGCCCCTGCGGCGTTCCTGGGCGTGCGGAATCGTCGGATTCGTGGCAGTGCTCTTGTCCGCCGCGTCCACCGCGCCGTCTCCACTGTATTCCATTTACCAGGAGCAATGGCGGTTCTCCACCGCGACGACAACGGTCGTCTTCGCGGTGTACTGCCTGTGCGCGCTGGCCGGCATGCTGCTGTTCGGATCGCTGTCCGACACCGTGGGCAGACGCCCGGTCCTGCTGCTGTCGCTGGGGCTGGTCGGCGTCTCCATGGTGGTGTTCGTCCTCGCCGACGGAGTGGGCTGGCTGCTGGTTGCCCGTGCGCTGCAAGGGATCGGTGGCGGCGTCGGGGGCTGCGCGGTGGCCGCCGCACTGATCGACCTGGCCCCGGCGGGCGCGCTGCTCGGCAGCCTCACGCCCATCGTCGGGATCGGCGCGGGCTCCGTAGGGGCCGGCGTGCTCGTCCAGTACGGGCCGGCGCCGACCATCTTGACCTACCTCGTGGTGTTGGCGCTGACCGTGGCCGCCGCGGTCGGCGTGTTACGCATCCCGGAGACGGTTTCGCACCGGCGGCTGGTCGTCCGACCACGCCGGATTTCCGTGCCTGTGTTGGCCCGTAAGGCTTTCCTCGTGCTGTCGCTGCCGGTCGTGGCCGTGTGGGCCGTCGGTGGGCTCTACATGGGCCTGGGGCCGATGCTGGCCGCCGATCTGCTGGGCAGCCAGAGCGCCGCTGTGGACGGCCTGGTGGTCACCATGCTCGCCGTGTTCGGGGCGCTGGCCCAGGTGACGTGCCGCGGAGTCCGTTGCCGCACGGCCATTTCCCGTGGGTCCTGGCTGTTGCTCGCCGGACTCGCCCTCGTCGCGGCGGCCCTGTCGTTCGGGTCGACCGTGCTGTTCTTCGTCGCCACCGCCCTGCTGGGCTTCGGTTGGGGCGCAACGTACATGGCGGCATTCCGGCTGCTGACCGAGCTCGCCGACCCCACCCGCCGCGGTGAGCTGCTGGCGGCGGTGAACGTGGTCTCCTACGTCGGCACCGCGCTGCCCACGATCGGCCTTGGCCTGGCCACGCAGCAGCTGGGGATGCAGAACGCCACCACCGCGTTCATCGTCGTGGTGGCGGCGCTGGTGTTGCTGGCGCTGGCCAATCTGCCGCAGCCGGCCGCTCAGACTCCCGTGGAGCAGCGGACTCCCGTGGCGTGACAAAGCGATCGCCCCGAGCCTGGGGGACTCGGGGCGATCTGTCTTGGGTGGCCGTCAGGCGGTGACAGCGTCCGACTTGGTCGGCGCGCTCACCGGCTCGACGGTCGGGGACGGCACCTTCAGCAGGCCGATCGCCCACGTGGCCGGCAACGCGACCGCGCAGATGATCAGGGCCGTGAGGACCACGGCGTGCGCGCCGGTGGCGGCCAGCACAGCGCCACCCACGAGCGCGCCGACGGCGATGCCGGCGTTGACTGCGGAAGCGCCCAGCGTGGCGGCCAGGTCGGCGCCGGGGCCGGCCAGCGTGATGACCCGCAGCTGGAGCGACGGGACGAGGCCGAAACCGACCAGACCCCACAGCGCCAGCGTGATCGCCGCCAGGATCGGCGAGCCGCCGAACACGTACAGGCCGGCGAACGCCACGATGAGCAGGATGTTGGCCACCACCAACGTCTTCGTCGCGCTCTTGTCGGCGAACTTGCCGCCGAAGAACGTGCCGACCGCGCTGGCCACACCGTAGGCCAGCAGGAAGACGCTGATCAGCGAGCTCGGGATGCCGGTCACGCCGACCAGGTACTCGGCCAGGTAGGTCAGCGCCGTGAACTGGCCGCCCAGCACCAGGAAACCGACCGCGAGCGTGGCGATGACCCGGGGCGCGAACGCCGATTTGGCCTGCGCGCCGATACCGGTGGCACTGGGGCTCTCCACCGCCGGCACCAACAGCAGCACGGTGACCAGGGCGATCACACCGAGGATGACGATGCCGACGAACGTGGCCCGCCAGCCCAGCGCCTGGCCGACCATGGTGCCCAGCGGCACGCCGATCACCGTCGACACCGCGATGCCGCCGAACACCATCGCCATCGCCTCGCCCCGCTTGGCCGGGGGCACCAGCGCGGCGGCGATCGTGGACGCGACACCGATGAACAGGCCGTGGATGGACCCGGTCAGCACCCGTGCGATCAACAGCTCGCCCAGGCTCACCGTGACGATCGCGACGGCGTTGCCCAGGATGTAGACCGCCAGCGCCAGCCACAGCAGCAGCTTGCGGCCGAGCCGGATGGTCAGCGCGGTGACGATCGGGCCGCCGATCGAGATGCCCAGCGCGTAGGCCGTGACGAGCTGCCCGGCCGTGCTCACCGACACCGTCAGGTCACCGGCGATGAGGTTCAGGATGCCGACGACCACGAGTTCCGCCGTGCCGATGACAAACGAGCCCAGCGCCAGCGCGGCCAGCGCCACCTTGCTGCGGGGATGCCCCGCCCCCGGCTGGATGGTCGTACTCATGTGCACCTACCCCTTTGTTCCGTTGATGTCGGGCATTTCCCGTCAGGCGCCGACCGGGGCCAGCGCGGCCAGACCGGCCTCGGCGATCGGGTGGTCCTCGCCGCCCTTGCCGCCGGCCACGCCGATCGCGCCGACGATCGCGCCGTCGACCGTGATCGGCACGCCGCCGGGCAGGATCGCCACGTTCGGCTGCGCGGCCAGGCCGGTCAGCAGCGGCGGGATGCCCGCCGCGAACTCCATGAAGTCCTGGGTGGGGGCGCCGAACCCGACCGAGGTGATCGCCTTGTTGGTGGCCAGCCCGGCGTTGAAGAACGACGAGCCGTCCATCCGGGCGAACGCCTTCACGTGGCCGGCGTCGTCGACGATGGAAATGGACACCTCGACGCCGAGTTCCGCCGCGCGCGCCAACGCCGCGTCGAGGACACGACGCGCGTACTGGGTGGAAAGGGAAACCGTGCCGGTCATGCCAACCGCTCCTCGTGTATTTGTGATGTTCTCGAACTACTTGTAGGTCACGTCGAGCAGGCCGAAAGCGGTGCCCGCGGTAATGGGGTCGAAGTACTCCCAGTACTCACGGATCAGGCCCGCCTCGTCGAACTTGAAGATGCCGAGGTAGCTGTTCCGGTACTTGCCGCCGTTGTCCTTGAGCACCAGTTCCCCGTCGAAGCGCGCGAGGACGGAGTCGCCGTCCACCCACGTCTCGCGAATCGGGAAGCTCAGGCTCTCGAACATGCCTGGCGTGTCCTTCCAGCGCTCGTAGATCGCCGCCTTGCCGACCAGGTGGGCCGGGAACATCTCGGTGCCGTACGGGTAGTAGTGGTCCGCGTCCTCGGCCCAGAGCTCGATCCAGGCCGCCGTGTCCTTCTCCTCCAGCAAACGCAGGAAGGTGGACACGGCCGCGACATTCCGGCTTTTGTCGGCCATGGGTTCCCCCTGTCGTCGGGCACTCCTTGACAGGATCGCGCTCGCGCGGGTGGCGAACCAGAACGGAGTGGTCGTGGTACTGCGAGTACCAGCATGGCGGGTGCGGTTCGCCTGGTGCGGCAGCTGGCTGAATGATCTGTGACTTAATCTCACCGCTGCGCACTCCGTTCGTTTCCATTGGGCCGTTCCATCGAATTCAGTACGGTCGGCGAGATCCGTGAGATCGACCAGGAATTCAGGAGGACCGATGACTTCCACGACGTCTCAGCCGGCCGTCGCGACCGCATTGCGCGCGGCCGTGCGGGGTGAGGTCCTGGTCGCCGCGGACCCGGCTTACGACGGCGCGCGCCGGGTCTGGAACGGCGTGGTGGAGCGCTTTCCGGCGGTGATCGCCCGGTGCGTCGACACCGCCGATGTGGCAGCCGCGGTGCGCGCCGCGCGTGAGCACGACTTACCGCTTTCGGTACGCGGCGGCGGCCACGACTGGGGCGGCCGCGCGGTCCGTGAGGGCGGTGTCCTGATCGACCTGTCGGAGCTGCGCGGGGTCACCGTGGACCGGACGGCCCGCACGGCGTCCGTGCGCGGCGGGACCCTGGCCGGCGGCGTCGCGACGGCCGTGCACGAGCACGGTTTCCATGCGGTGACCGGCACGGCCAAGGCCGTCGGCATCGCGGGCCTGACCATGGGCGGCGGCTACGGCCCGTTCATCGGCAACCACGGCCTCGCGCTGGACAACCTGCTGGCCGCTGAGGTCGTGCTGGCCGACGGTAGCGTGGTGACGGCCTCCGCTGCGGAGAACGCCGACCTGTTCTGGGCGTTGCGCGGCGGTGGCGGCAACTTCGGGGTGGCCACCACGCTGACCTACCGCGTGCACCCCGGCCCGATCGTGCTGTCCGGCATGGCCCTGTTCCCGTTGGCCCAGGCCGAAACCGTGCTGCGCGGCTACCGGGAGATCCTGGCCGAGTCGCCGGACGAGCTGTCGCTGATCGGCGGCTTCTTCAGCGGCCCGGACGGCAGCCCGCTGGTGATGCTGTACCCGACGTGGAGCGGCGACCTGGCGGCCGGCGAGCCGTACCTGCGGCGGATCGAGAGCCTGGGCACGCCGACGTACGCGCAGATGGGGCCGATGGCCATGCCGGACGTGCTGGGCATGCTCGACCCGTTCATCGTCGACGGCCGCCACAACTCGGTGCCGACCCGGTGGCTGCCGGCGCCGACCGAGGAGGTCTGCGCGGTGCTGACCGACGCGGCCGCGCGGGCCACATCGCCGCTGTCTTCCCTTACCCTGCACCATTTCCACGGCGCGGCGACCCGAGTCCCCGTTGCCTCGACGGCGTACGGGCTGCGGTCGGAACACCTGCTGGTGGAGATCATCTCCACCTGGGAGGCCGGCGACCTGGGCGACGTGCACCGGCAGTGGGCCCAGGACCTGGCCGTCGCACTGGACGCGCACGCCCTGCCAGGCGGCTACCCCAACCTGCTGGGCCCGGACGAGCACGAGCGCACGCGGGCCGCGTACGGCGAGAACCTGGACAAGCTGTTGTCGCTCAAGAAGTCCCTGGACCCCGACGGCGTGTTCGCCGCGGTGCCGACGCTCACTGTGTAATGGCAAAGGCGCGCGTCGCTCAGTGCGCCGCGCGCCGTCCGGCAAGGGAAAGCGCTGCCGGCGTCCGCCCGGCGGCGAGACGCCCGCCGGCGGTCCCAGCGTCTGGGGGTGGCCGCCGGCGGGTGCGCTCAGCTTTCGGCCCGGTAGCGGTGCACCAGGGCAACGGCCATCGCGCCCTCGCCCGCGCTCGACGCGATCCGCTTCATCGAGTTCGCGCGGGCGTCGCCGGCCGCGAACACGCCGGGCACGCTCGTCTCCAGCAGCAGCGGCAGCCGCGGCAGGTCCCAGCTCGGCCCGATCGGCACGTCCGGGCCGGTGAGGATGAAACCGTTGCCGTCCAGGGCGATGCACGTCGACAGCCAGTCGGTGTTGGGCCGCGCCCCGATGAAGGTGAAGACGTACTCGGTGTCGTGCGTGGACTTGACGCCGGTCGAGTTGTCCAGCAGCGTCACGCGTTCCAGCTGCTCGCCGCCGTCGGCCGCGACGATCTCGGTGTTCAGCCGCACGTCGATGTTGGCGGCCGCGGTGATCTCGTCCACCAGGTACTGGGACATGCCCTTGTCCAGGCGGTCGCCGCGGATCACCAGGCTGACCTTGTGCGCGTGCCGGGCGAAGTGCACCGCCGCCTGCCCGGCCGAGTTCGCCCCGCCGACCACGAAAACATGTTGCCCCACGCAGGATGCGGTCTCGGACGTGGTGGCGCCGTAGTACACGCCGGCGCCCTCGAACCGGTCCGCGCCTTCGGCGGCGAGCTTGTTGTAGCGCAGACCGGGGGAGAGCAACACCGTGCTGGCGCTGATCTCCCGGCCGTCGGACAGCGTCAGCACCCGGGCCCGGCCGGACGTGTGCAGGCCGCAAACGCTGACCGGGGCGAGGAGTTCGGTGCCGAAGCGCTGCGCCTGCGTGACGGCGCGACGGATCAGCTCAGCGCCGCTGACGCCCGACGGGAAGCCGAGGTAGTTCTCGATCCGACTGGAGGTGCCCGCTTGCCCGCCCGGCACGTACGACTCGACCAGCAGCGTGGACAGGCCCTCGGAGGCGCCGTACACCGACGCGGCAAGGCCAGCCGGCCCGCCGCCGACGATGGCGAGGTCGTAGTGCTGGCGGAACTCGCGACCACTGAGCTCCAAGGCATCCACCAGATCGCCGTCGGACGGGCGGGACAGCACCTTGCCGTCCGGCAGCAGCACCGCCGGCAGTGGGCCGTCCACCGCGATGGCCGGATCCCGTTCCACGTCAACGAAACGGAACGGCTGGTGCAGCCGGGTCAGCAGGTCCCGCACGCGGTGCGTCGCCGGCGCCGACCGGTGCCCGACCACGCGGATCCCGTCGTACGGCGGCAGATACGAGCGCTGCCAGTCCTCGAGCAGCTCGTCCAGCACCGGGTACAGCCGCTCCTGCGGCGGTTCCCACGGCTTGACCAGGTAGTGGTCCAACCGCACCTGGTTGATCGCGTCGATGGCCGCCTTGGTGTCGGCGTACGCGGTCAGCAGCACCCGGCGGGCCCGCGGGAACAGCTCCAGCGTGCGGGCCAGGTAGTCGGTGCCGTTCATCTCCGGCATGCGCTGGTCGGCCAGCAGCAGCGCGGGTTCCTCACCCCGCTGCCGCACGGCTTCCAGCACCCGCAGGGCTTCGGCCGGCGAGTCGACGGCCATGACCCGGTAGCGGTCCTGGTACTGCCGGCTCAGGTCGCGCCGGATGGCCCGCAGCACATGCGGATCGTCGTCGACCGCGAGCACCACGGGGCGATGTCGTTCAGGCATGGCTGTCTCCAATGCCGCGCGGGGTTGGCGAACCCAATGGTCCCCGCCGAGGCATGCTCATGCGCGCTGACCTGACGCAGTGGGCGGAGCCTTGTCCTTGTTGCTGCGTCAAGTCGCCGTAGTAGCGGCGGATGTGTTGTCCGGCAATCACTCGAGAGGTTGACTTCGATTCGAGAAGGACGATCGAGTGGGGAGCACCCATGTCAAAGAAGATCCTCTTCATCCTGTCCGAATACGGATACTGGGGCGAGGAACTGGTGGGGCCGCTGGCGGCCTGCGACGAGCAGGGCTACCAGATCGTGTTCGCCACACCGAACGGCAAGCGCCCGGTGCCGTTACCGCCGAGCATCGACCCCGGTTACATCGACCCGCCGCTTGGCCGTTCGGTGACCACGCCCGAAGTGGCGGCGTCGGTCGTCGAGCTGGACGGTTCCGGCCGGCTCGACGAGCCGGTCAGCCTGTCCGAGTGGGTGCCGGACCGCCCGTACAACAGCGAGAACGGCTTCCTGCGCAAGATCGAGGCCTACTACCGCGAGCTGGACGACGTGGCCGAGGACCTGCGCTCGTTCGACGCGATGGTGATCGTCGGCGGCTCCGGCCCGATCGTGGACCTGGCCAACAACGGCCGGGTGCACGAGCTGATCCTGGCCTTCGTGCGGGCCGGCAAGCCGATCGTGGCCGAGTGCTACGGCGTCGCCTGCCTGGCCTTCGCCCGCAACTGGGAGGACCGGGCCAGCATCATCGACGGCAAGCACGTCACCGGGCACTGCAAGGAGTACGACTACAAGGACGGCACCGGCTTCGTCGGCGTGGAGTTCAACATGGGCCCGCCGCCGTACCCGCTGGAGTACATCCTGCGCGACGCCACCGGGCCGACCGGGCGCTACCACGCCAACGTCGGCCACGAGACCTCGGTGATCGTGGACTACCCGTTCATCACGGCACGGTCCACTCCGGACTCCTTCCTGGCCGGCGAGAAGCTGGTCGAGGTGCTGGAGTCGGGGCTGACCCGGTACGGCTGGTGACCCGGCGATGAGCAAGCGGCCCGGCAAGGTCGCCGTCTTCGAGCAGCTGCTCGCCGACGGCATCAGCACGATGTTCGGCAATCCCGGCACGGTCGAGCAGGGCTTCCTCGACGTGCTGGAGTCGGTGCCGGACTTCGACTACGTGTTGGCGTTGCAGGAGACCGTCGCGATCGGCATCGCCGACGGCTTCGCCCGCGCCGGCGCCCGCCCCGCCCTGGTGCAGCTGCACTCGGGCGTGGGACTGGGCAACGGGATCGGCATGCTGTACCAGGCCAAGCGGGGACACTCGCCGCTCGTGGTGATCGCCGGCGAGTCCGGCGTCCGCTACGACGCGATGGACGCCCAGATGGCCGCCGATTTGGTCGCGATGGCCAAGCCGGTGACCAAGTACGCGACCCGGGTGCTCGACCCGGCGTCGGTGCTGCGGGTGCTGCGCCGGGCCGTGAAGATCGCCATGACGCCGCCCCGCGGGCCGGTGTTCGTGGCGCTGCCGATGGACGTGCTCGACGAGCTCACGGCCGAGGCGGCGCTGCCGACCGTCGTTCCCAACCGGACGGTCACGCCGGCGGCCCAGGACATCGCCGAGGCGGTCGAGCTGCTGGCCGCCGCGCGCAACCCGATCATCCTGATGGGGGACGGGGTTTCGGTGTCCGGCGGCCAGGACGAGCTGACCGCGGTGGCCGAGCTGTTGGACGCGCCGGTCTACGGCGTGGACAACTCCGAGTGGAACATGGATCCGCGGCACCCGCTGTACAAGGGCAACACCGGGCACATGTTCGGCGAGTCCAGCGCCCGCCCGCTGTCCGATGTGGACGCGGTGCTGATCGTCGGCACCTACGTGTTCCCTGAGGTCTTCCCGCTGCTGGACAACCCGTTCCCGCAGGACGCCAAGGTCGTGCACATCGACCTGGACGACTACGAGATCGCCAAGAACCACCCGGTGGACCTCGCGCTGGCCGCCGACCCGAAGCCGACGCTGGCGGCCATCGCCGCCGGTCTGACGCAGGCCGGCCGGGCCCGCGGCGAGTTCGACCTGTTGCCGCTGCCCGAAGTGACGGCCGACAGCCCGATGATGGCGGTGTTCGCGGCCGAGCTGCACAACCAGACCGGCGACGACCTGATCGTCGTCGACGAGGCGCTGACGGCGTCGCCGCACCTGACCGCGCACCTGCCGCGCCGGGTGCCCGGCACGTACTTCGCCACCCGTGGCGGCTCGCTCGGCATCGGGATTCCCGGCGCCATCGGGGCGAAGCTGGCCCGGCCGGACGCGCCGGTGGTCGGCTTCACCGGCGACGGCGGCAGCATGTACACCATCCAGGCGCTGTGGACCGCCGTCCGGCACAACGTGGCGGCCAAGTTCGTGATCTGCAACAACCACCGGTACCAGCTGCTGGACGACAACATCGACCAGTACTTCGCGGAGCGGGACATCGCCCAGCACGTGCACCCCAGCGGCTTCGACCTGGCCCAGCCGGAGATCGGCTTCGTCGGGCTGGCGGAAAGCCTTGGCGTGCCGGCGATCCGGGTGGACAAGCCGGAGCAGGTGCCGGCCGCGGTCGAGCGGATGCTCAACCACGACGGCCCGTTCCTGATCGACCTCGTGACGGCCTGAGAGGAGGCGGACAAGTGACGATCTCGGTACCCGTCGCCGACACCGGGCGGCTGGTCGGACGCAACATCGCGATCCTGCTGGAAAGCGACTACGTCGAGCCGGAAATCGCCTACTACGAAAGGCGATTCGCGGAGGAGGGCGCGCACGTCGACCTGCTCACCCGGCTGTGGGGACAGGACTCGATGACCTTCTTCGGCCACGAGTACCAGGCGCCGATGTCGGTCAGCGGCGACCTCGAGGCCGTGACCGACGAGCAGCTGCACGGCTACGACGCGCTGATCGTGCCGGGCGGCATGGTGTCCGACCGGTTGCGCTACACCGAGGACGTGCGGGAACTGGCGCCGGCGGTGCAGCTGCTGCGGCGCGCGTTCGCCGTGCCGAGCATCCTCAAGGGCATCATCTGCCACGGCATGTGGTTGGTGTCGCCCATTCCCGAGGTGGTCAAGGACCGCAGGCTCACCTGCCACAACAACCTCATCGGGGACGTCCGCAACATGGGCGCCCGCTACACCGACCAGGACGTCGTCGTGGACAACGACCTGATCACCGGCCGCAGCGCCGGCCACTGCCACCTGTTCGCCCGCACGCTGATCGACCTCGTCGTCGCGCGCACCGACCACCGCCGCTCGTGGGACCGCGGGCCGAGGCCGGCACTGCAAGGAGTGCGTCATGTCCGCTGAACTGGACTTCACCTTCTCCGACACGGTCGCCGGCTACGTCACCGGCTACGACCACGAACGCGCGCTGCTCGACCTGCGCACCAGCGACGGCAAGACGCTGCGGGCCGACACCAGTTCGCTGACCAACGCCGAGTTCCTGCGCAACCTGGGCGCGCCGTCGATCGACGCCACCTCGCACGTGCGGGAGATGCTGGTGCCCGGCCGACACGTGCACATGCAGGGCATCGGCTACCCGGGCGGGCGGTTCGAGGCCAAGCACCTGACGTTCCTCGGCCGCCGCCCCGGCGAGTACAACTTCGAGGAGCAGGGCTGGTGGGCGGCGCAGCTCGAGGAGCTGGCCAAGTTCTACCGCCGCGCCCAGTTCGGCAAGAAGAACCCGGTCGACTACGCCGACTACCGCACGACCCTGCGGCTGGGCGGCGACAAGAGCGACCACCACGTGCAGGAGACCGACACCATCTCACGGCTGGTCTACGGCATGGCGTCGGCCTACATGCTCACCGGCAACGAGGACTTCCTCGGCGTGGCCGAGAAGGGCACCGAGTACCTGCGCGGGCACATGCGCTTCGTGGACCGGGACGACGACGTCGTCTACTGGTACCACGGCGTCGACGTGCGTGACGGCGTGGAGACCAAGCTGTTCACCTCGGAGTTCGGCGACGACTACGACGCGCTGCCGGCGTACGAGCAGATCTACGCGCTGGTCGGCCCGACGCAGACCTTCCGCGTCACCGGCGACCCGCGGATCGCCGAGGACATCGACGGCACGCTTCGCCTGTTCCACAAGTTCTTCCACGACCCCGAGCGGGGCGGCTACTTCTCGCACATCGACCCGATCCTGCTCAGCCCGCACCACGAGTCGTTGGGCCCCAACCGGTCCCGCAAGAACTGGAACTCGGTCGGCGACCACGCCCCGGCCTACCTGATCAACCTGTTCCTGGCCACCGGGGACAAGCGGCACGCCGACATGCTCGAGGAGACCTTCGACCTGATCACCGAGCACTTCCCGGCCAAGGACAGCCCCTTCGTGCAGGAGCGGTTCCACGCCGACTGGTCGGCCGACCAGGAGTACGGCTGGCAGCAGAACCGGGCGGTGGTCGGGCACAACCTGAAGATCGCCTGGAACCTGATGCGGATGAACGCCATCCGCCCCAAGGAGTCCTACCGCACGCTGGCCGAGGAACTCGGCCGCAGCATGCCGGCCATCGGCAGCGACACCCGCCGTGGCGGCTGGTACGACGTGGTGGAGCGGACCATCCGGGAGGGCGAGGGCATCCCGCGCTTCAGCTGGCACGACCGCAAGGCGTGGTGGCAGCAGGAGCAGGCGATCCTGGCCTACCTGATCCTGGCCGGCAACACCGGGGACGAGGAGTTCCTGCGCCACGCGCGGGAGGCGTCGTCGTTCTACAACGACTACTTCCTCGACCACGACGAGGGCGGCGTCTACTTCAACGTGCTGGCCAACGGGATGCCGTACCTGCTGGGCACCGAGCGGCTCAAGGGCAGCCACTCGATGAGCATGTACCACGCCTCCGAGCTGGCCTTCCTGGCCACCGTGTACGGCCGGCTGCTGCTGCACAACCAGCCGCTGACGCTGTGGTTCCGGCCGCGGCCGGACGGCTTCAAGGACCGGGTGCTGCGGGTGGCGCCGGACGCGCTGCCGCCCGGTCGGGTGCGGCTGGAATGGGTCGAGGTGGACGGCCGTCCCTACGGCGACTTCGACCCGGTGGCGATGACGGTGTCGCTGCCCGACTCCACCCAGGACGTGGTGGTGCGGGCGCACTTGTCTCCCTTAGAGAACCGATAAGCGAGAGCGCTGCGGCTGGAGTGGTGGACATGGAACTGGAGAAGCAGATGCGCGGCCCGGTCACCGTGATCGCGCTGAACG
Source organism: Kutzneria sp. (assembly GCA_035492655.1). Taxonomy (GTDB): domain Bacteria; phylum Actinomycetota; class Actinomycetes; order Mycobacteriales; family Pseudonocardiaceae; genus Kutzneria. Next base: position 22,375 of record DATJJB010000651.1, on the reverse strand, counting down.
GGGAGCTGGACAGCACGACCGCGCCGAAGGTCCAGCAGGGCCTCGACGAGCTCGTCCCGGTGCACGGCATGGTGCTGCTCGACCTGAGTCGCACCACGTACATGTCCAGCGCCGGGCTGCGGGTGCTGCTGCTGGTGTACCGGCTGTGCCAGCAGCTGGGCACGAGGGTGATGGTGTCGGGCATCTCCGACGAGGTGAAGGCGGTGATGGCCGCGACCGGGTTCCTGGCCTTCTTCACCGTGGCCGGTTCCGTCGACGAGGGTGTGGAGGTTCTGGCGGCATGAGTCGGACGCCGGAGCGCCTGGACGCGTTCCCCACCCATCACATCGCCGGCTTCGGGGTGCGGGCCGGACGGCCGCTGCCGTTCGGCGCGTCCCGGGTGCCCGGCGGCGTCAACTTCTCCGTGTACTCCGCCGGCGCGACCGGGATGACGCTGGTGCTGTACCGGCGCGACGCGGTCGAGCCGTTGGCGGAGCTGGACTTCCCGCCGGAGTTCGTGACCGGCGCGGTGTACTCGATGACGGTGTTCGGCATCGACGCCGAGGCCATCGAGTACGGCTACCGGGCCGACGGCCCGTTCGAGCCGGAGGCCGGGCACCGGTTCGACCGGCAGCAGGTGCTGCTCGACCCGTACGCGACCCTGTTGCACGGCAGGGACTCCTGGGGCGGGCAGCGCCGGCCGCTGCGGTCGGGCATCGCGCTGGACGACTTCGACTGGGAGGACGACCGGCAGCTCCGGCTGCCCAGCCAGGACCTGGTGATCTACGAGGCGCACGTGCGCGGCTTCACCCGGCACCCGTCGTCCAAGGTGGGCGAGCCGGGCACGTTCGCCGGCCTGGTGGAGAAGATCCCGTACCTCAAGGAGCTCGGGGTCAACGCGATCGAGCTGATGCCGGTCTTCGAGTTCGACGAGCTGGACAACGACCGGCTGGACCCGGACCGCGGCGAGCAGCTGCGCAACTACTGGGGCTACAGCACGGTCGGGTTCTTCTCGCCGAAGGCCGGCCTGGCCGCGACCGGGCGGCTGGGCATGCAGGCCGACGAGTTCAAGAACATGGTCAAGCAGCTGCACCGGGCCGGTATCGAGGTCATCCTGGACGTGGTGTTCAACCACACCGCGGAGGGCAACGAGCTCGGGCCGACGCTGTCCTTCCGTGGCCTGGACAACAGCGTCTACTACATGCTGACCCCGGACGGCTACTACTACAACTTCAGCGGCACCGGCAACACGTTGAACTGCAACCATCCCGTGGTGCGCGGCTTCGTGCTGGACTGCCTGCGGCACTGGGCGTCGCAGTTCCATGTGGACGGTTTCCGCTTCGACCTGGCGGCGATCCTCGGGCGGGCGCCCGACGGCGCGCCGCTGCCCAACCCGCCGCTGCTGGAGAGCCTGGCCGCGGACCCGATCCTGCGGGACTGCAAGCTGATCGCCGAGGCATGGGACGCCGGCGGCCTGTACCAGGTCGGCAGTTTCCCCAACTACCACCGGTTCTCGGAGTGGAACGGAAAATTCCGTGACACGGTGCGGCGTTTCGTGAAGGGTGACGAGGGCGTGGCCGGCGAGCTGGCCACGAGGTTGCTCGGCTCGCCCGATCTCTACGCCGGCCGCGCGCCGACCGCGTCGGTGAACTTCGTCACCGCGCACGACGGCTTCACCCTGCACGACCTGGTGTCGTACAACGAGAAGCACAACGACGCCAACGGCGAGGGCAACCGCGACGGCGACAACGACAGCGCGTCGTGGAACTGTGGGGCCGAGGGCGAGACCGACGACGAGTCGGTGCTGGCGCTGCGGGCCCGGCAGCTGCGCAACCTGCTGCTGCTCCTGCTGACCAGCCACGGCATCCCGATGATGGTGGCGGGCGACGAGTTCGGCCGCACCCAGCGGGGCAACAACAACGCCTACTGCCAGGACAACGACCTGTCCTGGGTGGACTGGCGGCTGGCCGACACGAACGCCGACCTGCTGCGCTTCACCCGGGCCGCGATCGCGTTCCGCAAGGCGCACCCGGCGCTGCGCCGGGCCTCGCACCCGCGCGGGCACCAGGGCACCGGGTGGTTCCCCGAGGTCAGCTGGCACGGGGAGCAGGCCTGGACGCCGGACTGGTCGGCGGGGCGGCGGCTGGTGGCCGCGATGTTCTACGAGCACGGTCCGCACGGGCACGACTGCGTGTACCTGGCGGCCAACGCGCACTGGGACGGGCGGGAGCTGGAGCTGCCCGGCCTGCCGGACGGGGTGGCGTGGCATCTGTTCGCCGACACCGCCCAGCCCGACGGGAACGACGTCCATCAGCCCGGCGCCGAGCCGCAGCTGACCGGCGATCGGATCTGGGTCGAGCCCCGCTCGACCGTTGTGTTGGTGGCCAAGCAAACCGATGTCGAGGAGTGAGCGGGACATGAGTTTCACCACGAAGGTGCACAGTGACGACGGTGTCGTCACCATCCGGCTGACCGGCGAGCTGGACTCGAGGTCGGCGCCGTCGCTCAACGAGGTGATCGTGGAGGCGACCGCGGGTACGGTGCGGCGGCTGGTGCTGCTCGCCGAGGACCTGACCTACATGTCGTCGGCCGGCCTGCGCTGCCTGGTGTTCGCGCACCAGAAGCTGGGCCGTGGCGTGGACATCGTCCTGGTCGGGGCCACCCCCGAGGTGGCGGAGACGATCAGCCTGACCGGCTTCGACCGGAGCCTGGTCATGCAGGATCCCGTGGAGCGGTGATGACGGGCCACCGGCTGACGCTGCGCGGCGGCGAGGCGGGCGCGGGCCGGCGGCTGGCCGACTTCGTCGGCGTGCTGGCCGGCGCCGGGGGCCTGGACAGCCGTCGCTCGTACTGGCTGCGGCTGGCCGTCGACGAGATCACCACCAACATCGGCCAGCACGGCTACCGGGGCCTGGGGGGACTGGTCGAGATCGAGGGCGCGGTCGACGAGGAGCGCGTCTGGGTGCGCATCACCGACGAGGCGCCCCCGTTCGACCCGCACTCCCACGACCCGGGACCGCGCCTGGCCAACGGTGTGGCGCACGAAGGCGAGGGCGGCCTCGGGCTGTACCTCGCCCTGAACGGACTGGACCGCCTCGACCACTCCTATGTGGACGGTCGCAACGTCAACACGCTGGTGATGCTGCGGCGCGCGGGGGAGGTCCGGGAGACGGACGGAGGAACGGATGGCAGCGACGATCGCGTTGGTGGTCGCTGAGGAGCACGCCACGACGCGGGAGCTGGACCGGGCGCTGCGCACGGCGGGATTCGCCGTGCGCCACGCCGTGCCCGGGCAGGAACACGCCGTGGCCGCCTCGGCGGAGCCGCCGGACATCGTGCTGGTGTCGGCCTCCCTTGGTCTGCACCGGCTGGCCACGCTCGGGCAGCGGTTCGCCGCTGACGGTTTCAGCCCGACGATCGTGGTGTTTCCGCAGGACGACTACACCGTGCTGGAGGAGTGCGTGGCCGCCGGTTTCGACTGGGTGATGCCACCGTTCCTGCCGGCGCTGTTGCGCAGCCGGCTGTCCACCTGCTGGGAGCGGTCGCAGCTGGCGATCGCGGTGGAGGACATGGCCGCGGTGGCCAACCTGCGCGAGTACGAACGGGATATGAGCATCGCTCGGGAGATCCAGGCCGGCTTCCTGCCCGAGCAGCTGCCGGCCGCGCACGGCTGGGACTTCGCGGTGCGGTTCCGGCCGGCCAAGGAGGTGGCCGGCGACTTCTACGACGGTTTCGAGCTGGTCAACGGCCGGCGGCTGGGTTTCCTGGTCGCCGACGTGTGCGACAAGGGCGTCGGGGCGGCGCTGTTCATGGCGCTGATCCGGACGTTGTTGCGGCACACCGCCGAGCACACCGGCAGCTGGTGGCAGGACGACGTGGTGCAGGAAGTGTTGGTGGACAGCGAGGTCGAGGCCGGTGGCGCGCTGCCGCCGCTGCTGTCGGTCGGCGCCGGTCCACTGGTGCAGTCCGTCGTCGGCACCAACCGCTACATGGCCCGAAACCACCTGCGGCAGGGCTACTTCGCCACCTTGTTCTTCGGCGTGCTGGATCCCTCGTCCGGGGCCCTGCTGTACATCAACGGCGGCCACAACCCGCCGGTGCTGGTCCGCGCCGACGGCGAGATCACCACGCTGCGGCCGACCGGGCCGGCCGTCGGCATCCTCGCCGACAGCTCGTACACCCTGGGGCACACCACACTCGGCCCCGGCGACTTCCTGTTCGTCTACACCGATGGCGTGGTCGACGCCCGCGACCCCAACGGCGGCCTGTTCGGCTACGAGCGCATGCTCGACGCCGTCCGCACGCCGGCCGACACCCCCGAGCAGCTGCTCGACATCATGGAGACGCAGCTGGGCCTGCACGTCGGCCAGGCCAACCAGTTCGACGACATCACCATGCTCGCCGTCCACCGATCCCCCTGACGTCAGGGGCACGCGAAAGGGGCCGCTCCCACCGGGAGCGGCCCCTTCGTGTCGGGCTCAGCCGGCCGCGACGGCCTGGCTCAGCTCGGCCGCCAGCTCACCGATCGGGGTGCCGGACAGCAGCACCCCCAGCGACACCGGGATGCCGAGGTCGTTGCTCAGCCGGGTGCGCAGCCGGGCCGCCATCAGCGAATCCAGCCCGAGGGCCGACAGCCGCATGGTCGGATCCGCCTCTTCCTTCGGCAGGGCCAGCAACGTGGTCACGTGCTCCACCAGCAGGGTCTCGATGTCCTGACGCTGCGGTCGGGCCCGGGCCACCCGCAGCACCGGCACCGTGCGGGCGGTGGCCGCCTTGGCCAGCCGGCCGGTCGAGTGCACGCACCAACGCCGCGTGCGCTCGGATGACGGCTGTGGGCCCCACAGCTCGTACTGCCAGCCGCCGCGGGTCGCCCGCAGCATCACCCGCACGGTCCGGGCCGTCGGGTCGCTGGGCAGCGGGCGCACCGACCGGTTCTGCTCGATCACGTAACGGGTGTTCTCGAACAGCTCCTCGATCGCCGTGCGCAGCGTCTCCTCCACCGACGCACCCAGCTCGCCGTCCCAGGTGAGCACCGTGTCGGCCATCGTGGCGTCCGTCTCGGGCACCCAGAACCGCTTGCGCTGCCAGGGATAGCTCGGCAGGTCGACGTACCGGCCCGGTCCGTTGATCTCGTCCCAGTCCAGCTCGCAGCCCGCGGAGTACACCGTGCCGGCCGACTGCAGCAGCGACAGCGTCGCCGGCTCGTTGCGCCGGGTCGACGCCACCGCGATGCCGACCCGGCCGGCGTCGAAGACCACCTGCTCGATCTCGTCCAGCAGCAGCGGATGCGTGCTGATCTCGACGTACACGGTCGGCCGGTCGGCCGCCGCGGCGGCGCGGATCGCCGACGCCAGCTGCACCGGCCGGCACAGGTTGTCCGCCCAGTACTCGGCGTCCATCCCGGACCCGTCGACCAGCTCGCCGGTGACGGTCGACCACATCGGCACCCGCCCGGCCGTCGGCTGCAGGTCGATCAGCCCGTCGACCAGCTCCGGCCGCAACGGCTCGACGTGCTCGGAGTGCGAGGCGAAGTCCATGTCGATCATCCAGCAGGGCACGTCGTCGGCCCGCAGCCGCTCGACGATCGTGGTCAGCGCGGCGCGATCCCCGGACAGTGCGGTGCTGGTGACACCATTGATCGCGCCTATGCTCACCCGCCCGGCGAACTCGCCGATCGCCGCCGCGGCCGGCGCCGGGGCCAGCCGCAGCAGCGCCATCCCGCCGTCGTGGTCGAGAGTGGTGATCAGCTTGGCCCGCCGGCAGGTCACCGCCGCGCCCTCGGCCACGGTGAGCGCTCCCGACACCGTCGCGGCCGCGATCTCGCCGATGCTCTGGCCGACCAGCTCGTCCGGCCAGACCCCCCACTGCTGCCACACCGCCGCCAGCGACACCTGCACCGCCCACAGCGTCGGATGGATCTGGCACGGCCCCACCGGTTGCTGTCCCTCGGCGATCAGCCGCAGCGGCGAGAAACCCAGCTCCCACCGGACCGCCGAGTCGCACTCGGCCAGCCGGGCCCGGAACACCGGCTCGTTCTCCAGCAGATCCCGCGCCATGCCGGTCCAGTGCGAACCCTGGCCGGAGAACACGAACACCACCTTCGGCTGAACGTCCTTGTGCAGGATGCTCGGCTCCCACGTCGCGCGCAGCAGCGCCGCCGCCTCGGCCGGGCCGTCGGCGGCGATGGCCCGACGGAACCGGTGGTGCGACCGCCGCGCGCCCGCGCTGTACGCGATGTCCCGCAGCGATTCCTCGCCGTCGATCCGGTCCGCGGTCAGCTCGGCCAGCCGGGTCAACGCCTTCGGCGCCCGGGCCGAGATCGGCAGCAGGTACGGCCGCTGCCGGATGCTCGGCGGGTGCGGCGCCTCGTCCGGCGCCTGGAGCAGGACGACGTGCGTGTTCGACCCGGAGATGCCCAGCGAGCTCACGCCCGCGACCCGCCGGCGACCGGTGGTCGGCCACGGCCGGCCCGCCGTGGGCAGCTCCAGCGGCAGATTCTCGTCGGCCAGCAGGGAAAGCGGGTTCTCCACGTGCAGCGTCGCCGGCACGATCCCGTGCCGCAGCGCCAGCGCCGTCTTGATCAGACCGGCCAGCCCGGCCGCCGGTTCCAGGTGCCCGACGTTGGACTTGGCCGAGCCGACCAGGCACCGGCTGCCCTCGGGGCGGCCGTCGCCGAGCACCGCGCCCAGCGTGCGCAACTCGACCCGGTCGCCGGTGACCGTGCCGGTGCCGTGCGCCTCCACGTAGTCCACGTCGGCCGGGGCGATGCCGGCGTCCCGGTACGCACCGCGCAGCGCCAGCTCCTGGCCGACACTGCTCGGCGTCATCAGCGAACCGCCGCTGCGGCCGTCGTTGCTGCTGGCGACGCCGGCGATCACGGCGTGGATCCGGTCGCCGTCAGCGACCGCGTCCGGCAGCCGCTTGAGCACGACCGAGGCCACGCCCTCGCCGCGCACGTACCCGTTGGCGTCGGCGTCGCCGAAGCGGCTTCGGCCGTCCGGCGAGATGACCGTGCCCTGCGACAGCGCGATGGCGTGGTGCGGGGTCAGCTGCAACGACACCGACGAGACCAGCGCCAGGTCCGTCTCCCCGGCGCGCAGCGCCTGGCAGGCCGTCTGGATCGCCATCATCGCCGTGGCGCAGGTGGCATCCACGGACATGCTCGGGCCGTGCAGGTCGAACGCGTGCGAGATGCGGCCGGCCGCGGTGCCGTACATGCCGGCGCCCATGATCGAGTGCAGGTCGACCATGCCGGCTTCACGCAGCAGGTCCCAGTACTCCGACATCAGGCAGGCGCCGGTGTACACCCCGGCCCCGGTGCCGGCGATGTCCTCCAGCCGCAGACCGGCGTCCTCGACGGCCTCGTACGCGGACTCCAGCAGCATTCGCTGCTGCGGGTCGATCCGGACGGCTTCCCGTGGCGCGATGCCGAAGAAGGCGGCGTCGAACTCCTCGACACCGTCGACGAAGCCGCCGCGGGTGCTGGTCACGGTGCCCTTGCTGCGCGGGTCGTCGCTGTGCAGCGCGGCCGCGTCGTAGCGGGAGAGCGGCACCTCGGTGATGGTGTCGCGGCCGCCGGCCAACACGTCCCAGAACTCGGCAACCGAAGAGGCGCCGGGGAACCGGCAGCTCATGCCGACGATGGCGATCTGACGGGACTGGTCGAAGGCGCTCATCCGGCCACCACCACGGTGCTCGTGGGCTCGGTACTCAGCGCCGGCAGCGGGCCGGCGGCCAGTGAGGAGATGGCCACCGCCACGGACCAGCCGCTGCTGCGGCGGGCCGCGTGGAAGCCCGAGGCCATCGCGGTCGCCTCGCCGATACGCCCGCCCAGCAGCAGCGCGTCGATCAGCAGGGCGCGCAGGTACGGGGCCAGCCACGGCAGGTCGACGTGCCCGGCCTCGCCGGCCGCGACGGCCCGCCGGATGTGCGGAATCGCTTGCCACGGCCGCGTTTCCGCCATCGCCACCAGGCCGCGGGCGGCTTGGTCGAACAGGATCTCGGCCCGGTCGTGCAGTGCCGGCTCGTCGGCCAGCAGCGCCGACGCGGCGGCAGTACGGCCGCCGACCGCGGCGATCCAGGCCCGCATCCCGGCCGACGCCCCGGCGGCGACGAGCGCCCGGTCGGCGTCCTCGTGCCGGCGCAGACCGAACGCCAACGCCATCGCCCGCAGCAGCGCCGTCTTGCTGCCCGCCGGCGCGGATTCCAGCAGCCGCAAGCATTCCGCCGGGCGGGAGCGCAGCAGCATCGAGGTGGCCAGCACCCGGCGCGTCCAGTCGTCCAGACCGTCGGTCAGGCCGCACAGCAGCTCGATCCGGCCGAGGTCAAGGGATTCCCACGCGGACCGGATCGCGTCGGCCAACCGGCCGTCCGCGTCGGCCGACAGCGGTGTGCCGGCCGTGGTCACGCCGGCCACCCGCCACTTCCCGTCCCGCGGCACCAGCCGGCCCCGACCGGCCAGTTCCCGCAGCAGCGTCGGGTTTCCGCCGCTGGCGGCGTGCAACGCGTCCGACGACGCGGTGTCGACCCGACCGTCGACCAGGTTGCCGACCACCAGGTTCACTTCGCCGGATGTCAACGGCGCCAAGCTCATCGTGCTGACGTCACGCTCGTAACGCAGGCAGTCCAACGGATCCGGCGTGGCCCGGCCGGCCAGATGGGTCAGCACCAACCGGTTCCGACCGCCGCGGTGCAGCTCGCGCAGCACCAGCATGCTGGCGTGGTCGGCCAGGTGCGCGTCGTCCACGAAGACCGGCCGCCGGCCGTGCTCGCTCAGTTCGTACAGGGCTCGTGTGCCGGCCCGGACCGCTTCCCGCAGCGGAAGTCCGGTGCCGACACCGGGTAACAGTCGGTGCAGCAGGCCGAAATCGGCATCACCGGCACGGCCCGCCAACCGCAGCGCGGTCGTCGGGCCGCCCGGTAGCCGGCCGGCGACCTCGCCCAGCAGGCTGCTGCGTCCCATGCCGGGTTCTCCCGCGACGACGACCAGCGCGCTGCCGCGCCGGTCGCAGGTCGAACGGACCCGGTCCAGCTCATCGTTTCTGCCGACAAAGCTCCAAGCCATCGGTGTCCCCCACCCTTGTGCCTCGCTTGAAGAATGCGTAGTCGGGTGCCCGCGGGAACGGCATGAGTGTGCCCGCGCGGCAACCGTTTGTGTTGACTGCCACCTGCGGCGAAGGCGCTCCCCCGAGCGCCGGCCTTCACGGCCTATCCGCGTGACGGTCGGCAACCGTCGCCGTTGACGGTCTGTCCGCTCCATTAATTGTCAGAATGGACTCCCGCCTGTCAACGTGCATTTAACGGACTGCGGGCGGCAGCGGTCCGAACTACGGCAGATGGAAGATCACCATGATGTCGTCGTAATCGCTCGGGTACAACGCGGTGAAACGCCACGGATACTCACCGTGAACGGGATGACGCAATCGACGTTCGCGCGTGCGCTGCACGTGCACGTCATGCTCGGCCCACCATTGGGCGAACATCGGGTGCGCGGCGGTCGCCATCGCGACCACCTGTTCCAGCCGCGGATGTCCGCGGTAGGGCGCGGTTATCCAGCGGACCCGCGCGATGAGGTCCTTGACGTCGTACTCCCAGTTGACGAAACAGTACTGAGCCTGTGGATCCTCAAGCATCCACACCAGCATGTTCCGCCGTTCCGGCGGTATCTTGCCGAAGTCGGTGTACCACTCCTTGGCCGCCTGGTTCCAGGCCAGCACATCGCAGAACCGGTCGCCGGCGTACACCGGCGCGGTGCCCGTGTCTGTGATGTCGACCACACCGCGCAGCAGTTCTTCCCGCTCCTGCCGGCTCTGCTCGGCCGCCGACACGCTGGTGTGCCCGTAGGCCAGGGTGTGCATGTAGCGCCGCTCGTCCTCGTCGAGCAGCAGCACCCGGGCCAGGCTGTCCAGCACCTCGGCCGACGGTCGGATGTTTCGACCCTGTTCCAGGTATGTGTACCAAGTAGGACTGAGCCCGGCCAGCACCGCGACTTCCTCACGGCGCAGTCCCACAGTTCGTCGGCGGGCACCGGACGGCAGCCCGACCGATTCCGGGGTCACGCGTTCGCGCCGGCTGCGTAGAAACGCCGCCAGTTCGTGGCGATTGCCCCCTTCAACCGACACGCATGTCACCCCCAAGGTCGCCCAGTACCGGACATTATTCCAGAACTTCCGCTCAGATCGAGCAACGGTGCCCTCTCGTGTGGCCCATTTTTGTGACGGAACGCGCCGACCCTGCACCTTTGGTTAGGGAAGGTTCGCCTGATTGGTGGCGTGACCACTTACCGGCCGCTCACGAGTGCTGGTACCGCGAGTGCCACCACAAGTTGAGTCTGCCCGCACGGGCTCGACTCGACCCAAGCTGGAGTCACCGTCGAGACTGGGAGGGTTGCGTGGTGGTCGAACTGGTCGCCCTGCTCGCCGGGATCACGCTGGCCGTGGTCACCGGCCTGAGCGTGCTGCGCACCGTGGTCAACCCTCGGGACCGCTCGTCGCTGGCGGCCCGGCTGACCGCCCGGTACGCGTACCGGGCCCTGCTGCTCGGCTCGTCCGCACTGCCGCGGCGACGCCAGGAGCGTGTTCTCGACCTGTGTGTTCCGGTCAGCCTGGCCGCCCTGTTGGGCAGCTGGCTGATCGGCACCGCGGCCGCGTGCTGGCTGGTGGCCTACGGATTGCCGGCCGGCACCGAGGACGGCGTCCGCGCCGCCGGCTGGTCGCTGGCCGTGCTGGAGGCCCTGCTGTTCGCGGTGTACCTGAGCAAGCTGATCGAGAAGTACCAGCGCCGCGAGGCCATCACCACCCGGCTTCAGGCGCGCGCCACCAGCCTGCTGGACGCCGAGGTGGTGCTGGCCGACCGGCTGCGCGGCGGCACGCGGTCCGACCTGGGCACGGCGTTCGAGCACTGGGCGGACTGGTTGGCCGACATCCGGTCCAGCCACGCCAGCTGCCCGGCGCTGCTGTACCTGCGCCCGGCCGGCGACATGTGCTGGGTGGAGGCGGCGGTCATCGTGCTGGACGCGGCCGCGCTGACCGAGGCGGTCGCGCCGATGTGGGCGCCGCCGAGCGTGCGGGTGCTGCTCGCCGCCGGCAGCGACTGCATCCAGCGGCTGGCCTGGCAGCTCGACATCCGGCTGGCGGTGCCGTCGGTGAGCCTGCACGGCCGTGAGGAGCGGGCGTTCTCCGACTCCGTGCGCTGCGCGGTGGCCGCCGGCCTGCCGGTGGAACGGGACAGCGACAAGTCCTGGCAGGCATTCCAGGACAGCCGCACCCGGTACGCGGCGCACGCGGACGCGATCTGCTCGCTGCTGCGCTATCGGAACGAGGTACCGCGACCGGAAAGGGAATGCGGCGCAGCGGGGGGCTCCGCCGCACCACGCCCGGTGTACTGAGAACGCGCCAGGTCAACCGAGAAATCGTTCTTTGTCACGGTGGGGGAGTAATGCACACGATTGCGAAGATGACGAGCTCCGAAACGACTTCCGCCGACAGCGGCCTGTCCTGGTTCTGCCAGGGCCTGTTCGCCTCCCTGCCCCGCTCGGATCAGCGGCGCTGGGCCGAGGTGTACGTGCGCGGCCTGATCGAGGTGCAGGGCCGCAAGTCCATCCGGCGTATTTCCGACCACGTGCTCGGCTGGCGCGCGGACCAATGCCTGCAGCAGTTCGTGAACCAGAGTCCATGGGCGTGGGAGCCGGTGCGCCGCGGCCTGGCCACCCAGTTCGCCGCCACCTCGCCACCGCAGGCGTGGGTGCTGGAGGAAGCCGTTTTCCCCAAGAACGGCGACAGTTCGGTCGGTGTGGCCAAGCAGTACGTGCCCTCGGCCCGGCGCACCATCAACTGCCAGCTGGGCATGGCGGTGCTGATGGCCAACGAGACGGCCAGCTGCCCGGTGAACTGGCGGCTGGTGCTGCCGCGCTGCTGGTCCGACGACGACACCCGGCGCACCCGCACGCACGTGCCCGACGAGGAACAGCACCGCTCGCAGTGGTCCTGCGCGCTCGACGCCATCGACGAGATGGTCACCGAGTGGGCGCTGCCGCCCGCGCCGATCGTGGTCGACGCGAGCAGCCACGCCGACATGGCGGAACTGGTCGACGGCCTGGAACAGCGCGGACTTCGTTACCTGGTGCGGATTCCGGCCGAGACGAGCGTGCCGCCGGTCAACGGCCGCCGGTTCACCGCCGGCGAGCTGGCCATGCTGGCCGCCCGCCGCGGGCAGCTGACCATGAGCTGGCGCGACCCGGCGACCTGGCGGGTCGGCACCTCCCGCTGGATCGTCGCGATGATCCCGAACGCGGAGAACGTGGTGCAGATGGCGCCGCACGCGGCCTACCGGCGGATGCGCCGCATCGTCGCCGAGTGGCTGCCGGGCCGGGCCGCGCCGAGTTCGGTGTGGCTGACCAACATGCACAACGCCCGGCTGCCCGAGCTGGTCGCGCTGACCCGGCTGCGCCGTCGCACCGGCGAGGACATGGCCCGCCTGCACGACGGTTTCGGCCTGCGGCACTTCGAGGGCCGCAGCTTCCGCGGCTGGCACCACCACGTGACGCTGGCCTCCTCGGCGCACGCCTTCGCCGCGCTGTCGGCCGCCGACCAGGAGTACGCCGACGAGTTGGCCACCCTGCGGCCGTACGCCTGATCCTGGAGGTTGCACCGTGCACTGGGAGCCTGAGTCGCCGGGCCGGATGAGCCCGCTGGAACACGCCCTGGTCTCCTGGCTGCCCCGCCGGCGCTGGTTCGCCGGCGGGGGCCGGGACCCGCACCGGGTCGAGATCGTGTCGGCCACCGAGCTGGCCACCACCGGCGCCGCCCGCGGCGCGCTGGTGCTGGTCGAAGTGTCCTATCCGGACGGTGAGACCGAGCTCTACCAGGTGCCGCTGGGCCATCGGACCACCGAGGGCTCGGACATCGGGCCGGCGGTGATCGCCCACATGCCCGACGGTGTGGTGTACGACGCCACCGTGGACGCGTCGCTGATGGGCGCGCTGCTGGCGATGATCGGCGCCGGCGCGACCGCCGGCGACACCGCCTTCAGTCCGGAGCCCGGGTCGTGGGTCGTTGGCGCGGTGCCGATGCCCGGCCGGCCGCTGGGCGTCGAGCAGTCCAACACCTCGATCGTGTTCGGGGACAAGGCGATCCTCAAGCTGTTCCGGCGACTGGCCCCGGGTGTCAACCCGGAACTGGAGCTGCACCGGGCGATCGCCGGCGCCCGCGTGCCACGGCTGCTCGGCGCGATCGAGGGGTCGCTGCGCGGTGAACCGGTGACGCTCGGTGTGCTGCACGAGTTCGCCGCCGGTTCCAGCGACGGCTGGCTGATGGCCACCGAGGCCGTCGGAAACCTGGTGTCCGGTGTGGACGGTGACTCGGCTTTCGTCGCGGACGTCGAACTGCTCGGCGCGGCGGTGGCTGATGTGCACGTCGCGCTGGCCGATCGGCTCGGAACGTCCACAATGGACGCCGAAGTGCTGGCCGACGTGTGGTCGGCCCGACTGGACCGGGCCATCTCGGTCGCCCCGGCGTTGGCGCGTGACGCCGATCGGATCCGGGCCGTCTACCGCGCCCCGGCGGCGGCCGGCGAGAAGATCGTCACCCAGCGCGTGCACGGTGATCTCCATCTGGGACAGGTGTTACGGGCGCATGACGGCTGGCTGCTGACCGACTTCGAGGGCGAGCCGGCCGCCGGTGACCGGTTGGCCACGCACTCGCCGTTGCGGGACGTCGCCGGCATGCTGCGGTCGTTCGACTACGCCGCCAGTCAGGCCGGCGACGCGTGGTCCCGGTACCAGTTGGAGCGCTGGCTGGCCCGGGTGCGGGCGGCGTTCGCCGCCGGCTACGGCCGGGAGTCCGGTGTGGACCTGGCCCGCTCGCGGTGCGTGCTGACCGCTTACGAGCTGGACAAGGCGGTGTACGAGGTCGCGTACGAGACGAGGAACCGCCCGTCCTGGGCGCACATCCCGCTCCGCGCCGTCGCCGCCGTCCTGGGCGGCTGACCGCCCCCCGCTGTGCTGACGCCCCGCCCCCTTGCCGGGGCGTCAGCACAGTTCCGGCGTGTCGCCCTGCGGCGTCAGGCTGTTCACCACGTACGCGCGCAGCCGCCACCGCTCGCCCAGCTCGATCTCCCAGTCCTGATCGGACAGATACTCCAGGCGCTGGCTGATCGGATTCGGCGCCTGCCACACCCGGGTGACCCAGTTGACCACCACGTGCACCCGGGCCAGGTCGCCGTCGAAGACGACCGACACCTTCTCGATCCGGTGGTGCTCGTCGAAGAAACAGCAGATCACCTTGTCGTACCAGGCCGCGAGACCGTCGTGGGTGGTGACGGTCTCCTCCGGGAACACGAAGTGGATGGGGTCCTCGGCGACGAGGTCGCGCACCTCGGCGTAGGGCACATGCCGGTCGAGCGCGCTGAACCAATCGGCGACGAAACGCTGAACCTTCGCGACACTGGTCATGGCGCCATTGCACCGCGCGCGGTGCGATGGCCGCGGCCTCCCGACGGCACTGCGTTCGGTCGGCTGGGCCGAAAGGCGGGACCCGGTCACCATGGGGGACATGGACGTCTCGACGTTGCGGGGGATCACCCTGTTCGCCGCGCTGGACGGCGAGCAGCTGGCCTGGCTCGCACAGGCCGGCACGCACCTGTCGCTGGCCGACGGTGACGTGCTGTTCCACGACGGCGACAAGGCCGAGGCGTTTTTCGTGCTGGTGGACGGTGAGCTGGCCTTCAGCACGACCGACCACAATGGACGCGAGCAACTGCTGACCCGGCACGTGCGGCGCGTGGGTCCCTGCGACGACGTCGGCCGGGCCGAGACCGATCATGACGGCAAACCCCCGGCCGCGCACGAATTCACCGGGGAACTGCCGCTGCTGGCCGACGCCGACTACATCGCGACCGCACGCGCCGTCGGCCCCACCGAGGTGCTGCGCTACTGCAAGCCGCAGTTCTTCGAGATGCTCGTGCGCTGCCCGCAGGTCTGCACGGTGTTGTTGCCCGTGTTGGCGTGGCGCATCCATGCTTCCGAGGTCGCCGTCCGCCGCCGCGACACTCTCGAAGCCCTCGGCACCCTGGCCGCCGGCCTTGCGCACGAGTTGAACAACCCGGCCGCGGCCGTGGCCCGCTCGGCGGCGGAACTGGCGGACTTGTTCCCGCAGCTGCTTCGCGACTGCTCCTGCCTCGGCCGGCAGGCCGAGCCCAACGAGCTCGCCGCCGTCAACAGCAGCATCGACGCGGTCCGCAACCGCGCACCGCTGCGTGCCGTGGATCCGTTGGACGCCATGGATGCCATGGACGGCGTCACCGACTGGCTCGAGGATCGCGGCATCGACGCCGGCCGCATCGCCGACGATCTTGTCGAGTGCGGCCTGCGGGTCAACGATCTGGACGCGCTCGCCGGCGAACTCCGCCCGCAGGTCCTCCGCCCCGCGGTGGAAGTCGTCGCCGGCTCGCTGCGCGGCCACGCCACCGTCGCCGAGGTGGTCGGCGCGATCGGCCGGATCTCCGCGCTCATCGCCTCCACCAAGGCGTACAGCGATCTCGACCGGGCCGCCGAACGCGACGAGGTGGACGTCGTCGAGGGCGTCGAGGCGACGCTGACCCTGCTGGTGTCCAAGCTGTCCGGCATCCACGTGGTGCGGGACTACCGCCCGTCGCTGCCGCGCATCTCCGGCCGGCCCAGCGAGCTCAACCAGGTGTGGACCAACCTGATCGACAACGCCGTGGACGCCATGCCCGACGGCGGCACGCTCACCATCACCGCCGACGGCGTCGGCGACGACCTGCTGGTGGAGTTCCGGGACACCGGCGCCGGCGTGCCGCCGGACGCCATGCCCCGCCTGTTCCAGCCGTTCTTCACCACCAAGGACGTCGGCCGCGGCACCGGGCTCGGGCTCTACCTGTCGCACGAGATCGTCAGCCGTCGGCACGGCGGCGCGATCTCGGTGTCCTCGGAGCCGGGGGACACCCGGTTCTGTGTCCGTCTGCCCGTGCGTTCCGGAGGTCGTGCATGAGTCCCCGTGAGGTCATCACCCGCTACTACGAGCTGGCCAACCAGGGCGACTGGGAGGCGTGGACCGACCTGTTCACGCCCGACCTGGTGATGGACGAGCAGCTCGCCGGCCACATCGAGGGTCAGGACGCGCTGCGTTCGATCATGCGCGGCTTCCCGGCGATGTACGCGAGTTTCGCCAACCGCCCCAAGCACATTCTCGTCGACGGCGACCAGGCCGCCGTGGTCTCCCGGATCGAGGCCACCACCTCGGCCGGCGACACCATCGAGGCCGACGTGGTCAACTACTTCCGGCTGGACGGCGACCACATCGCCTACCTGGCCAACTTCCACGACACCGTGCCGTTCCGCGCACTCGCCTCGTAGTCATGGAATTCGACTACGTCATCATCGGCGCCGGCACCGCGGGTAGCGTGCTGGCCAACCGCCTCACCGAGGATCCCGACATCGAGGTCCTGCTCCTGGAAGCCGGTCCGCCGTGGGTGCCGGCCGCGGTGGACTCGCCCGCGCAGTGGTCGTCGTTGCTGGGGTCCACTGTGGACTGGGGCTATCAGACCGTGCCCCAGCACGGTCTCGGCGGTCGCCGGGTCCGCGAGCCCCGCGGCCGGATGCCCGGCGGCTCCAGCAACCTGAACCTGATGATGCACGTGCGGGGCAACCCGGCCGACTTCGCCTCCTGGCCCGCCGGCTGGACCTACCGGGATCTCGTGCCGTACTTCGAGACGCACGAGGACCTGCACCCGCCCACCCACGCTGCCCGCGACGCGCATCCGTTGTCCCGCACCTTCATCGACGCCTGCATCGAACTGGGCCACCGCGCGCTGCCCACGTTCAACGGTCCCGTCACCACCGGCGTCTCGTGGCACCACCTTTCGCTGCGCTCCGGCCGCCGCCACGGGGCGCTGGCCTCGTACCTGGAGCCGGCGCTGTCCCGGCGCAACCTGCACCTGAGCTGCAACGCCCACGCCACCCGGCTGCTGTTCGACGGCGACACCTGCACCGGTCTCGAATTCCGGGTCACCGAGTCCTACGCGCCGGCGACCGCCGTCCGGCACCTGGCCGCCGATGACACCGCCCCCGGCTTGCACACCGTGCGCGCCGGCGAGGTCATCGTCGCCTCCGGCGCCATCGACTCGCCCAAGCTGCTGCTGCTCTCGGGTGTCGGTCCTGGCGCGGACCTCCGTCGCCACGGCATCCCTTCGGTAGCCGATCTTCCCGGTGTCGGCCGGAACTTCCACAACCACGTGCTGGCCCCCGTGGTCGCCGAGACCCGTCGGCCTGTCGCCGCCGGCGCGCAGAACCTCTCCGAGTCCGCGCTGTTCGCCAAGTCCGACCCGACGCTGCCGGCGCCCGACCTCCAGTTGGCCTTCGTGCACGTGCCGTTCGATTTGGGACTGCGGGAGGCCGTCACCATCCTGCCCGGCGTCGTCCGGCCGTGCTCCCGGGGCACCGTCACCCTGGCCGCCCCGACGCCCTGCGCCCCGCCGTTGGTCGACCCCAACTACCTGGACGACCCGGCCGACGTGCGCCGCCTGGTCGAGGCCATCCGGCTGGCCCAGGACGTCTTCCACACCACCGCCTTCGGCCCGCACCTCACGGGATCGGTGTCTCCTGACCGGGAGACCGACCTCGTGCGATTCGCCCGTGAGCACGCCGACAGCTACCACCACCACGCCGGTTCGTGCCGGATGGGCACCGACGGCGAGTCCGTTGTGGACACCCAACTTCGCGTGCACACCCTGGCCGGTCTGCGGGTCGTCGACGCCAGCGTCATGCCGACCCTGCCCACCGCCAACCCGCACGCCGTCATCGTCGCCATCGCCGAGCGCGCCGCCGACCTGATCCGGGAGGCCCGGTGACCCCGCGTTTCGCCCACATCGCCCTGAACTGCACCGACCTCGCCGCGGCGGAGTCGTTCTACGACACCTGGTTCGGCTTCTCGCGCAGCCGGGTCTTCGAGCTGCCCGACACCACCGTGGTCTTCCTGACCAACGGCTCCGTGCAGCTGGAGCTCTTCCACACCCCCGGCGTCGCCGTGCCGGCCGAGGCTGACGGTCCGCACACCCCCGGCCAGGTCCGTCACCTGGCGTTCCAAGTAGACGATGTGCCGGGCTTCCTCGACCGTGTCGCCGGCCGCATCCCGGTGACCCTCGGCCCGTTGGCCTTCGACTCCTTCATCCCCGGCTGGCGCTCCGCCTGGCTGCGCGGCCCGGACAACGTGATCATCGAAGTGAGCCAGGGCTACTCGGACAGGTAAGCACAACCACCCCGACGCGCCCCACCACGATGGGGTCCGGGGCGCAGCCCCGGCGTGGGGGCGTGGGGGCCGGGCCCCCACAAAGCACCCCAAGAGAAATGGACCGGCGATAGCATCGCCGGTCCATTTCGCGCGGGTGAGTGACGGGATTCGAACCCGCGACACCTGGGACCACAACCCAGTGCTCTACCGACTGAGCTACACCCACCATCGAAGATCCCCACCGTTGCCGGTGGCGACCTCCGTAAGGCTAGCGCATGGCGTCCCAGGCTCAAAAACGGGTTACCCCTGGCCGGCCTGCCGAAGGATCTCCGCCGCCGCGGCCTGCGCTTGTTCGCTGGTCGGGCCGGGCTGCGGCACGAACGCCGTGGCCCGGTAGTAGGCCAGCTCGCGGATGGACTCGTGGATGTCGGCCAGCGCGCGGTGGGCCAGGCCCTTGGCCGGCTGCGCGTAGTAGATGCGCGGGTACCAGCGCCGGCACAGCTCCTTGATGCTGGACACGTCCACCATGCGGTAGTGCAGGTGGCCGTCCAGCTCGGGCATGTCGCGGGCGATGAAGCCACGGTCGGTGGCGATGCTGTTGCCGGCCAGCGGTGTGGTGCGGGAGTCGGGCACCCACTGCCGGATGTAGTCCAGCACCAGCTGCTCGGCTTCCTCGAGCGTGGTCGTGGCGCGGCGCACCTCTTCGGTCAGCCCGCTGTGGGCGTGCATGTCCCGGACCACGTCCGGCATCGCCGCCAGCGCTTCGTCGTCGGCGTGGATCACCACGTCGACGCCGTCCCCGAGCACGTTCAGTTCTGCGTCGGTGACCAGGGCGGCGATCTCAATCAGGGCGTCTTTGCCCAGGTCGAGCCCGGTCATCTCGCAGTCGATCCACACCAGACGATCAGTCACCCGTAGGAGCCTATCCCGCCACGGTCCGTGTTCGTCTGAACGCGCGGTTTCCGGCCTTTCGGCCTAGTGTCGGCAGTGCCGTTCGGGCTATCGGTTCGGGAGGTCGGGGTGGACGCGTTCGAGGAGATCGCCGCCGGGTACGCCACCGAGGGCGGTGCGCTGGAACTCGGCGCCGCCGTCGTCGACGGCGCCGTCAAGGCTGAGGCCCGCGTCCGGCTGCCGTTGGCGACCTTGAACCGTCACGGCCTGATCGCCGGCGCCACCGGCACCGGCAAGACCAAGACCCTTCAGCTGATGGCCGAGCAGCTCTCCGCCGCCGGCGTGCCCGTTGTCATGGCCGACGTCAAGGGCGACCTCTCCGGCCTGTCCCAGCCCGGCGCCGGCGGCGACAAGGTCGCCAAGCGCGCCGCCGAGACCGGCGACGACTGGGCCGCCGCCGGCTTCCCCGTGCAGTTCCTGTCGCTGGGCTCCGGCGGCAGTTCCGTGCCCGTGCGGGCCACCATCACCAGCTTCGGGCCGATCCTGTTGTCCAAGGTGCTGGGCCTCAACGACACCCAGGAGTCCACCCTCGGCCTCATCTTCCACTGGGCCGACTCGCGGGGCCTGCCGTTGTTGGACACCAAGGACCTCCGCTCCGTCATCCAGCACCTCACGGGCGACGAGGGCAAGGAGGACCTCAAGGGCCTCGGCGGCGTTTCCTCGGCGACCGCCGGCGTCATCCTCCGGGCTCTGCTCAACCTCGAGGCCAACGGCGGCGACACCTTCTTCGGCGAGCCCGAGCTCGACCCCGCCGACCTCATGCGGGTGGACGACGGCCGCGGCGTGGTCACCCTCCTGGAGCTCGCCGAGCTCCAGGGCAACCCCGCCCTCTTCTCGACATTCCTCATGTGGCTCCTGGCGGCGTTGTTCCACCAGCTCCCCGAGGAAGGCGACCTGGAGAAGCCCAAACTCGTCTTCTTCTTCGACGAGGCCCACCTGCTCTTCGCCGACGCCTCGAAGGCTTTCCTCGAGCAGATCGTCCAGACGGTGAAGCTCATCCGGTCCAAGGGCGTCGGGGTGTTCTTCTGCACCCAGCTCCCCACCGACGTCCCCAACGCCGTCCTCTCCCAGCTCGGCGCTCGGGTCCAGCACGCCCTTCGCGCCTTCACCCCCGACGACCAGAAGGCCTTGGCGCAGACCGTCAAGACCTACCCCACCACTCCCCATTACGACCTCGGCAAGGCCCTCACCACCCTCGGCATCGGCGAGGCTGTCGTCACTGTGCTTTCCGAGCAGGGTGCCCCCACCCCCGTAGCCTGGACCCGCCTTCGGCCGCCTCGTTCCCTGATGGCTTCCATCGGTCCCGACGCCGTCCACCAGGCCGCCACCGCTTCCCCCCTCTTCGCCAAGTACGGCCAGTCCGTGGACCGCGAGTCGGCGTACGAGATGCTCTTGGCCAAGGTCGCCCCGCCTGCCACCACCGATGCCCCCTCCACCCCCGATTCCCCTCCGCCCCACAAGGATTCCGCCGACCCCGGCCTCATCGGCCAGGTCCTGGGCAACCCCGCCGTCAAGTCCTTCTTGCGCTCGGCCGGCTCCGCCCTGGGCCGTGAGATCACCCGAGGAATCTTCGGAACCAGCCGCCGCCGCTGACCCGTCATCCCACCCGCCGAGCCCCTCCCGTTCCCGGTCGCTCCCCAGCGCCTGCCACTCCGACCCGCCGAACCCACACCCCAATCGCTGGGCCCTTCGCGCCTGCCCGTTCCCAACGGCCTTGCGCCTCAGCGTCCTTGGACACCTATCCGCTGGATCCTTCGCACCCCGTGCCCCCGACCGTCCTGAGTCTCCGCGCCGGCCGCCCGCATACCCGCCGCCGCGCCCTCTTTTCTCAGCGCTCCCAAACGCCCCGCCGCCGCGACATCCGCTTGCCGCCACCCGTGTGGCTCATTTGCCCTCGGGGTCCACCTGAACCACTCAGGTAGCCCCGGCCGCCCACGCCGACCACCGGCGATCAACGCCGCCCTCGCCACCCACTTGATGGCCGCTCCAGGCCCACTTCTGCCGCCAGCTATCGGCCGGGAGCGTGAAATCGTGGGCCTTTTCGGGTGTTGAGTCGACACCATCCCGAAACACGGCCGTCCTTTTGCCGATTTAGCGTCCATGGTGGACGTCGACCCGGGAGGTGGGTGGGATGACCGGTCCCTGTGTCGTCTGCGGTGCGGAGCGGCCTAGTTCTCCGTCGGACTTCTTCTGTTCCGACCAGTGCCAGCGCGACTGGCACGCCGGCCAGGTGGAGCCGTTGGTCAGCGATGCCAGCACCTGGCTGCCGCCGACGGTGAACCGCAACGGCGAAACGTGGCGCGCGGCCTGAGTCAGACCGAACGCGTGCGGTACGCGAGGTTGAGCACCCGCTCGACCAACCGAGGCGCGATCGCGTAGCCGGCCGCGGCGAGCCGGCCGAACGGCAGGTCCACGGACTTGGGCCGGCGGACGAGCGCGCGCACCACGAGCCGGGCGGCCTTTTCCGGGGTGGCGGCCGGCATGCGGTCGTAGACCCGGCTCGGGCCGATCATCGGCGTGCGCACGAGCGGCATGTGCACGGTGGTGAACGTGATCCGGTCGCGTAGCGTCTCGGCCGCCGCGACCTGACTGAACTCGTCCAGGGCGGCCTTGGACGCCAGGTACGCGGCGAACCTCGGGGTGCGCGTCTGCACGCCCATCGACGAGATGTTGACGACGTGCCCGCCGCCGTTGTCCCGGAAGTGCGGCAGCAGCCCCAGCACCAGCCGCACCGGCGCGAAGTAGTTGATCGCCATGGTGCGTTCGAAGTCGTGATGACGGTCGCGCGAGCTGTTCAGCGATCGTCGGATCGACCGGCCGGCGTTGTTGACCAGCATGTCCACCCGCGGCTGCTCGGCCAGCACACGCTTGAGCAGCGTGTCGACGGATTCGGCGTCGGTGAGGTCGCACGCGTAGCTGTGCGCCTCGCCGCCACGGGCCACGATGCCGTCACGGACCTGCGCCAGCTCGTCGGCGCGCCGCGCCACCAGCAGCGGCACCGCGCCGAGCCCGGCGACCGCGAACGCGGTGGCACGGCCGATGCCGGAGGACGCGCCGGTGATCAGGATGCGCTTGCCGGCCAGCGACGACGATCCACTCATGACCCGATGATGCCACTACCTACTCGTGAGTAGGAAGCGGTCGTGGCAGCATGGCTGACCATGGCGAGGTGGGGAGAGTTCCGGGCCAGGCCGTTCCAC
>DATJJB010000650.1:0-21255 GCA_035492655.1 Kutzneria sp. | reverse complement strand
GGCGTCTTCGCGGAGCTCCTCGGCCTGGAATCCGTCGGCGTCGACGACGACTTCTTCGCCTTGGGCGGCCATTCGCTGCTGGCGATGCGCCTGTCGAGCCGGGTCCGCACGGTGCTCGGCGTCGAGTTGCCGCTGCGCACGCTGTTCGAGGCACCCACTGTGGCCACACTTGCGGTGCGCCTCGCCGACACCGGCCAGGTGCGGCCGGCGCTGGTGCCGGTCGCACGACCGGAACGGCTGCCGCTGTCCTTCGCCCAACGGCGGCTGTGGTTCATCGGCCAACTGGACGGGCCCGACCCCACGTACAACATCCCGATCGTGTTGCGACTGACCGGCGACCTGGACCGGGATGCGCTGGCCGCCGCCCTACTGGACGTGCTCGGCCGGCACGAGGTGCTGCGTACGGTCTTCCCGGCGCAGGACGGCGAGCCGTACCAACGGATCCTCGATCTGGACGAGACCGGGTGGGAGCTGACCGTCCAGCGGGTGGACGACGTCGCGACGGCGGTGGCCGAGGCTGCCGGCCACGCCTTCGACCTCGCTACGGAGCCGCCGCTCAAGGCGTGGTTGTTCGACACCGGCGACGACCATGTGCTGGCCCTGGTCGTGCACCACATCGCCGGTGACGGCTGGTCCTCGGGTCCGCTGGCGCGTGACGTCTCCACGGCCTATGAGGCACGCCGTTCCGGCCACCTGCCGTCCTGGCCCGAGCTGCCCGTGCAGTACGCGGACTACACGCTGTGGCAACGGAAGCTGCTTGACGAGGACGGTTTGCTGCACCAGCAGGTCGAGTACTGGCGGCAGGCGCTGGCCGGCGCGCCGGAGGAGTTGACGCTGCCGACCGACCATGCCCGCCCGGCAGTGGCCAGCCACGAAGGCTTCGCCACCCGGTTCGAGGTTCCGGCCGGGGTGCACGCGCGGCTTTCCGAAGTGGCTCGCGCGCAGGGCGTGACGCTGTTCATGGTCGTGCAGGCCGCGCTGGCGATGCTGCTGTCACGGCTGGGTGCCGGCCTGGACATCCCGATCGGTTCCGTGGTGGCCGGCCGCACCGATGAGGCGCTCGACGACGTCATCGGCTTTTTCGTCAACACCCTCGTGGTGCGGACCGACCTGGCCGGCGACCCGACCTTCGCCGACGTCCTGGCCCGCGTGCGGGAGACCAGCCTCGGCGCACTGGCCAACCAGGACGTCCCGTTCGAACGGCTGGTGGAGGAGCTCGCGCCGGCCCGGTCGATGGCCAGGAACCCGCTGTTCCAGGTGATGCTGACGGTCCAGAACACCGCCCGTGTCACGGTGTCGACCCGACTGCCGGGCGTGCGGGCCGAGACCCTGCCGACCGGGCTCACCCGGGCGAAGGTCGACCTGGACGTCAGCCTCGGCGAGGTCACGGACGCCGGCGGTGCGCCGGCGGGTCTGCGCGGCACCGTGCTCGGTGCGGCGGACTTGTTCGAGGCCGCGTCCGTGGCACGCATCGCCGAGCGGTTCGTGCGGCTGCTGGACGCGCTGACCGCGAACCCGGCGACGCGGCTCAGCGAGGTCGACGTCCTCGATCCCGCCGAACGCCGGCAGGTCGTCGCCGACTGGAACGACACCGCCGTCGATTGGCCGGAGTCGACGCTGCCGGCGATGTTCGCGGCGCAGGTCGCCCGCACACCGGACGCCGTCGCCGTGGCGTTCGAGGACGTGACGCTGACCTATCGGCAACTGGACAGCCGCGCGGAGCGGTT
Source organism: Kutzneria sp. (assembly GCA_035492655.1). Lineage (GTDB taxonomy): Bacteria > Actinomycetota > Actinomycetes > Mycobacteriales > Pseudonocardiaceae > Kutzneria. Next base: position 19,528 of record DATJJB010000650.1, on the reverse strand, counting down.
GGCGCGCCGGCTGACCGGGCTCGGTGCGGGACCTGAGTCGATCGTCGCCGTGGTCCTGCCTCGGTCCGCCGACCTGGTCGTGACGCTGCTGGCGATCGTCAAAGCCGGTGCCGCCTACCTGCCGATCGACCCCGGCTATCCCGCCGACCGCATCGAGCTGATGGCCACCGACGCGAACGCCATGTGCGTGGTGACGGCCGGCGAGTCCACATTGGATATTCCCCGGGTGCTCGTCGACGAGCCGGGCGACGGACCGGCACCGGTCGGCCCGCGACCGGACAATCCCGCGTACGTGATCTACACGTCCGGCTCGACCGGCCGGCCGAAGGCCGTGATCAGCACGCATCGGGGCATCGTCAACCGCCTGGTGTGGATGCAGCGCCGGTACCCGCTCGGCCCGGACGACCGGGTGGTGCAGAAGACGCCGTACGGCTTCGACGTCTCGGTGTGGGAGTTCTTCTGGCCGCTGCTGTTCGGCGCGTCGATCGTGGTCGCGCGCCCGGACGGTCACAAGGACCCGGCGTACCTGGCCGCCCTGATCCGCGACCGACACGTCACCACGGCGCATTTCGTGCCGTCGATGCTGGAGGCGTTCCTGCGCGAGCCGACCGCGGCTGATTGTGTCGATCTGCGACGGGTGATGTGCAGCGGTGAGGCGTTGCCACTGCCGGCGCAGCAGCGGTTCTTCGACCTGTTCGGCGACGTCGAGCTGCACAACCTCTACGGCCCCACCGAAGCATCCGTGGACGTCACCGCCTGGCAGTGCCGTCCGGACCAACGGGACGGCTCGGTGCCGATCGGCGCGCCGATCGCCAACACCCGGATGTACGTGCTGGACGCCGATCTCCAGCCGGTGGCGCCGGGAGTGATCGGCGAGCTGTACATCGCCGGTGTGCAGCTGGCCCGCGGCTACGGTGGCCGTCCGACCCTGACCGCCGAAAGGTTCGTCGCCTGTCCGTTCGGCGGCCGGATGTACCGGACCGGCGACCGTGCCAAGTGGACGGACGACGGCCAGCTGGTCTTCGCCGGCCGGGCCGACGACCAGGTCAAGATCCGGGGTTTCCGGATCGAGCCGGGTGAGGTGCAGGCCGTTGTCGGCGCGCACCCGGACGTCGAGCAGGCCGCGGTGGTCGTGCGGGACGAGCGGCTGGTCGCCTACGTCGTCGCGGACGGCGTCGATGCCGACGCGCTGCGCCGCCACACCGCTGAACGCCTGCCGGAACACATGGTGCCGGCGGCGATCGTCTTCCTCGACGACCTGCCCGTGACGACCAACGGCAAGCTGGACCGCAAGGCGCTCCCGGCGCCGGACTACGCCGCGCTGGCCGGCGGCCGCGGTCCCACCACGGTGACCGAGGAGATCCTGTGTGGCGCGTTCGCCGAGATCCTCGGCCTTGACGGCGTCGGTGTCGACGACGACTTCTTCGTGCTGGGCGGCCATTCGCTGCTCGCCGTGCGGCTGGCCAGCCGCGTGCGGTCCGTGCTCGGGGTCGAGATTCCGTTGCGGTTGCTGTTCGAGGCGCCGACCGTGGCGGCGCTGGCCGGCCGCCTCGCCGACGCGGCGCCCGCGCGCGTGCAGTTGTCGACCCGTGAACGACCGGACCGGATCCCGTTGTCCTTCGCGCAGAACCGGTTGTGGTTCATCGCGCAGCTGGAACAGCCGAATGCGGCGTACAACAACCCGGTCGTGCTGCGGTTGACCGGCGAACTCGACGCGGCGGCGCTCGGACTGGCCCTGCGGGATGTGGTCGACCGGCACGAGGCGCTGCGTACGGTGTTCCCGGTGGCGGACGGCCAGCCGTACCAGCGGATCGTCGACCTGGCCGACCTCGACTGGGCGTTGGCGGTGGTGGCGCCGACCGACCTGCGGCAGGAGATCACCGACGCCGCCTCGTACCCCTTCGACCTGGCCGTCGACATCCCGATCCGGGCCTGGCTGTTCGCGATCGCGCCGGAAGAGCACGTGCTGGTCGTCGTGGTGCACCACATCGCCGGTGACGGCTGGTCGATGCGACCGCTGGCCCGCGACGTCGCGACGGCGTACGAGGCGCGAAGCCGTGGCACCGCCCCGCAGTGGGCGCCGCTTCCGGTCCAGTACGCGGACTATGCGCTGTGGCAACGGGAACTGCTCGGCGAGGAGGCCGACGAGCACAGCCTGCTGGCCGAACAGGTGGCGTACTGGCGGGAGACGCTGACCGGTGCGCCGGAGGAGCTGGCGCTGCCGGTCGACCACTCGCGGCCGGCGCTGGGCAGCTACCGGGGCATCACCGTGCCCCTGGACGTGCCGACGGACCTGCACCAGCGCCTGCTCGCGCTCGCCCGCACGGAGGGCGTGACGCTGTTCATGGTGTTGCAGACGGCGCTGGCCGTCCTGCTGTCCCGGCTCGGCGCCGGCACGGACATCCCGCTCGGGGCGGCCATCGCCGGCCGTACCGACGAAGCCCTCGACGACCTGGTCGGTTTCTTCGTCAACACGCTGGTCATCCGGGCCGACCTGAGCGGCGACCCGACGATCACCGAGTTGCTGGGTCGGGTGCGGGACCGCAGCCTCGCCGCCTTCGCCAACCAGGACGTGCCGTTCGAACGACTGGTGGAGGAGCTGGCGCCGACCCGGTCGATGGCCCGGCACCCGTTGTTCCAGGCGATCCTGACGTTGCAGAACACCGCGCGGGCCAGCCTGCGGCTGGCGTCGGTCGAGGCGCAGGGGCTGGGCGCCGGCCTGTCGGCGGCGAAGTTCGACCTCGACGTGAACGTCGACGAGATCCTCGACGAGGACGGCCGGCCGGCGGGTCTGGCCGGCGCGGTCACGGCCGCCGCCGACCTGTTCGAACCGCGGACCGTCGAACGGCTGGCCGACCGCTACCTTCGCGTCCTGACCGCCATGACCGACCGGCCGGCGGCCCAGCTGAGCAGCGTCTCGATCATCGGCGACGACGAGATCCACCAACCGCGCCGGCTGGCCCTGCGCCAGAACGTGCTGGAGATGATCGAAAGCCAGGCCGCGCGAACGCCGGACGCCGTCGCGGTGGTGGCCGACGGGGTGCGGACGAGCTACGCCCGGCTGGATCGCCGGGCCAACCAGCTGGCGTGGCGTCTCGTCGAACAGGGCGTCCGGCCGGGGGCGGTGGTCGGCCTGTCGCTGCCGCGTGGGCTCGACCTCGTGACGGCGATCCTTGCCGTCTGGAAGACCGGTGCCGCGTACCTGCCTATCGACCCGGAATCGTCCGGCGCCCTGGCGACGGAGATGCTCGCCGATGCCGGAGGTGTCTGCGCCATCGCCGGTGTGGCGTACGAATACGCCCAGGTCCCGGTGCTGGTGCTCGCCGACATGGCGTTGGACGACTCCCCGGACGGCCCGCTCGGGCTCGAGATCAGCAGCGACCAGCCGGCATACGTCACCTACCCCGGATCAACCGGGGTCGTGGTCCCGCATGGTGCCGTCGCCAACCGCATAGCCGCCGCCCAGGAACGGCACGGGTTGCGGCCGGACGACCGCGTGCTGCACCAGGCGGCGATCGATTCGGACGCGATCATCGCGGAGATCGCCTGGCCGCTGGCCAGCGGTGCCGCGGTGGTCATCGGTGGCAAAGACGCCACGACGGCGTTGTTCACGCCCCGCCTCCTCACGGCTTTCCTGCGCGAATGGTCGGCGGTTGACTGCGCCGGGCTGCGCCGCGTGATCGTGTACGGCGAGCCGCTGCCGGCCGAGATCGAGGCGGAGTTCGTGGCTGCGTTGCCCGACACGGAGTTGCACACCGTGCACGGCACGGCCATGACGACGGGCGAGGTCGCGGCGCGGCGCTGCGACGGAGTGCCGCGCAGCGCCGGCCTGCCGATCGGCGAACCCGTTGCGAACACCAGGATCTACGTTCTCGACGATCATCTGGCGCCGGTGCCGGTCGGCGTTCGCGGCGAGCTGTACGTCGCCGGCGCACCGCTCGCCCGCGGCTACGTCAACCGGTCGGGCCAGACCTCGCACCGGTTCGTCGCCGATCCGTTCCGTTCGGGCGAAAGGATGTTCCGGACCGGCGACTGTGCCAAGTGGACGGTCGACGGCGGCTTGGTGTACTGCGGGCCGATGGCCGAGCAGGTCGAGATCGGCGGATTCCGGGTGGAGCCGGCCGAGGTGCAGACCGTGCTGGTGGAGAATCCCGCGGTCCGAGAGGCGCTGGTGACGACCCGCAACGGCCGGCTGGTCGCCTACGTGGTGCCGACCGGGGACATCGGCGGTGACGTCGGCGGACTGTCCGAACGCGGCCGGATGTTCGCCGCACAGCGCCTTCCTGAGCAGCAGGTGCCCACCGCGGTGGTCGTGCTGGACCGGATTCCGCTGAACCGCCACGGTCTGGTGGATCGGCCACAGCTGCCCGCGCCGGACTTCGCCCGCGCCAACGGAAGCCGTGGCCTCGCGCTGGGCGGCGCGCTGCACGACGCGCTGTGCGAGGTGTTCGCCGATGCGCTCGGTCTGGAGACTATCGACGCCGACGACGACTTCTTCGCGCTGGGCGGGCATTCGCTGTCGGCGGTGCGGATGCTGATCCGCGTCCGCGAGGTGCTGGGCATGCAGGTCCCGCTGCGCATCCTGTTCGAGGCGCCGACGGTGAACGGCCTGATGAACCGGATGAGCCTGTCCTCGGTCAACGACTCGCTGGACGTGCTGCTGCCGATCCGGACCACGGGCACCCGGCCGCCGTTCTTCTGCGTGCATCCCGGTGGCGGCGTCAGCTGGTCGTACATGCGCCTGACCCACCACGTGCCGGCGGACGTCCCGCTGTACGGCTTGCAGTCGCGGGGTCTGGACGGCCAGCAGGAGTTCGCGCGCTCGCTGACCGGCATGGCCGCCGACTACATCGAGCAGATCCGCAGCGTCCAACCGACCGGGCCGTATCACCTGCTCGGGTGGTCCTTCGGCGGCATCGCCGCGCACGAGATGGCGGTCCAGCTCCGTGCCGCCGGCGAGGAGGTGGCCGCACTGGTCATCCTCGACACCTACCCGGAGGAGCTGGAGCCGGGCGCCGAGCCGGAACTGCTCGATCCGGACGAGGCCGCCGCGGCGTTGGAGGCCCGTATCGACTGGGTCCGCCGCGAGGCCGGCGACGTCTTCGGGGCCATCTCCGACGACGAGGTGACGCTGCTCGCCCGGCTGTTCCAGAACAACGTCACCCTGCAGGCCCGGCACCACCACACCGTGTTCGACGGCGACATGCTGCTGCTCGTCGCCGGCCGGACCCGGCCGCTGGGCATGCCGACCGTGCAGCGCTGGGCGCCGTACGTGGCCGGCGAGATCGCCGAGACCCGCCTGCCGTGCCGTCACCCCGACATGCCGCGCCCGGAGATGCTCGGCCAAGTGTGGGCGGCGATCTCGGACTGGCTGACCGAACGAAACCCGACCGACTGAGGGGACGAGCCCGCACATGGACAGCACGAGTATCGACCGGTTCGCGGCGGCGTCCGGAGTGGACACCGACACGGTGTGGTTGGCGGCCCGGTACAAGGCGGCCACGGTCGTCACCGGTACGCAGTCGGCGCTGGCGGAGGAGAAGACCTGGCGGGACCTGCTCGCCCGCGTCGCCACGTCGGTCGGCCGCGCCGACGCGGAGGCCGCGTGGCAGGCCGCCGGTGAGGAGGAGCACGTCGACGACGACCGGATCGCCGGCTATCTGGCGACCGCCGTCGAGCGGCTCGTGGAGACGCCGGAGGACCTGCATGACCGGGACTCGCTGCTGCCGGCAGCGGAGATCGAGGCACAGCTGGCGATGTGCGCCGGTCCGATCAAGCCGCTGCCGGACCGCCGCTTCCACGAGTTGTTCGAGGATCGCGTGCGGCAGCACCCCGACCGGGTCGCGGCGGTGCACGGCCGGCGGAGCTGGACCTACGGCGAACTGAACGCCGCCGCCAACAAGATCGCCCACTCGCTGCACCGGCGCGGTCTGCGGCCCGAGGAGGTCGTCGCCGTCGTCACCGAGCGGACGCTGGAGTGGCTGGCCGCGGTGCTCGGAGTGTTCAAGGCCGGCGGCTGCTACCTGCCCCTGGAGCCGAACTACCCGACCGAGCGGTTCGTCACGGTCTTCCGCCGCAGCGAGTGCCGCTGGGTGCTCGCCGACCGTGAACGGCCTCAGCTCGTCGCGGCGGTCGGCGACCGGCAGCTGTCCTACCTGGACGACCTGGTCGGCTCGGCCGAGCCGACCGGCGACCTGGGGCTGGCCATCGGCGCTGACCAGCTCGCGTACATCTACTTCACCTCTGGTTCCACCGGCGAGCCCAAGGGCGCCATGTGCGAACACGCCGGCTTCCTCAACCACCTGCTGGCCAAGATCGAGGACCTCGGCGTCGGCGAGGGGCACGTCATCGCCCAGACCGCGCCGCAGTGCTTCGACATCTCGCTCTGGCAGCTGGTGTCCGGCCTGTTGGTCGGCGGCCGCACGCACATCGTCGAGCAGGACGTGGTGCTGGACGTGCACCGATTCCTGGACAGCCTGGAGCGCGACGGCATCCAGCTCGCGCAGCTCGTGCCGTCCTATCTGGACATAGTGCTGTCCACATTGGACGACCGTCCGCGAGAGTTCCCCGAACTGCGCTGCGTCGCGGTGACCGGCGAGGCGTTGAAGAAGGAGCTGGTGCAGCGCTGGTTCGCCGCCTTCCCGGACATCACGCTGGTGAACAACTACGGGACGACCGAGGTGTCCGACGACACCAACCACGAGGTCATGGACCGGGTCCCGGCGCACCGCTCGGTGCCGCTCGGCCGGCCGCTGCGCAACGTGCGCGTGTATGTGGTGGACGAACAGCTGCGGCTGGTCCCGGTCGGCGCGCAGGGCGAGATCGTGTTCGCCGGCGTCTGCGTCGGCCGCGGCTACATCAACGACGAGGTCCGCACCAAGGCGGCGTTCACCGCAGATCCCTATCAGCCCGGCGTCCGGCTGTACCGGTCCGGTGACTTCGGCCGGTGGCTGCCGTCCGGGATCCTGGAGTACCTCGGTCGCCGCGACTCCCAGGTCAAGATCAACGGGTTGCGGATCGAGATCGGCGAGATCGAGAACCGGCTGCTCCAGATCGCCGGCGTCCGCGACGGTGCGGTGGTCATCGCCGGCACCGCCCACCAGCCGCAACTGGTCGGCTACTACGCCGGTCCGGCCGCCCCGGACCCGTCGCGGGCCGCCGCCTTCCTCGGCGAGACGCTGCCCGGCTACATGGTTCCGCAGCGGCTGTACCCGCTGCCCGAGCTGCCGCTCACACCGAACGGCAAGATCGACAAGAAGGCGCTGACCGCGATGGCCGGCGCGGGCGACTCCGCGGACGTGGACGCGCTGGCCACCATCACCGAACGCCGCGTCGCGAGCCTGTGGTCCGACCTGCTGCACGTCCCGCTCGACCAGATCGGCCGGTCCACCCGGTTCGCCGAGCTGGGCGGCACCTCGCTGACCGCGATCCGGCTGGTGCTGGCACTGGACCGGGTCGTCACCGTCGGCGAGCTGGCCGCGACCCCGACCGTGCGCGACGTCGCCGCGCTGGTCGACCGCAGAGTGGGGGAGAACCGGTGACGCACCTGCCGATCGTCGCTGCGGAGAACACGTCCGACTGGTTCGCGGCCAATGCCGGTGCGATCGAATCCGCCATCCACGACCACGGCGCGGTCCTGCTGCGTGGCTTGGGGGTTGGCACGGCCGACGAGGTCGCCGCGGTCGCGGACGCGTTGGGCGTCAAGCGAATGACCGAGCGTGAAGGCTTCGCGCCGCGCGGGACGTACTCGGAAGCCGTGTACTCCTCGTCGGGCTGGCCGCAGGACGAACCGATGTGCATGCACCACGAGCTCAGCTACGCCGACGAGGTGCCCAGTCGCATCGTGTTCGGTTGTCTGACCGCGCCGAAGACCGGCGGCGGCACGGAGCTGGCCGACGCCGCCGAGATGCTCGAGATGCTGCCGGCCGACCTGGTCGAGCGATTCGCCACCGAGGGCTGGCTGCTCATCCGCACGTACCACGAGGTCGGTGTGTCCTGGCAGGACGCGTTCGGCACCGACGATCCGTCCGAAGTGGACAAATACTGCGCCGGCGCCCACGTGTGGCGGGAGTGGCAGGCCGACGGCCGGCTGCTCACCCGCCAGCGGCGCGCCGCCGTCATCCCGCACCCGCGCCGGGACGTTCCGGTGTGGTTCAACCAGATCGCCTTCCTCAACGAATGGACGATGGATCCGGTGATCAGGGAGTTCCTGGTCGATTCCTACGGTCCGCAAGGCCTGCCGTTCAACACCGCGCACGGCGACGGGACGCCGGTCACCGCCGAAGCCGTCGAGGCCATCAACGCCGCCTACGCCAAGGTGACCGTCGTCGAGCCGTGGCAGGACGGCGATGTGCTGCTCGTCGACAACATCCGGATGGCACACAGCCGCGCGCCCTATGCGGGCGACCGCGAGGTCGTCGTGATCCTCGGGGACCCGGTGCGGCCCGCCGGCCACGTCCTGCCCTGATTCGCCCACCACTCCATCAGAGGAGTCGTTTTGGCCGCTCACAACGAGTTCTGGGCGTCCGCCCTCAGCGGTCGCGTGTCGGGTGGCCCGAGCGAGCTGCTCCGCGCCGAAGTGCTCGACCCGCAGTTCCACTACGAGAGCCGGCAGCTGCTGCCGCACTACGTCGCCATCGAGATCGTGCTGGCCCGCGAGTACGAGCGCATGGGCCTGCTCACCACCGAGGAGACCGACGCCATCGTCGGCATCCTCGACTCGGTGGACGACGAGACGATCGTCGCCTGGCGCGACGCGAACATGTCCGACATCGCCTTCGCCCTTGAGCGCTGTGTCGAGCAGCGACTGGGCACGGTCGTGCCGTACTGGCACGTCGACCGCAGTCGCAACGACCTCCAGTCCTGCGCGCAGCTGATGTTCGGCTTGCGCCAGCTGCGGGCAACCGCGGGCCTGCTGCTCGAGTTCGGCGCGACTGCGCATCATCTTGCCGGCGAAACGGCCGACATGCCGATGCCCGGCTACACACATCACCAGGCGGCCCAGATCATCACCCCCGGCTACTACCTGGCCGCGGTGTCCGACCAGGTGCTGCACACCGCCCGCCGGCTGCTGGCCACCCATGACGGCATCGACGCCTGTCCGCTCGGCGCCGGCGCGCTGGCCGGCCAGCAGCTGGAATGGGACCGCGAGCGGATGGCCCGGGACCTCGGCTTCAGCCGGCCGCAGCCCCTCGCGCTCACCGCCGTCGCGTCTCGGGGCTGGGTGCTGGAGGTGACCGCCGAGCTCAGCGTGTTCGGCGCGGTCATGAGCCGGTTCTGCACCGACCTGCTGACCTGGGGCAGCAGCCAGTACGGCTTCCTCGACCTGCCCGACGAGCTGTCCGGCATCTCCTCGGCGATGCCGCAGAAGAAGAACTTCCCGGTGCTGGAACGGATCCGGGGCCGCACCGGGCATCTGGCCGCGTTCCACCTCGACGTGCTGCTGGGGCAGCGGAACACGCCGTTCACCAACCTGGTGGAAGTGTCCAAGGAGGCGGGCACCCACCTGTACGCGGCATTCGAGACGTGCCGGTCGATCCTTCGGCTGGCCACCACGGTGTTGGCCGCGCTCACGTTCGATGCCGAGCGGATGAGCGAGATCTGCCGCCACGAGTTCTTCGGCGGGTTCAGCCTGGCCAACGCGCTCACCCTGGACGAGGGCGTGCCGTGGCGGCGGGCTCAGGTGATCGCCGGCGCGTATGTGTTGGCCGCACTGCGTTCCGGCCGAGAGCCGGCCGACGTCGACGGCGAGCTACTCGGCCGTATCGCCCGTGAGCACGGCACCGAGGTGAGCGACCCGATCGGCGCTTTGTCGGATGCCTTCGACGTCGGCAAGTCCTTGGAGCAGCTGGTGTCCAGTGGGTCCGCCAGACCTGAAGCGGTGCGCGCGGTGCTGGCGGACCAGCAGGGGGAGTACGAGCGGCTACGAGGCGAGTGGGCCGCTCGCGTGAGCACGGGGGGAGATCCGGACGATGAGTGACGGCGCGATCGGCACGGGGCGTGCCTTCGGCACCTTCGGTGAGTTGTTGCAAGGCGTGCTGCCCGAACACGACCGGGACTTCCTGGTCACCTTCCCGCTGGACGCGTGGGCCACGGCCACGTTCCAGCACACGCCCGACCGACCGGACATCGTCGTCGGCCCGACGACCAAGCTGAAGTCGCATCGGCTGGTCCGGCTGGCGCTCAACGAGTTGGGGGAGGGCGGTGGCGGTCGGCTCACGCTGTCCAGCGAGTTGCCCGAGGGCAAGGGCCTCGCCAGCTCGTCGGCCGACCTGGTCGCCGCTGCGCGAGCGGTCGCGGCGGCGTTCGGCCACACCTTCGACGAGCCCGCCATCGAGTCGTTGTTGCGGCGGATCGAGCCGTCGGACGGCGTGATGTACGACGGGATCGTCGCCTTCTACCACCGGGAGGTGCGGCTGCTCGACGTGCTCGGTTCGCTGCCGCCGTTGACGATCATCGGCCATGACGAGGGCGGCCAGGTCGACACCATCCGGCACAACCGGCTGCCCAAGCCGTTCACCGCGCGGGACAAGCGGGAGTACGCGCGCCTGCTGGTCGAGCTGGCCGAGGCCGTCGACGCGGGCGACCTGCCGACGGTCGGCCGCATCACCACCCGCAGCGCCGAGATGAACGCCAAGCTGCGGCCGCGCCAGGGCTTTCGGGAATTGCGCCGGGCCTGCAACGAGGTCGACGGCCTCGGGCTGGTGCTCGCGCACAGCGGCACCATGCTCGGCATCCTCCTCGACGGCGCCGATCCCGAGCAGGACACCAAGACGGAGTACGTCAGACGCAACTTCGCCGCACTCGGCGGCCAGTTCATCGGGCACCGGTCGCTGTCCGGTGCCCGGATGGGGGTGTGACCGGTGTTGTTCGACAACGTCCGCGAAGCGATTGGGCACACTCCATTGGTGCGGCTCGACCTCGACTCGCCGCACGGCGTGTGCACGTACGCGAAGCTGGAGCTCCAGAACCTGTTCGGCATGAAGGACCGCGTCGCCCGCAAGATGATCCTGGAGGCCCGGCGGACCGGCGCACTGCGCCCCGGCGCCCCGATCGTCGAGAGCAGTTCCGGCACGATGGCGCTGGGCGTGGCGCTGGTCGGCCGCTCCCTCGGCCACGACGTGCACATCGTCACCGACCCGCGGATCGACCGGATCACGCTGGCCAAACTGCGGGCGCTGGGCTGCGAGGTGCACATCGTCGAGCGGATGCACGCCACCGGCGGCTGGCAGGCCGTCCGCATCGAACTGCTCGACCACCTGCTGCGCGAGATGCCCGCTGCCTTCTGCCCGCGCCAGTACAGCAATCCCGACAACCCCGGCAGCTACGCCGACCTGGCCGCGGAGATCCTCGAGGACCTCGGCCCCATCGACATCCTGGTCGGGTCCGTCGGCAGCGGCGGCTCGCTGACCGGAACCGCCCGCGCACTGCGGCGAACACTGCCAGACCTGCGGGTGGTCGGCATCGACTGCGTCGGCAGCGCGTTGTTCGACCAGCCCGACGTGCCTACGCGGCTGCAGAGTGGCCTTGGCAACAGCCTGCACCCGCAGAACCTCGATCGTCGCGAAATCGACGAGGTGCACTGGCTCAACGACCACGAGGCCTTCGCGGCCACCCGCGAACTGGCACTGGAACAGCAGATCTTCGCCGGCAACACGGCCGGCTCGGTGTACCGGGTGCTGAAGGACGTCAGCGCTCGCGCCGCCGCCGGCGCACGGGTGGTCGGCATACTGCCCGATCGGGGTGACCGCTACACCGAGACCGTCTACAGCGACGAGCACTGGGACGAGCACTCGTTGGCTCAGGTTCCGCGGGCTGAGCAGCCGGATCCGGTACGGTACGGCACCGTGGTCCACACCTGGTCCCGGGCCGATGCCGACGGGATCGTGCACAACCAGCCTCATCTGTTGTTCGTCGAGGCCAACACGTCCGGTACCGGTGTCCTCGCGCTGACCGCCGCCGCCGACCTCGGGTACCGACCGGTGATGCTGACCAGTCGCCCGCAGCGGTACACCGGGCTCGCCGAGACCGGAGCGGAAGTCCTCGCCTGCGACACCAACTCGCTGGTCGCGCTGCGCGCCGCCGTGCAGAAGCGGTTCCGGCGCGAGGAGATCGGCGGTGTCACCACGACCAGCGACTTCTACGTGCCGTTCGTCGCTGAGTTGACCAGTTGGCTCGGGCTGCCCGGCAACCCGGTGGAGGCCGTGACGACGTGCCGCAACAAGGCCCTACTGCGCCGGTGCCTGGCCGCCGCCGGCATCGCCCAACCGAAGTTCTTTGCCGTTGGGGACGCCGGCCAGGTGCCTGCTGCCGTCGCGCACGTCGGGCTGCCGTGCGTCGTCAAGCCCGCCGACGATTCCGGCTCCAGGAATGTGCTGTTGTGCCGGACCGTTGACGAGGCCGTCGCCCACACCGAGCAGGTGCTCGCCGTGCTCGCCAACGTGCGTGGCCTGCCGACCGCCGGCACGGCACTGGTCGAGGAGTACGTCGACGGCCCGGAGTTCAGCGTCGAGCTGTTCGAGACCTTCGCCGGCGTCACCGAGAAGTCCGTCACCGAGGGCCCGTACTTCGTCGAGCACCGGCACCTGTTCCCGGCTCAGGCCGAGGAGCTCGTCGACACGGTGGTCGACACCGCCCGTCGTGCCGTCGCGGCCACCGGTATCCGTAGCGGCGCCACCCACACGGAACTGCGGCTCACCCCGTCCGGTCCGGTCGTCGTCGAGATCAATCCCCGGCTCGCCGGCGGCATGATCCCCGAGCTGATCCGGCTGGCCACCGGCGTCGACCTCGTCGAGCAGCAGCTCCGTCTCGCTGCCGGACTTCCCGTCCACCTGACGGCTCGCCGCTCCCGCGCCGCCGCGATCCAGTTCCTGCTCGCCGACCGCGCCGGCACCCTGGCCGCGGTGGACGGCTTGGATCGGGCCCGTGCCATTGACGGCGTCGACCACGTGCGGATCACCGCCACCACCGGCGCCCCGGTCCGCGCCGCACGTGATGCCTACGACCGCCTCGGCTATGTCATCGCCAGCCACGACGATCCCCAGCAGGTTACCAAGATCCTCGCCGCCGCGACCGCGGAGATCGAGGTTCGTGTGGACTGAGAGCGCTGCGAGGCACTCATGTCGATGCGGTTTGAGGAAGGCGACGCGGGCGACGGGTCCGCGTGCCAGCGTGATCAACTGGTGCGCTGGACTTCGACCTCGTGGAACGGCGAGGGCCGTTGTCCCAGCAGGGATTCCGGCCGGCTGAGCGCCACGCGGTCGACGAACGCGGTCAGATAGGCGTTGACGATGGTGAGGGCCGTGTCGCCGTCGATGCTGCCGAGCGCGAGCAGGGCTCGTAGCGGTGCGGCGAGGTAGTACGCACCGTAGTCGCTGAAGTTGAAATGCGCGGCGCCGTCGAGTTGGTAGCACCAGGCCGGCCCGGTGCTGGAAGCCAGCAGGGTTCGGGCGGTGTCGAGGCTGGACCGGCCGTCCGCGTCGGCTGGGTCGCAGGTGCCGGTCACGCAGGAGTTCTCGCTGGCGATGATCAGCATCGGCTTCGTCAGGCCTGAACGCACGACGGGCCCGTACTGGGTGCCGTCGAGGTCGACCGCGCCGACGCAGTGCTGGTCGGTGCGGCAGGACTCCAGCGCGGCCGCGCCGCCGAGGGAGTGTCCGATGTAGATGGTCTTGGTCCTGTCGACGTGCCCGGTGAACCGGCTGTCGGTGTCGACCTGGGATGCCGCGAAGTGGCCGTCGGCCGCCCAGACGCCGATCAGGCGGTCGCCGGCTGCCTGGGCGGAGCCGTCGTGCAGGTCGGAACCGTCGAAGGCCGGGTTGCCGGCGTCGGTCGCGGACACCGTGTGTCCGTTGAGGACCGTCAGGTTCGCGCTGTAGGTGGGCGTGACCCCGGCGACCACGTATCCGTGGCTGGCGAGATTCTCGGCCACCGTCGTGTACTGCGGCGCGGCGAAGCCGAGGCCAGGTTCGAGCACGACGACCGGAAACCGGCCGGCGGCAACCGAAACGTCGGCGAACGCGTGGTCGACCACATGGTCGAACCCGGTCTCGGCGAATCCGCCGTTGTGCAGGCCCGCCCAGAGACCGGGCGCGTAGGGCGCGGGTTGCCGTCCGGACCCGGGTTGAGCGGGATACCAGAGCCAGACCGACAGCTCTCGTGGCGTTCCCGGCCGCGGTTCCAGTGGATCGACGCGGCCGTGGTCGATCCATTCGACGGTCGATCGGCCGACGGGGTAGGTCCCGGTCGGCGCGGGCAAGGTGACCGGCTGCGCGGAGCGGATCGCGACATGGCCGAGGTAGCCGCCGGTTGCGACAACGACCACGATCACCAGCAGTAACAGGGCTTTCAAGATGCGACGCCACCGACGAGCCATGACCAGATAGTACACGCCGCGTACTACGCGGCACGTAGTATCGCGTCGCGTACTATGTCCGGGTGCACAGCAATGACGCGCAGCTGCTGGTCCTCACCGTCCTGGCCGACGGGCCGAGGCACGGGTATGCCATCAACGCGAGGTCGAGGCCATGACTGGTGCCCGGCTGCGTCCCGGCAGCCTGTACGGCGCCCTCGCGCGATTGGAGGCCCATGCGCTGATCGAGCCGACCGACGTCGGTGAGCAGGGCCGGCACCGCACCGTCCGCATCACCGACGCCGGCCGCCGGACCCTGCGGGCCGAGCTGGAGCAGATGGCTCGTGTCGCCGAAGCGGGCCCGGCGCGTGGCTCGACACCGCCATCGGGGCCGGCAAGCTGTGGCTGCACCCGAGTGACTGGCCCGAAACCACCGCAGGCCAGACGCCTCGAGTCGTTGCCACCGCCCTCGGCGTGATCGCCACAGCCCTGGCCCTATCGCACCGCCCTGGCCCTATCGCACCGCCCGTTACCACCGCCTGACCAGACGCCTGGGCCCGGTCCCAACCCGAAGCAGACGGTTCACTGAAGGAGAGCGGGAGCGAGTCGGCGCCAGCCCTCCCGCAGCGCGGGTTCCAGCGGCTGCCCTTCGACGAAGAACTTCCTGCTGATGGGGTTCTCGTGAATCACCTGGACGGCGACGTGGTCGGCACCCGCGGCGAGAAAGTCGTCCAGCCGCTTCCTGACGGTCTCCTCGTCGCCCCAGGCGACGAGGGCGTCGATCAGCCGGTCGCTTCCGCCGTCCGCCAGATCGTCCTCGGTGAAGCCCGAACGCAGGAGATTGTTCGCGTAGTTCGGCATCATCAGGTAGTTCTCGAGGTTGAGCCGTGCGACGGTGCGGGCGCGGTCCGGGTCGGTTTCCAGAATGACCTTCACCTCGGGGGCGAGCAGTGTGGCGCTGCCCAGGATCTCCCGGGCCTGCGCGGCCTGTTCAGGGGTGACGAGGTAGGGGATGGAGCCGGCCGACCGGTCGCGGGCGAGTTTCAGCATCTTCGGCCCGAGGGACGCCAGCAGGCGGCGTTCGGCGGGCTGGCCGCCGGCGTCGAGGGCGTCGAGGTACTCGACCATCGCGGAGTACGGCCGCCGGTAACGCTCGGTATTGGAGGCATGGGCGACCCCAAGGCCCAGCAGGAACCTGCCGGGGTGTGCTTCGTCCAGCGCAGCGAACTCCTTGGCGACGTCCTGCGGTTCGTGCTCCCAGATGGGCTGGATGCTGGTGGCGACCGCGGCGTGCGAGGTCTCTTCGAGGACGATCCTGGCGTGCCGCGCGGAGGGGCTGGCGCCCAGCCAGAGCGCGCGGTAGCCGAGGTCCTCCAATTCGCCCGCGGCATCGCTGAGTTCGGGACGCTGGGCCGGATTCACCAGACGCAAGGCGATGCTCCAGATTCCGTAGCGTCCGAGGGACTTCTTCAGGCGGTTCGAGCCGGCGTCCGTGGTCTTCGCGTCGTCCATCCGTACCGATTTCCTTTCGCGGGGGAGGCTGTGAGGTGCCAAAAGCCGGTCACATAGCTCTGGCCTGCGTGCTACATGGCGGGTTCACACTCGTTGATCAGGCCGCCGAGAATCGGTCGACGGCGTACCGGAGTCCGGCTCGGCTGCGGGATCGCATGGTCTGGTCGTGGTGGCATGACCGGTCCGCGGATTGCCGCCTCCTGGGTCAGAACAGCAGAACGGGACGCCCGCGTGCACCACCGGCTTCGATGAGCTGATGCGCCTGGTTGGCCTGTTCGAGCGGGAAGGTCGCCACAACGCGGAGGGTGAGGACGCCCGACTCGGCCTGGTCGCGCAATTCCGCCAGAGTCGCGGCGTCACGTAGCCGGCCGTTCACGAAGACGGGAAACCAGCGCACACCGCGATCGGCGGCCCCGGCGAACCGTCGGACGGTCACGATGCCCCCGCTATCGCGGACCGCAGCCGTCACCGCGTCGTTCATCACCGCACCGTCGACAATTCCGTCCACGCCTGCCGGTCGCAGTTCGCGAACCCGCTCGGCGAACCCGTCGCCGCGCGGGAGCACGTGGTCGGCGACGAGGTCCCGGTCCTTCTCGGCGGCATCGGCGATCACGATCAGCCCATCAGCCTTGGCCAGTCCCACCGCGTAGCCGCCGACCGCGCCGGTCACCGCCTCCCGGTCGCGCGTTGACGTCCGACGGATTCACGTCGGCCGCGACCACCTTGATCCGCACCTGCCCCGGACCGGCGTGCGGCTCCGGCAGCTGCAGGATCCGCATCACCTCCGGGCCACCGAACTCGGTGAAACCGACAGCCCTCACACGCCACCTCACGATCGCCGACCGGACCACAACCCGATACAAGAGTGTTCCGGGTTCGTGTCGAACACTAGCAGCCCGGTAGACTCGATACAAACGAGTCCTAGTGAATCAGGGTGACAGGCATGTCCGAGGCCACTTCACGACTGCGTCGCCCGGCCGGCACCTCGGGTCCGCAGCGCGACCCCGCTCGGGATGCGCGGATCCTGCGCGCGGCCACGGAACTGCTCGCCGAGGGCGGCTATCCGGCGCTGAGCATGGACAAGGCTGCCGCCCGGGCCGGGGTGGGCAAGGCGACCGTCTATCGTCGCTGGCGCTCCCGCGCCGAGCTCGCCGCGGAGGCCCTGGACCACGCCGGTCTCACCGATGATCTCGTCGCAGTGAGGATCGGCCGTGGTCGGCTCCGCGACGAGCTCGTCGCGACGCTGACCCGCGCCACTCAGAGCCCGGACACCTCACGTGCCGACCTGGTCGCGGCCCTGCTCGACACGGCCCGCCAGCAGCCAGAGCTGTGCAGGCTCATCCACCAGCGTTACATCGATTCCCTGCACCGAGCCGTCGAAGACGTGCTGACACATGCCGTCGAGCGCGGAGACCTGCCCCCACGCCAGTCAAACCCACCCGGGGAACACCCACTCGCGGTCTCCGCGGCCATCGCCCTTCTCCTCCACTGGCAACTCGTCCGCGGACAACAGATCACAGACGGCGACATCGGCACGATCGTCGACAAGATCCTCGCGCCACTGCTCCAGGACAGGCCTGCCCGAGAGGGCGGTTTGTGAGTTTCTTGTCGTTCGTCCCACGATGGCGTGGTGTTCTGGCTGGTGGTGAGGCCGTCTGGTCCTCGGCCGCGTAAGGGCTGGCCATGGACGAACGCAAGGCGTGCCCGAGAGTTCTGCGCAGCGGTGCGGCGATGTTGGCGGTCTGTGCCACCAGCGCGTCACGGGTCTGCGCGGGGCCTTCCAGCCGTGGGGCACGTGGATCAGCCGTAGGTAGCGGGTGCTGCGTTCCACGAGGGTGCCGATCGCCGGGCCCTGGTCGCGGCCGATGATGAGGTCGCCTTACCGGTGGCCGGGAGTCGCGCGGTCGTTGACCCCGTGCGATCTTGGTGGCTAACTCCAATCTGCCTGCCAGCGGTGCGTGTCAAGATTTTTGAGGCAGGTTGGTCAGGGTTTCATTGAGTCAATCGACCGTTCCGGCGGAGTATCGGTTTCGTCGGGTTTGTTGATCCAGGCGACGGTGGGAAGCGCCGGCGTGTCGGGGAAGTCGGGCCGGTACTTCAACGTCCTGAACTGGGCCTCCGGGTTATCCGGAACTCTGGATAACTTTGCGGAGGGCGGAATCGTCCACGCCCAACACTTGTGGGGTCGACACCTCGGGGTCGGGCAAGGTGGGATCAAGCGCAGGAGGGTCGTCCGGCTCACGGTGGCGGCCAGATGGTGCGCCAGCCGGGATCCCGCGCGACCTCCCAACGCTAGCGCGATGGCGCGCAGCGTCTCGGTCAGCAGCGTGCTGCGGCGTCCGTGGCGGATCGTTAACCCGAATACCTGCTCCACGAACGTCGTGCGCGTGCACTCGCTGTTGCCGCAGTAGAACCGGCGAACCCGCAGCCGAAGCACCACCGGCCGCCCCGCGACCGCCGTGTCCGCAGGCAACGAGTTTTCCAGCCCCACATGGTGAAGCTGCGGCAGTGCGCTGTTTCGAGGTGGACGAGCCGTCCTTTCGGTTGGAGGTAAGTGACGCCGCTGGTCATACGACGGTCCTGGACTCCTCGGGGCGCATGGCCCGGTCGTGCTGACGGTGCGGAGGCTTCAGCCGACGGCGTGCACCGGGCGCCGGACGTCGGCGGTGTGGGTGGCTGCCGGCGGCGGCGGGGTGGTCGGGTAGACCGCGGGGCAGTGGGTGCCCGGTGCGGGCGTGACGAGATCGGTCAGGTACGTCTCGATGGCGGACTTCACGCAGGTGCTGCCCTGGTAGTACTGACCATGGCCGATACCGTCGTAGCTCAGCAGCACGGAGTTGCGGATCTGGCTTGCCACGGCGAAGTTCCACGCCGACGGCGTCGCGATGTCGTGGGCGCTCTTCACGATCAGGATCTTGGGCGCGTGGGTGATCGACAGCCGGTGCTGCGGGTTGTTCACCTTGGCCGGCCAGCCCAGACAGGAGGTGATATCGCTCCAGTACGGGATGAGCTTCGTGTGCGGGGCGATCGCCGCGGCCAGATCCCGGTACGCCCGCAGCTCGGCGAACCCGCTGACTTGCCACTTCCAGTCACTGCACCAGATCGCTTGCCACGAGTAGCCCACTGCCTCGTCCGCGGCGGCCAGCCGGGACGGCGCCGCCGTGCCGCGATCCGAGTCGAGCGTCCGCAGCCGGGTCGCGAAGGGGTACCAGGTCTTCGATGGCTGGTACATCGCGCGGAACAGCTCGTTGCGCAGGTCGTATCCGGAGATCGCTTGGCCGGTGCCCGGATCGGTCAGGGTGCCCGCCTCCGCTTTGGCGTGCAGCCGGTCCCATGTGACGCGCACGCCTTGGCCGTACAGCGGGCAGTTCGCGGTGCGGGCGCACCAGTCCGCGAAGGCGTCGAACGACCCTTCGAGATCCGCCGTGGCCGTCGCGAGGTAACGCGCGGCCGAAGTCGTGCTGTGGTCCATGTTGGAGTCGATGGTCATGGCGCGCAGGCGGGTGGGGAACAGCTCGGCGTACTGCTGTCCCACCTGGGTGCCGTAGGAGGCGCCGTAAAAGCTGATCTGGTCTTCACCGAGTGCGGCGCGGATGGCGTCGAGGTCGCGAACAGCGCTCAGGGTGTCCGCGTGGTCGAAGACCGGGCCGCTGCGCGCCCGGCAGT
>DATJJB010000649.1:0-2074 GCA_035492655.1 Kutzneria sp. | reverse complement strand
GGTGCCGTTCCGGCTGGAGCTGAGCACGCTGCGCGCGCAGGCCGCGGTACAGCCGCCCATCTTGCACGGCCTGGTGCGCGCCCCGTCGCGAAAGAGCGCCGGCAGCTCATCGCTCGAACGCCGCCTCGCCGGCCTCGACGCAGGCGAGCGTGAGCGGCTGCTGGTTGCCTTGGTGCGCAAGCACGTCGCCGAGGTACTCGGCCACGCGACGGTCGACGCCGTCGACCCGGACCGGGCGTTCAACGAGCTGGGATTCGACTCGCTGTCCGCGGTGGAGCTGCGCAACCAACTCGGTGCCGAGACCGGCCTGCGGCTGCCGGCCACGCTGGTCTTCGACTATCCGACAACCCGCGCGGTCGCCGGCTACCTGGTGACCAGCTTTGCCGGCGCTGCCAAGGCCGTGACGGCGCGCGCCAAGTCCACTTCGGACGAACCGATCGCCATCGTCGGCATGGCCTGCCGTTACCCCGGCGGTGTCACGTCGCCGGAAGACCTGTGGCGGCTGGTGTTCGACGGCGTCGACGCCGTCACCGACTTCCCGACCGACCGTGGCTGGGACACCGAGCGTATCTACGACCCGACCGGCGAGCGGCCTGGCAGCACCTACACCCGGCGCGGCGCGTTCCTGCACGACGCCGGCCTGTTCGACCCGGGGTTCTTCGGCATCAGCCCGAACGAGGCGTTGGAAATGGACCCGCAGCAACGGCTGCTGCTGGAGACCGCGTGGGAGACGTTCGAGAGCGCCGGCATCGACCCGGGACCGTTGCGCGGCAGCGACACCGGCGTGTTCGCCGGCATGATGTACCACGACTACAAGGTCAACAACAACACGGGATCCATTGCCTCCGGCCGGGTTTCCTACACCTTCGGCTTCGAGGGCCCGGCGGTCACGATCGACACCGCGTGCTCGTCGTCGCTGGTCGCGCTGCACTGGGCGATCCAGGCGCTGCGGTCGGGGGAGTGCTCGCTCGCGTTGGCCGGCGGTGTCGCTGTGATGGCCACGCCGGAGACGTTCGTCGAATTCAGCAAGCAGCGCGGGCTCTCGCCGGACGGCCGGTGCAAGTCCTTTGCTGGCGCGACCGATGGCACCGGCTGGGGCGAGGGCGTCGGCCTGCTCCTGGTCGAGCGACTGTCCGACGCCCGCCGCAACGGGCACAACGTGCTGGCGGTCGTGAGGGGGTCGGCCATCAACCAGGACGGCGCCTCGAACGGCCTGACCGCGCCCAATGGTCCCGCGCAGCAGCGAGTGATCCAGCAGGCACTGGCTAATGCCGGCCTACAAGCCGCCGAGGTGGACGCTGTCGAGGCGCATGGCACCGGGACGACGTTGGGCGATCCCATTGAGGCGCAGGCGCTTCTCGCCACTTACGGCCAGGATCGCGCCGAGCCCCTGTGGCTCGGGTCGATCAAGTCGAACATGGGCCACACCCAGTCCGCCGCCGGTGTCGCCGGCATTATCAAGATGATCATGGCGATGCGGCACGGGGTACTACCCCGGACGCTGCATGTGGATGTGCCGACGCCGCACGTGGACTGGACCGCCGGCAACATCGAACTGCTCACCGAGGCCCGGCCGTGGCCGTCGGTCGACCGCCCGCGCCGGGCCGGCATCTCCTCGTTCGGCATCTCTGGCACCAACGCCCACGTGATCATCGAGCAGGTCGAACCCGAGACGCCGGAACGGTCGGTGGAATCGCGGCCGGTCCCGGTGGTTCTCTCCGCCAAGACTGCCGACGGTCTCGTCGCGCAGGTCGCCCGTTTGTCCGATGTGGACGCTGAGCCCCTTGACGCCGCCTACTCCCTGGCCACCCTGCGGGCCCCGTTGGAGCACCGAGCCGCGTTCGTCGCCGATGACCGCGAGGGCGTGGCCCGCGGCCTGTCTTCGGTCAACCGTGTCGTCGCCGGTAAGGGACTGACGGCGTTCCTGTTCACCGGTCAGGGGTCGCAGCGGATCGATATGGGCAAAGAGCTGTATGAGCGGTTCCCGGTGTTCACCGAGGCATGGGATGCCGCGATCGCACCTGAACTGAACGGTGTGGTGTGGGGCTCCGATCAGGAACTGCTCAACCAGACC
>DATJJB010000648.1:0-17200 GCA_035492655.1 Kutzneria sp. | reverse complement strand
AGCTGGCTTGGTTGTGGGCTGTCGGGGCTGCTGCCGCATGCACACGTGTCATCCGGCAGCTGCCACCCGCCAACCTGTAAGCCGGCCAAACTCCGTCACGCGTCATCCGTGAGCTGCCTAGCCCGCCATCTGGCGGCCCTCGGCCGTCGGGCCGCCGGGTGCCCGTCGCACCCGTCAGTTGTCCGCCATCCGTCGGCGCGCTGGTCGTCGTCCGCCAGCTGCGCGGCCCGCCGGCTGCCGCCCGCGGTGGTTGCTGGGGGGCGTGTGCTTGCCTGGGGTTCCGACCTCCGCTCGCCTTCCGCCCGCTGGCGGCGTCCTGCCCTGCTGTCCTGCGTTGACCGCCGATTCCCCCTTCCCCTCCAAAAAAGGGCGGGGTAGGCGAGGGGGGCTCGCCTACCCCGCTAAGAAGGGGGGATGGGGGTGTGGGGGTTAGAGGCGGTTCTGGAGGGCTTCGGCGGCGGCCAGGAGGTCGGCGGCCCAGCGGCCGCCGGGGCGGCGGCCGATGCGGTCTACCGGGCCGGAGACGGAGACGGCGGCGATGACCGAGCCGGAAGAGTCGCGGACGGGGGCGGAAACGCTGGCTACGCCGGGCTCGCGTTCGCCTACGGACTGGGCCCAGCCGCGGCGGCGGACCTCGAGGAGGGTGCGCTCGCCGAACAGGGCGTCGGACAGCAGGGCGCGCTGGGTGGGGGAATCGGCCCAAGCGGCAAGGACCTTGGCGCCGGAGCCGGCGGTCATGGGGAGGCGAGCACCTACGGGAACGGTGTCGCGAAGGCCACTAGGGGGCTCGGCGGCGGCCACGCAGATGCGCTGCATGCCGTCGCGGCGGTAGAGCTGGACGGACTCGCCGGTGATGTCACGTAGGCGAGGGAGGACGGAAGACGCCGCGTCCAGGAGGGGATCGGTGGCGCCGCCGGCCAGCTCGGCCAGCGCCGCGCCGGGGCGCCAGCGGCCGTCGGAACCGCGGCGCAGCAAGCGATGCACCTCAAGGCCTACGGCGAGGCGATGGGCGGTGGCGCGCGGCAGCCCCGTCCGGTTGCAGAGTTCCGCCAGGCCGCAGGGGTCCTTGGCGACGGCGCTGAGCACCGCCACCGCCTTGTCCAGAACGCCGATCCCGCTATGCTGTCCCACGTCGCGATACTAGCTTCCCGCGATGTGGGAAGTCCAGCCGCGCCACCATCTGGGAAACCCGAACTGACACGACATCCCCGAAGGGGGAGGAGACCATGGGCCGCACGCTCGCGGAGAAAGTCTGGGACGCGCACCTGGTGCGCAAGGGCGACGGAGCCGAACCGGACCTCATCTACATCGACCTGCACCTGGTGCACGAAGTCACCAGCCCGCAGGCCTTCGACGGGCTGCGGCTCGCCGGCCGGAAACTCCGTCGGCCGGACCTGACCATCGCCACCGAGGACCACAACGTTCCTACGGTGGACGTCGAACTTCCGATCGCCGACCCGGTGTCGCGCACCCAGGTGGAGACGCTTCGGCGCAACTGCGCGGAGTTCGGCGTGCGACTGCACCCGATGGGCGACGCGGAACAGGGCATCGTGCACGTGGTCGGCCCGCAGCTGGGCCTGACCCAGCCGGGCATGACGGTGGTGTGCGGCGACAGCCACACCTCAACGCACGGCGCGTTCGGCTCGATCGCCTTCGGTATCGGCACCTCTGAGGTCGAGCACGTGATGGCCACCCAGACGCTGCCGCTCAAGCCGTTCAAGACCATGGCGATCAACGTCAACGGCACGCTGCGCCCGGGCGTCACGTCCAAGGACGTGATCCTGGCGGTGATCGCCAAGATCGGCACCGGCGGCGGCCAGGGCTACATCCTGGAGTACCGCGGCGAGGCCATCGAGGCGATGTCGATGGAAGCCCGCATGACGGTGTGCAACATGTCGATCGAGGCCGGCGCCCGCGCCGGCATGATCGCGCCGGACGACACCACGTTCGACTACATCGAGGGCCGCCCGCACGCGCCGAAGGGCGCGGACTGGGACGCGGCGGTCGAGTACTGGCGTTCACTGCGCACGGACGACGACGCCACCTTCGACACCGAGGTGGACATCGACGCGGACACGCTCACGCCGTTCGTCACCTGGGGCACCAATCCGGGACAGGGCCTGCCGCTGGGCGCCAGCGTGCCGGACCCGGCGGACATCGGCGACGAGAACGCCAAGGTGGCGGCCGAGAAGGCGCTGGCCTACATGGGCCTGGAGCCGGGCACGCCGCTGCGCGACATCCACGTGGACACCGTGTTCCTCGGCTCCTGCACCAACGGCCGCATCGAGGACCTCCGTGCGGCGGCGGCGGTTCTGCAGGGTCGCAAGGTCGCTTCGGACGTACGCATGCTGGTGGTGCCCGGTTCGATGCGGGTGCGCGCGCAGGCCGAGTCCGAGGGACTGGACAAGGTCTTCACCGAGGCCGGCGCCGAGTGGCGGTCCGCGGGCTGCTCCATGTGCCTTGGCATGAACCCCGATCAGCTCAAGCCGGGCGAGCGCAGCGCCTCCACCTCCAACCGCAACTTCGAGGGCCGCCAGGGCAAGGGCGGTCGAACCCACCTGGTGTCGCCGCTGGTCGCCGCGGCCACCGCGGTGCGCGGCACGCTGTCGTCGCCGGCCGACCTGGACTGAGGAGCAACGCCATGGAACCGTTCACCAGCCACACCGGGGTCGGCGTCCCGCTGCGCCGGTCCAACGTGGACACCGACCAGATCATCCCCGCCGTCTATCTGAAGCGCGTCACCCGCACCGGCTTCGAGGACGGCCTGTTCGCCGCCTGGCGCGCGGACGAGAACTTCATCCTCAACCAGGGGCCCTTCCGCGGCGGCAGTGTTCTGGTCGCGGGCCCCGACTTCGGCACCGGCTCGTCCCGTGAGCACGCCGTGTGGGCGCTGATGGACTACGGCTTCCGGGTGGTGATCTCGTCCCGGTTCGCCGACATCTTCCGCGGCAACGCGGGCAAGCAGGGTCTCGTGGCGGCGCAGTGTGAGCAGTCCGACATCGAACTGTTGTGGAAGCTGCTGGAGAACGAGCCCGGCACCGAGGTCACGGTCGACCTGGCCGCGAAGACGGTCCGCGCCAAGGACTTCTCGGCCCCCTTCCAGATCGACGACTACACCCGTTGGCGGCTGCTGGAAGGACTCGACGATATCGGCCTGACCTTGCGAAACGTCGATGCGATCGGGGAATTCGAGACGGGCCGCGCGACTTGGCTGCCCACAACGAACCCCGTCGCGGCGGGCTGATCGGGGAGGCCGCCGCGATGTGAATCCGGCGGCCTCCCAACCCTCCCTCGCCGCCCCGAAAACCGGGCTTATGTCCCCCGGTGGGGCGGAAACAACGTGCCATCAGCAAAAAAATGGGCGTGGCGCGTGGAAATTCTTGGCGCGTTGGCTTACCGTGTGCCAGAAGTGGCCCAACTACAGGGCCGATGGTGTCCTGGGAGGGACTGAAGTGAACAAGGCCCAACTCATTGAGGCTCTGGCCGAGCGTCTCGGCGACAAGAAGGCCGCGAGCTCGGCCGTCGACGGCATCGTCGACATCGTCGTGCGCACCGTCCAAAAGGGCGAGAAGGTCAACGTCACGGGCTTCGGTGTGTTCGAGAAGCGGGCCCGCGCCGCTCGCACCGCGCGCAACCCGCGCACCGGTGAGACGGTGAAGGTCAAGAAGACCAACGTTCCCGCTTTCCGTGCCGGCACGACGTTCAAGGACGTCATCAGCGGCGCCAAGAAGCTGCCGAAGGCCGTTGCCGCCAAGCCGGCCGCCGCCGCCAAGGCGACCACGACCGCTGCTGCCGCCGCGAAGCCGGCCACCACCACGCGTCGCACCGCTGCCGCCAAGCCGGCCGCTGCCGCCGCGAAGCCGGCCACCACGCGTCGCACCGCTGCCGCCAAGCCGGCCGCTGCCGCCGCGAAGCCCGCCACCACGCGGAAGGCTGCCGCGCCGAAGCGCACCACGGCCGCCGCCAAGCCGGCCGCCGCGGCCGCCACCACCGCTGCCGCCAAGCCGGCCGCGACCAAGGCCGCGCCGAAGAAGGCCGCGACCGCCACCGCGAAGAAGGCCGCGCCGAAGAAGGCCGCTGCCGCCAAGAAGTGACCATGTGCGGCCGAGTCACCCGCTCGGCCGGGCGTGATCTGACGAAGTAAGCCGCGAATCCGGTGCACGACCCGCGCGTGCCGGTTCGCGAAGGAGCCAGGGGCCCATGCGCGCATGGGCCCCTGATCCTTTTGTGCGGCCGCGAGATCAGGCGAAACCCCCGCACCCCAGGGGGTATGACCACAACCCCTGGGGTGCAAGGGGTCTGTCGACCCCCAGGGCTAGCGACCGGCCGGTTTCGGCAGTGGGCTGGGAAAGTAGTCGGCCGCGACCAGCCGCGGCTCCCGACGCCGGGTCGGCGGCCGGAACGACAGCACCCAGAAACTGCCCTTCTTGCTGGCGATCTCGTCCAGGCCGACGCCGTTCATATCGGCCAACCGGGCGACCACATCGGGAATGACGCCGCCCTGGCTGCTCACCACGGGCGTGCCGCCGGCGGCCACGATGTCCAGCAACCGGGCCACCCCGGCCGACGGGCTCACCCAGTAGCCCTCCTCGGACAACAGCGGCTCGCTGCGGATCTCCATACCCAGCCCGGCCACCGTGTCCTCGCACCGGGTCCGCGGCGCCGCATGGACCCGATCAGCCCCGAACAGGGGCAGAATCCGGGCCAGAGCCGCGGCTTGCCGCTGTCCGGACGGGCTCAGCGGCCGCAGGTCGTCGTCGCCGTCCCACTCCCCGCGCTTGCCCGCCTTGGCGTGCCTGACCAGCAGCAGCGTGCTCAGCCGGGCCGGCAGCGCGGTGAACTCGGCCAGCACCAGCCGGTCGTGCTGATAGCTCAACAGATCGCCGGCGGCATCGGGGGAAACCCATTTCAGCCGACCGACCTCGTCGTTGGCCTCGAAGTCGCCATCAAGGAAGCGGGCCGAGAAGTACTCGACGACCTTCTGCCGGCCGTCCACCACGTATTCGGCGGACGGCAGGCGGCGGCCCAAGGCGATCGAGAAGCCGGTCTCCTCCAGCACTTCTCGAACCGCCGCCGCCGGCGTCGTTTCGTCAGCGTCCAATTTTCCCTTGGGCAGTGACCAATCGTCATATCGTGGTCGATGCACCACCGCCACTTCGACCTGCTCGGTCACACTGCTGGGACGCCACACAACGGCGCCGGCGGCTCGGATAGTCACACCTGCTGTTCCTTCGCACTGTGGAGTTTCATCAGTTCGACCTGATGGTCGCGAACACGGGAACCGTCCGCCGGGGACGGATCCCAGTTCCCGGCGGAGGTGAGCTCCCAGCACCGGGTGGCCGGATCCATCGTCGAATCCAGCACGCTGTCCAACTGCGCGACCAGTTTCGGGTCGGTCACCTTCACCAGCACCTCGACCCGCCGGTCCAGATTGCGGTGCATCATGTCCGGGCTGCCGATCCACAGTTCGTCCGAACCGGCGAACCGCACGATCCGCGAGTGCTCGAGGAAACGGCCGAGGATCGAGCGGACCTTGATGTTCTCGCTCAGTCCCGGCACACCCGGCTTGAGCGCGCAGATACCGCGCACGATCACCTCGACCGGCACACCGGCCTGCGACGCGCGGTAGAGGGCGTCGATGACCTGTTCGTCCACCAGCGAGTTGGCCTTGAGCCGCACGCCGGAGCGACGGCCGGCCCGCGCGTGCTCGATCTCCTGCTCGATCCGCCGCACGATGCCGCGCCGCACGCCGTAGGGCGCGACCATCAGCGTGCGGTAGTTCTCCTGCCGGGCATAGCCGGTCAGCACGTTGAACAGATCGGTGAGGTCCGCGCCGATCGCCGGCTCCGCGGTCAGGATGCCGACGTCCTCGTACAGCCGCGCGGTCTTCGGGTTGTAGTTGCCGGTGCCGATGTGGCAGTACCGCTTGATGGACGAGCCCTCCTGGCGGATCACCAGCGCCGTCTTGCAGTGCGTCTTCAGGCCGACCAGGCCGTAGACCACGTGCACGCCGGCCTTTTCCAGCGCACGGGCCCACTTGATGTTGGCCTCCTCGTCGAACCGCGCCTTGAGCTCGACCAGCGCCACCACCTGCTTGCCGGCCTCGGCCGCGTCCATCAGCGCGTCGACGATCGGCGAGTCGCCCGAGGTGCGGTACAGGGTCTGCTTGATGGCCAGCACGTTCGGGTCGGCGGCGGCCTGCTCGATGAAACGCTGCACGCTGGTGGAGAAGGAGTCGTACGGGTGGTGCACCAGCACGTCCCCGTCCCGCAGCGTGGCGAACACGCTGCGCGGCGTCTCCCGGTCGGCGAACGCGGGATGGGTGGCCGGCACGAACGGCGGATCCTTGAGCTCCTTGCGATCCACCCCGTACACCTGCCACAGGCAGGACAGGTCCAGCAGCCCTGGCACCTCGACGACCTCGTCCGGCTCCACGTCCATCTCCCGCAGCAGCAGGCGAAGCACGTGGTCGGTCATGTCGTCGCCGACCTCAAGTCGCACCGGCGGGCCGAACCGGCGCCGGGCCAGTTCCCGTTCCAGCGCCTTGAGCAGGTCCTCGTCCTGGTCCTCCTCGACCTCGAGGTCGGCGTTGCGGGTGATGCGGAAGACGTGGCACTCGATGATGTCCATGCCGGCGAACAGCTCGCCGAGGTGCGCGGCGATGAGTTCTTCCAGCGGCAGGAACGTCGCGGTGCCGCTGCGCCGGTCGGCCTCGACCCGGATCAGCCGCGGCACGTTGTCCGGCACCTTCACCCGGGCGAACTGCTCGGGACCGCCCTCGGGCGTGCGGACCGTGACGGCCAGGTTCAGCGACAGCCCGGAGATATAAGGGAAGGGATGCGCGGGGTCGACCGCGAGCGGCGTGAGGACCGGGAACACCTGCTCGCTGAAGTAGTTGGACAGCCGCAGCTGGTCGGGCTCCTCCAGGTCGTGCCAGGACACGATGCGCACACCGTGCTGCTCCAGCCCGGGGCGGATCTCGTTGAGAAACGCCTTGGCGTGCTGGTCGACCAGTTCCTGGCTGCGGGCGGCGATCCGGCTCAGCTGCTCGTTCGGCGTCAGGCCGTCGGCGCTGCGCACGGTCAGGCCGGTCTCCTCGCGGCGCTTCAGCCCGGCCACCCGCACCATGTAGAACTCGTCCAGGTTCGACGCGAAGATGGCGAGGAACTTGGCCCGCTCCAGCAGCGGCTGCGAGGCGTCCTCGGCCAATGCCAGCACGCGGGCGTTGAAGTCCAGCCACGACAGCTCACGGTTGAAGTAGCGGTCGTCGGGCAGGTCGGTGATGTCGATGTCCCGCGTCGCGGCCGGCGGCGTGATGACGCGGTGGGCCGTGCTCTCGGCGGGGCGCGGGCGGCGCGTGCGTTCAGCCGGCGGAACCGGCGTCACGACGGCGGTCCTGCTCTCGGCCAGCGGCGCGATGTCAGCCTTGGCCTCGACCACGGGGGAGACGGTCGGCGTGGTGGGTGGCACGGCGCGGGCTCGCGGCGTGCGCGTCTTCGGCGCGGCGGCCGTCTTTGCCGCGGCCGGGGCCTTCGGCTTGGCGGCTGTGGTGCGGGTGGCCTGAGTCTTCGGCTTGGCCGCGGTGGTCTTGGCTGCCGGTGTCGCGGCCTTGGCCCGGCTGCGGGTCGGCTTGGCCTCCGCCGCGGGTTCCGCCGCCGGTGTGGCGGCACGAGCCCGAGTCGCCTTGGGCTTGGCCGCCGGTTCGGCCTGGGGTTCCGCCTTCGCGGTGCCGCGCCGCCGGGTGGGCGCGGGAGTCTCCGCCGCGGCCTTGGCGGTGGCCGCGGTGCTACGGGTGCTCGTCCGCCTTGGGGTCGCTCGTGGCTGCCGCGCCTTGGCGGTGGCGGGCTTGGTCTGCTCGGCCGTGGCCTCGTCGTTGTCGGTTTCCGTACGCACGGTGGCCATTGTTCCCCAGCCCGATCGAAAAGGCGCTGCTCGCGAGGAACGACACGATGAACACCCAGAGCTACGAGGGCGGCCGCATCTCGACAATCACGCCGTTTTCCCGGCGCAGTGTCACCCGCTGTCCGGGCCGCGGCGCGCGCCAGCCGCCGGCGGAAACCGCCGCAGCGGGCACGTCGACCAGCAGACCGTCGTCGCGAAGGACAGTGGCCGAACCGTCGCCGTGCCAGGTGTGCACGGTGGCCTGCTCCATGGTCAGCAGCCTAGCGCGGTCCATTGTGGATCAGGCCGACAGCCGGAACCGCTGCTGCGTTCGGGCACCGAGACCGAGCTGTGCGGCCACCGCGAGATCGGCCTCGGTGTCCACGTCGCAGCGCAGCGACGGCCAGTCGCCGATGAGTTCGATCGCCCCGGACGCCCGGTGCGCCTCGGCCGACCCGACGCCGAACCGCGGGTCCAGCGGCTCGTCCGGCGCGCCGATGAGCAGTGTCGTGCCGGTGCCCTGGCGATCCGGGACGAACGCCCGCTTTCCGTCGGCGGCGGCGATCGCGGCCGCCAGCTCGGCCGATCGCAGCGCCGGCAGGTCCGCCTGCAACGCCCCGACGTGCCGGCCCGGCCCAGATCCACCCAGCACCGACGCCCCGTGCCGGTACGCCTCGTTCAGACCCGGCTCGGCCTCGGCCACGCACCGAATTCCCTCGGCCCGCAACACCGCCGTCAGCATGGGATCGGACGTGACGACCACCACGTCCCGCACGCCGTCGGCGGCCGACGCCGCCAGGATCGTGTCCAGCGCGACCGCCACGACCAGGTCCGCGTGCGCCCGCGGGTCGCCGACGCCGCCGTCGGCCGCCCCGACCAGCCGGGACTTGGCCCGGTCCAGCCGCTTCACCGGCACCACGAGGTCGAGGTAGCTCCGCACATCTCCATCATGCAGACTCGGCCAGGCGAAAACGAACAGCGGGCGATGTCGAACGTGAGGGAGTGCGATGCGCAAGGAGAAGGGCGGGCCGTGGATCAGGATGTGCGCCATCGTCCTGTATCCGACGGTGAAGCTGCTCGCGCGCCGGGTCAACAAGGGACCGAAGCTGCCACGGCACGGCGGCGTGCTGCTGGTGATGAACCACGTCTCGCATCTCGATCCGGTGTTCGACGCCATCCTCGTGCACAACAACGAGCGGGTGCCGCGCTTCATGGCCAAGGCATCGCTGTGGAAGGTGCCGGTGCTGGGCAAGGTCCTGGTCGGCGCCGGCCAGGTGCCGGTGTACCGCGGCGGCGACGCCAGGGAGAGCCTGCGCGCGGCCAAGGAGAGCATCGACGTCGCCAACAAGGGCCTTGAGCAGGGCAAGCTGCTGGTGATCTACCCGGAGGGCACGATCACCAAGGACCCGGACGGCTGGCCGATGGCCGCCCGCACCGGTGCGGCCCGGCTGGCGCTGGCCAGCGACGTGCCGGTGGTCCCGGCCGCGCGCTGGGGCACCCGGGCCATCTACGACGGCTACAACAAGAAGTTCCGGCCGTTCCCGCGCAAGACGGTCACCTCGGTCATCGGCGAGCCGATCGACCTGTCGGCCTATCGCGGCCAGCCGGTCACCGCGCAGGTGCTGCGCGAGGTCACGGACCTGATCATGGGGCGGGTCAAGGAGCTGGTCGCGGAGGCCCGCGGCGAGCAGGCGCCCGAGGGTTTCTACTCCCCGGTCAAGGCCGAGAAGAACGGGGACTGACGTGGAGCTGCAGCGCATCACGGTGCTGGGGGCCGGGTCGTGGGGGACGGCGTTCGCCAAGGTGCTGGCCGACGCCGGCCGTGACGTGGTGCTGTGGGCGCGCCGGCCGGACGTGGCCGACGAGATCACCGGCCAGAAGCTGAACACCGGTTACCTGCCGGGCATTCGGCTGCCGGAGACGCTGCGGGCGACGGCCGACCCGATCCTGGCCCTTGACGGGGCCGAGGCCGTGGTGCTGGCCGTGCCGAGCCAGACACTGCGCGCCAATCTGGCGGCGTGGCGGGAGCTGCTGCCCGAGGGCGTGACGTTGGTCAGCCTGGCCAAGGGCATCGAGCTGGGCACCGGCAAGCGGATGAGCGAGGTCGTGGCCGAGGTCGCGCAGGTGCCGAGCGAGCAGGTGGCGGTGGTGTCGGGGCCGAACCTGGCCCGGGAGATCGCCGCGCAGCAGCCGACCGCGACCGTCGTCGCCTGCACGGACCACGAGCGTGCGGTGGCCGTGCAGCGAGCCAGCGCGAACGGCTATTTCCGGCCGTACACCATCACCGACGTCGTCGGCTGCGAGCTCGGCGGCGCGTGCAAGAACGTGATCGCGCTGGCCTGCGGCATCGCGCACGGGCTCGGCTTCGGCGACAACACCATGGCCTCGCTGATCACCCGTGGCCTGGCGGAAACCGCTCGCCTCGGCGCGGCGCTCGGCGCGGACCCGATGACGTTCGCCGGTCTGGCCGGCCTCGGCGACCTGGTCGCCACCTGCGCCTCGCCGCTGTCCCGCAACCGCAGTTTCGGTGAGCGGCTGGGCAAGGGGGAGACCCTGGCGCAGGCCCAGGAGGCCACGCACGGACAGGTCGCCGAGGGCGTGAAGTCGTGCTCCTCCATCCAGGACCTCGGCGCGAAGCACGGTGTCGACATGCCGATCACCGACGGCGTGCGGCGGGTCTGCCACGACGGGCTCGACCCGCGCGCGATGGCCGCGGAACTGCTTGGCCGAGCGCAGAAGGCGGAACGCCAGTGATGGAACGGGGCGACGGGGCCGAATGGGGCGACGGCACGCGGTGCGTGCACGCGGGCGCGGGTGAACCCGTTGCCGGGCAACCGTTCCTGGCCGGCCCGGTGCTCGCCGCCCCGTTCCATCTCGGTTCCGACGACTTCTACGGCCGCGCCGGCAACCCGACCTGGCGGGCGCTGGAGTCGGCCATCGGCGCGCTGGACGGCGGCCTGTGCACGGTCTTCCCGTCCGGCATGGCCGCGATCACCACGCTCTTGCGCACGGTGCTGTCTCCCGGCGAGGTAATAGTTGTACCCGCTGATGGGTATTACCTCGTGCGGACCTTCCTCGCCGGACTGGACGTCCAGGCGCGCGAGGTGCCGACGGTCGGCCCGTGGACACCGGACGTTGTCGACGGCGCACGGTTGGTGCTGCTGGAGACGCCGTCGAATCCGGGCCTGGACGTCTGCGACATCAAGGCGATCGCCGAGCTGGCGCACGCGGCCGGCGCGCTGGTCGCGGTGGACAACACGACGGCGACGCCGATCGGCCAGCGGCCGCTGGAGCTGGGCGCGGACATCTCCGTGGCCAGCGACACCAAGGCCGTCGCCGGCCACAGCGATGTCCTTTTCGGACACATCTCGGTGACCGACGAGGCACTGTGGACGGAGTTGCAGCGGCAGCGCAGCCTCAGCGGCGCGATCCCCGGCCCGTTCGAGACATGGATGGTGCACCGCGGCCTCGGCACGCTGGACGTGCGGCTGGCCCGGCAGGCCGAGAACGCCGCCGCGCTGGTCGCCGAGCTGCGTGGGCACCAGGCCGTGGCCAATGTGCGCTGGCCGGGCTCGCCCGACGACCCGTCGCACGCCATCGCCGCCCGGCAGATGCGCCGGTTCGGCGGCGTCTTCACGTTCGAACTGGCCTCGGCCGACCTGGTCGCGCGATTCCTGGCCGCCAGTCGGCTGGTGGCCTCGGCGACCAGCTTCGGCGGCCTGCACAGCACCGCCGACCGGCGGGCCCAGTGGGGCGACCCGGTTCCGGAAGGTCTGGTCCGGTTCTCCGCCGGACTGGAGGATTCCCACGATCTGGTACTGGACGTGGTGGGTGCGCTTGACCGGGCGCTGGCCTCGCCGGTTCAATAGCTGGCATGTTGCTGCGTGCCATGACCGAACGACGGGGTCACATCGACCTCTGTCGGGTCTGTGGCGCGCTGTGTCTTCCTCGGTGATCTGCCCGCGCACTCACCCGTAGGCCTGACTCGTCGGCCCAAGCAGGAAGACACCAGTCTCATGTTCGCCGTTCCGGAAAACACCGTGCTGTCCGACGTCCGCGTCGCCCCGCAGCAGCCCACCAAGATCCTCCGCGAGGTCCTCGCCGACCGGTCGAGCTGGGCCCAGCTGCTGCGCTACGACCCGGCCGAGCGCTGGACCGCGCTGGTGCAGAGCACGTCCAGCTACGAGGTGTGGCTGATGAGCTGGCTGCCCGGGCAGGGCGCCGAGCTGCACGACCACGGCGGCGCCGAGGGCGCGTTCACCGTGGTCCAGGGCATCCTGACCGAAGTCGTCGGCCAGCCAGGGCGCAACGGCCAGGCGCTGCACGTGCTGCGTCCCGGCCAGTCCCGGGTGTTCGGGCCGAACTACGTGCACCAGATGCGCAACGAGGGCATCGACCCCGCGGTGAGCATCCACGTGTTCGGCCCGACCCGGCAGCGCATGACGCCGTACCGCTTCGACCCGGTCGACGGTCCCGTCACCGCTTGAGCACGTGCTCCGGCACGGGCAGCGGGGAGTCCGACTCGGGCACGCCCCATGCCATGGTCAGCGGCAGCACACCGGCCCAGGCGGTGTTGGCCTCGACGTCGAAGTCCTCGTCGCTCGGCGGCGCGTTGCGGATCTTCACCGACGCCTCGGTGAGGTCCAGCGCCAGCACCACCGTGGCGGCCAGCTCCTTCTTGTTGGGCAGCCGCGCGTGGTCCCACGAGCCCGGCGCGAGGTGCTCGGTGACGACCTCGAGACCCCGTAGCTTCTCGGTCGGGTCGTCGACCAGTCGGGTGGTCCCGAGCACGCAGGCGCTGCGGTAGTTCATGGAGTGGTGCATGACCGACCGGGCGTAGACGATGCCGTCCACGATCGTCACGGTGACGCAGACCGGTCCGACGCCCATGCTCCGCGATCCGGTGGATCCGTGCAGGTAGAGCGTGTCGCCGTCGCGACCGTAGCCGGTGGGCAGCACCACCGGCGCGCCGTCCCACACCACGCCGAGGTGGCAGATCAGGCCGGAGTCGAGCACGTCGTCCAGGGCCGCGCGGTCGGTGGCGGCGCGTTCGCGATGTCGGTTGACGACGGTCCGTGGTGTCGGTGACAGTGGTGTTCGGCTCACGGTCACCAGCATCGACCGGCAAGTGGCATCATGAAAGAGCCACTACTTGCCGAATTGAGAAGGCCACTTTGCCGGAGTCGGACGACGCCCTGCTCATCACGCTGGACCGCGAGGCCCGCACCCCGCTGGCCGTGCAACTGGCCGACGCCCTGCGCGCCGCCGCCGCGGCCGGGCAGCTGCGGGCCGGCGACCGGCTGCCGTCGACCCGGACGTTGGCCAGCCACCTCAAGGTCAGCCGGACCGTCACCGCGGCGGCGTACGACCAACTGCTGGCCGAGGGCTGGATCGTCGGCAAGCACGGCTCCGGGACGTACGTGACGACCGCGCCGCCGGGATCCTCGCCGGTGCCGGACCGGGCCCGGACGGAGCCGGCGGAGCAGGACCTGGTGTCGCTGGAACTGGGCCGGCCGTGGGTCGGCGGCCTGGACCGCGCCGCCTGGCGGCGGGCGTGGCGGTCGGCCGCCGACACCGATCCGTTGGTACGCCACCATCCGGCCGGGCTGCCCGAGTACCGCGAGGCGGTGGCCGAACACCTGCTGCGGCACCGGGGTCTGACGATCCGAGGAGGGCTCGCGACCGAGGCCGTGCTGGCCACCGGCGGCACCAGCGCGGCCGTCGCCGAGATGGCGGTCAGCGCGTTCCGGCCCGGCGACACCGTGGCCGTGGAGGAACCCGGGTACCAGCGGGCGGTCGAGGCCCTGCGGGCCGCCGGGATCCAGGTGCTGCCGGCGCCGCTGGACCGGGACGGCATCCTCGTCGACCAGATCCCGTCCGGCATCCGGGCCGTCTACTGCTCGCCGGCGCACCAGTATCCCCTGGGCAGTCGGCTGCCGGCGGCCCGCCGCGTCGCGCTGGTGGAACGGGCCCGCCGCGAGGGCTGGCTGATCATCGAGGACGACTACGACGGCGAACTCCGCTACGACGTGGCCCCGTTGCCGCTGCTGGCGGCGTTGGCCCCGGACGTCGTGGTGCACCTGGGCACCACCAGCAAGATCCTCACGCCGACGCTCGGCGCCGGCTGGCTCGTCGGGCCGCCGCAGCTGGCCGGCACGGTGCTGGCGTACCGGGAACGCACCGGCACCGGACCGGCCCCGGCCGGACAGCGGGTGCTGGTCGAGTTGGCCCGCAACGGAGATCTCGGCCGCCACCTGCGCCGGTTGCGCCGCGAGTTGTCCGAGCGACGGGTCCTTGTGGTGGAAACCCTTCGTACGGCCGGAATTCCCGTGCTCGGCGACGACGCCGGCTCGCACGTGGTCGTGCTGTTGCCGTCCCTGGAACGGGAACGGTCGGTGGTGCGGCAGGCCACCAGGCTCGGCGTTCGCCTTGACGGCCTCGAACGACACCACACCGGGCCGTCGCGCTGGCACGGCGTCGCGATCGGCTACACGGCCTGCTCGCGGGACCAGCTCATCAGCGTTCTGCCGCCGCTCATCGACCTCCTGATCACGTAGCCGAGCAGGAACAACAGGCTCAGCGCCGGCAGCGGGAAGCCGAGCGAATAGCCGATTGCCAAGTCCGCCAACGGGATCAGCGTCGTCGCCGCGAACACCCAGCGCGGCGCGGTCGGCAGCTTCGCGTACAGCGGCGTGCGGCCCCACGGCTTGGCCACGGAAAGCCAGGCCTGGAAAGCGATCGCGCTCGCCATCAGCGCCGTGCCGACCGCCATCGCCACGCCGGCGTGACCCGCGCGCAGCTCCGGCGACAGCACGAAGATGCCCAGATACAGCTGCACGGTCGAGATCAAGAACTTGGCCAGCACCCACCAGTGCTTGAAGAAGCCCCATGCCGTCGCCGCGGCCAGCATGAAGCCGGTGAACGTGGAGACATTGGCCATTTGCGCCAACAACGTCATGTCGATCCGGTCGGCCATGTCCATCGCCGCCGGCAGCCGGTCGGGTTGCGCGAGACCGAGTGTGACCAGGCTGAACAGGGCCAGCGCCTGCGCCATCCAGCCGACGCCGGACACCACGTGCAGCCACAGCGCCAGTTGCCGCCATCTTTTCGCCGTCATGCCAACAACTCTGGGGCGCGCTGCGGCGTCAGACATCCGTGAGCACCCTTAGTTGGGCGGGGCGCGGTGTCGACACAGGGAGACAGCTGTGGGGATGATCGAACCACGGAGAGCGACAATTCAGTGGCCCAGCGCCACCCTTCGGCCAGACGGGTATGGTCGCTGCCTATGAACCAGCCCAGGATTCGCGTCGCCGTCGTGTTCGGCGGCCGTAGCACCGAGCACGGCGTGTCGGCGGTCTCGGCCGGCAGCGTGCTCCGACACCTGGACCAGGAGCGCTACGAGGTGGTCCCGGTCGGCATCACCACCGAGGGCACATGGGTGCTGGGTTCGGCCGAGCAGCTGGCCGTCACCGGCCGGGAGCTGCCCGAGGTCAGCTCGGGTGCGGAGCTGACGCTGGTCAACCACAACCTGGTCGCGCTGGAGCCGACCCGCGCCGGCGAGGCGCTGGCCCAGGTCGACGTGGTGTTCCCGGTGCTGCACGGCGCTTACGGCGAGGACGGCACCATCCAGGGCCTGCTGGAGCTGGCCGACATCCCGTACGTGGGGCCGGGTGTGCTGTCCAGCGCGGTGGCGATGGACAAGGAGTTCACCAAGAAGCTGCTGGCCGCCGAGGGGCTGCCGGTCGGCCCGTACGCCGTGGTCCGGCGCGGTCAGTCGACGCTGCCGCAGGCGGAGCGGGATCGCCTGGGGCTGCCCGTGTTCGTGAAGCCGGCCCGGGCCGGCTCGTCCACCGGCATCACCAAGGTCACCTCCTGGGACGACCTGGACCACGCCATCGACTACGCCCGGGCCATCGACCCCAAGGTGCTCGTGGAGGCGGCCATCGTCGGCCGCGAGGTCGAGTGCGGGGTGCTCGAGTTCCCGGACGGCCGGGTCGAGGCCTCGCTGCCGGCCGAGATCCGGATGATCAGCGACACCGTCGACTGGTACGACTTCGACTCCAAGTACCTGGACACCGACGACGCCTGCGAGTTCGACATCCCGGCCAAGCTGGACGACGACGTCACCGTCCGGCTGCGGGAGATGGCCGTTCGCGCCTTCACCGCGTTGGACTGCCAGGGCCTGGCCCGGGTCGACTTCTTCGTCACGCCGGACGACGAGCTGGTGATCAACGAGCTGAACACCATGCCCGGCTTCACCAACGTGTCCATGTACCCGAAGATGTGGGCCGTCACCGGCGTCGACTACCCGACCCTGCTGTCCACGTTGATCGACACCGCCATCGCCCGAGGCACCGGCCTGCGCTGACCGGTCAAGCCTTTGAAGTTCGGAAGGGACCATTCCTCCACTCCGAGTGGAGGAATGGTCCCTTCCGAACACTGCTCAGCCTGGATTGGGGGCGACCGGTTGCGCGGGCAGGGTCTTGGTGACCGCGGCGGCCACTTCCTGCACGGGGCCGGTGCCGGCGTCCTTGGACTCGGTCAGGGCGATGTACACCGAGCGGTCGACCACGTAGTGCGTCAACGTGCCGGCGTCGCCGACGACATCCAGCCACTGCACGCCGTTGACGGTGCCCAGTTGCGCGGTCTGCGTCAGCTCCGGTGGCTTGCCCATGCCGCAACGCAGCACGATCGGCTCATGCTGCGCGTCGCCCCACGCCACGGTCGCCGCCGGCGCGGGCTTGGCCAGCTCACGCCTGGGCACCTGCGCGCCGGAGTCGGTGACCTGCTGCGGCAGCGCCTTGAGCAGGCTCGCGCAGGCCGGCGAACCCGCATCGGGCGCGTCGATGGAGACCAGGGCCAGCGGCCCGGTCCTGTCCCCGCCGGAGGACGCGGGCGGCGCCGCGGCCGGCCCGCCGAGCACGCCGATCGCCGCCACGACGACGGCGAGCAGCGCCGGCAGGCCGATCGCGGCGGCCAGCACGGGCTTGGACGGGGTGACGCTCACCCCGCTACTCCATCACAGGTGCACGACCGGACACGTCAGGGTCCGGGTGATGCCCTCCACGTTCTGGATCCGGGCCACCACCAGCTGCCCCAGCTGGTCGACGGTGTCGGCGTCGGCGCGCACGATCACGTCGTACGGGCCGGTGACGTCCTCCGCGGTGGTGACGCCGGCTATGCCGGAGATCTCAGCTGCGACCGCAGCCGCCTTTCCGACCTCGGTTTGGATCAGGATGTACGCGTGGACCACGGCGCGCCCCTTCGTCTCGATCAGCCGGCACGGGGTAGGAACGTGGCCAGAACGTACCTCAGTCGG
>DATJJB010000647.1:0-9970 GCA_035492655.1 Kutzneria sp. | reverse complement strand
GGGAGTGCCGGGCGGCACGATGAAGCCGGCCTGGCCGCGAGCGCCCAGCGTCGGGTCGACGACCGCGGTGACCACGTGCACGTTGGCGATGCCGCCGTTGGTGGCCCACGCCTTCTGGCCGTTGATCACCCACTCGTCGGTGGCCTCGTCGTAGCGGGCCCGGGTGCGGTAGCCGCTGACGTCCGAGCCGGCCTGCGGCTCGGACGCGCAGAACGCCGCCACCTTCGGGTCGTTCTCGTCGCCGAAGCACTCCGGCACCCACTCCGCCAGCTGCTCGGGCTCGCCGGCGGCGAAGATGCCGGCCACCGCGAGGCCGGTGCCCATGATCGCCAGCGCGATGCCGGCGTCACCCCAGAACAGCTCCTCGGTGGCGATGGGCAGGGACAGCCCGATCGGGTCGGCGAACCAGGTGGCCAGCGACTCGAAGCCGTACAGGCCGATCTTGGCCGCCTCCTGGATGATCGGCCACGGGGTCTCCTCGCGCTCGTCCCACTCGGGGGCGGCCGGGCGGATCACGTCCTTGGCGAAGCCGTGCACCCAGTCACGTAGATCGCGCTGGTCCTCGTTGAGTTCGAGGGAGAAGCCGGCCATCGGGAGTTTCCTCTCACGCCTTGGGGATGTCGAACAGGCTCATGAAGCCGGCCGCGAAACCGAGATCGCCCTTGACCTTCAGCTTCCCGGTCATGAACAGCACGGGGGCGGACGCGTTGCCGGTGGCCAGCTTGAGGAACTCCAGCGGCGCCAGCGTGACGGTGGCCCGCGGCTCGTCCTCGCCGTTCTTGGTGATCGCGCAGGCACCGTCGTCGATGCGCACCTGGTACCGGTCGAAGTCGTCGCCGTTGATCAGGCGGAAGTGCACGACGGCCCGGGTCGAGCCGGCCCGCTCGGTGCGGAAGTGCACCTCCATGCGGCGGAACACCTCGTCCAGGATCGGCCCGCGCAGCGTCGGCACCGTCATCACCGCGTCGATCTGCTCCTTGGACGCCCGCGAGATGATCCGCGCGAAGTCCTGCGGCGGCATCGTGCTCAGGTCCAGCTGCGTGCCGTCGTTCGCCGCCTCGGTGAAGGCGGACAGCAGCGTGACGAACTCGTCTTTGCTGATCTTCTTGGGATCGAGGGATGTCAACTGCTCGATGTCGGCCATAACCCCACCTCCGCTTACCTACTGACGAGTAAGCCTACTGTGTAGTAGGTACGCCGGCAAGCTAGCCTGCATCGGATGCGGACGAATGACGCGGCCGGTCGGGTCCGGGCCAAGCGGCTGCCACGCGAAGTGCGTGAGCGGCAGATCCTCGACGCCGCCGTCGAGGTCTTCTCCCAGCGCGGCTACCACGCCGCGTCGATGGACGAGATCTCCGAGGTCGCCGACATCTCCAAGCCCATGGTGTACGCCTACCTCGGCTCCAAGGAGGACCTCTTCGCCGCGTGCATCCGGCGTGAGGCCACCCGGCTGATGGAGGCCATCGCCGCCGGCGTCAGCGAGGCCGGCGACCGTCCTGACGTGCAGCTCTGGCACGGCCTGCGGGCGTTCTTCGGCTTCGTCGGCGAGTACCGCGACAGCTGGCAGGTGCTGCACCGTCAGGCCAGTGCCCAGGGCGGGCCCTTCGCCCAGGAGCTGCTCGACATGCGCCGCCGCGCCATCAGCCTCGTCGCCGCCCTGCTGATGAACACCTCCGACAGCGAGGCCGCCTCCCTGCACACCGACGCCATGGCCGCCGCACTCGTCGGCGCCGGCGAGTCCCTGGCCGACTGGTGGCTCGACCACCCCGAGGAGTCCGCCGGCGCCGTCGCCGGCCGCCTGATGAACCTCGTCTGGATGGGTTTCGGCAACCTCGTCGACGGCCAGATGTGGCAGCCGCCTAGGTAGTGGCCCCGGCCAGGTGCGGCCGACCGCTACGCACGTCGTGCACGGCGAACTCCCAACCGTCGCCAACGGGCGAGGCGCTGAAACCGACCTTGGCCGGCAACAACACAGGCTGCTTGAACCGCACATCCACGGTGTAAGCCGCCGGCAGCCGCTCCTCCAGAGCGGCCAGGCACCGGGCCTTGGTCCACATGCCATGGGCTATGGCCCGCCGGAAACCGAACAGTCGGGCGGCGAAGGCGTTGAGGTGAATGGGATTGCGGTCGCCGGACACCGCGCCGTAGCGACGGCCGACATCGCCGGCCACGGACCACAGCGCGGAAGGCGCCGGAGCCTCGGCAGTACCCGACCCGGAGCCGCTGCCGGATCGCCGCAGATACGTGCTGACATCGGTCCAGGTGACTTCGGAATCCACCAGCAGCTCGCTGACCACGTCGAACTGCTGACCCCGCTCGTGCGGCCGCAGGTCGACGGCCCGCACCCGAAGGTCGAACCGTTCGGAGACGAGAACGGGCCGCGACAGGGAAATCCGGTTGGCTATGTGCACCAGACCGGGCAGCGGGAAGGGAAAACCCGAGGACGTCATCAACCGCATCTGCAACGGAAACGCCAGCACGTGCGGATAGGTCGCGGGCAACGAGTCGCGCAGCCCGAAGCCGCAAACCCGGTTGTAGGCGGCCAAATGCTCCAGGGAGACGGCCACGTCCGACTGTGCCAGCTCGGTGCCCGGCAGCTCGGAACCGCCGCGGCGGAAGCTGGTGAGCGCGGCGCGCAGGTACATCAGGCCCCCAGCAGGCTCTGCCCGCACACCCGGACGACGTTGCCGTTCACCCCGGCGGACGCGGGATTGGCGTACCAGGCAATGGTTTCCGCGACGTCGACCGGCAACCCGCCCTGGGACATGCTGTTCATCAGCCGCCCGGCCTGCCGGATGAACAGCGGCACGGCGGCGGTCATCTTGGTCTCGATGAAACCGGGGGCCACGGCGTTGATGGTGCTGCCCCGGCTGGCCAGTTCCGGCGCGAGCGACCGGACCATGCCGATCACACCGGCCTTGCTGGTGGCGTAGTTGGTCTGCCCGACATTGCCGGCGATACCGGCAATGGACGACACGCCGACGATCCGCCCGTTGCGCCGCAGCGCGCCGGCCTTCAACAGCCCGTCGTTGACCCGAAGCTGGCTGGCGAGGTTGACCGACAGCACGGCGTCCCACTGGGCCTCGGTCATCTTGGCCAGCGTCTTGTCCCGCGTGATCCCGGCGTTGTGCACGACGATGTCCACGCCCTCGTGCCGCAGCTGGAAGTACTCGACCAGCTTG
Source organism: Kutzneria sp. (assembly GCA_035492655.1). Taxonomy (GTDB): domain Bacteria; phylum Actinomycetota; class Actinomycetes; order Mycobacteriales; family Pseudonocardiaceae; genus Kutzneria. Next base: position 6,788 of record DATJJB010000647.1, on the reverse strand, counting down.
GCCGGCGCGTCCGGCGAGGTGATGTCCATCTGCACGGCGGAGCCGCCGACCCGGTTGGCGACCTCGGACAGCTCACTGCCCTGCGCCGCGATGTCGAGGCACACGACGTGCGCGCCGTCCCGAGCGAGCACCTCGGCGATGGCGGCGCCGATACCCCGCGACGCCCCGGTCACCAGGGCGACCCGGTCGGCCAGCGGCTGCTCCCAGTCCAGCGGCTCGACGACCTCGGCGGCGCCGACCCGGATGACCTGTCCGGACACGTAGGCCGATTTGGCGCTGAGCAGGAAACGCAGCGTCGACTCCACGTTGGGCTCGGCGCCCTCGGAGACGTACACGAGCTGGGCGGTCCCGCCGGCGCGGAGCTCCTTGGCCACGGAGCGGACGAATCCCTCCAGCGACCGCTGCGCGACAACGGCGGGCACGCTGGTCAGCTCCTCGGGCGGCGTGCCGAGCACGACGACCCGCCCGCACGGACCGAGCTTGCGGATCACCGGGTTGAAGAAGGTGTGCAGGGCCCGCAGCTGCTCGGGGTTGTCGATGCCGGTGGCGTCGAACACCAGTCCCCCGTACGGCGCGTCCCCGCCGGTGGCGTGCGCCTTGAGCACGGCGTCGAGCCGGCCGGAGCCACCGGTCAGCACCGGACCCGCCAGCGCGGGCTGTCCCGGCTGGTGCCGCCGCAGCCGGGCCGGCCGGGGCAGGCCGAGTCGGCTGGTGACGAACCGCCCGAAGCCGGACTGGGCGAACTGGAGGTACGGATCTGACATGCGAGACGCCTCCCTACTCGCTGGTAAGTCTACTCATAAGTAGGTTATTGTCGAGGTATGACCCCGACCGTTCAGCGGGTGGCCGTGCTCGGCGGCAACCGCATCCCGTTCGCCAGGTCCAACGGTCCGTACGCCACGGCGTCCAACCAGGACATGCTGACCGCCGCACTGGACGGCCTGGTCAGCCGGTTCGGGTTGCAGGGCGAGCGGGTCGGTGAAGTGGTCGCGGGCGCGGTGCTCAAGCACAGCCGCGATTTCAACCTAGCCAGGGAAGCGGTTCTCGGCAGCCGACTGTCGCCGCAAACACCCGCTTACGACATCCAGCAGGCCTGTGGCACCGGCCTGCAGGCGATCATCGCCGTGGCCAACAAGATCGCCCTCGGGCAGATCGACTCGGCCATCGCCGGCGGCGTCGACACCACCAGTGACGCCCCGATCGGCGTGAACGAGGGCCTGCGTCAGGTGCTGCTGGAGTTCAACCGGGCCCGGTCCTTCGGCGCCCGGCTGCGCGCGGCGACCAAACTGCGCCCGACCCACGTGGTGCCCAACATCCCGCGCAACGCCGAGCCGCGCACCGGCATGTCGATGGGCGAGCACGCGGCGATCACCGCCAAGGAATGGGGCATCGCCCGCGAGGACCAGGACGAGCTCGCCGCGGCCAGCCACCGCAACCTCGCCGCGGCCTACGAGCGCGGCTTCTTCGACGACCTGGTCACGCCCTATCTCGGCCTGACCCGTGACCAGAACCTGCGCGCCGACACCAGCGTGGAGAAGCTGGCCAAGCTCAAGCCGGCGTTCGGCGACACCATGACCGCCGGCAACTCCACGCCGCTGACCGACGGCGCCTCGGTCGTGCTGCTGGCCAGTGAGGACTGGGCCAAGCAGCACCGGATCCCGGTGTTGGCCTACCTGACCTGGACCGAGACCGGCGCCGTCGACTACGTGCACGGCGATGATGGCCTGCTCACCGCCCCGGTCTACGCGGTGCCGCGAATGCTGGAGCGCGCCGGCCTCACGCTGGCCGACTTCGACTTCTATGAGATCCACGAAGCGTTCGCGTCCCAGGTGCTGGCCACCCTGGCGGCCTGGCACAAGAACGGTGTCGGCGACATCGACCGGGCCAAGCTCAACGTCAACGGCTCCTCGCTGGCCGCCGGCCACCCGTTCGCCGCGACCGGCGGACGAATCGTGGCCACGCTGTCGAAACTGCTCAACGAGCGCGGCGCCGGTCGCGGTCTGGTCTCGATCTGTGCCGCCGGCGGCCAAGGCGTCGCCGCCATCCTGGAGAAGCCCTAACTTCTTGCCCCGTGAGCGAGGGCGACGAGGACGAGAAGGACACCGGCGGCGAAGTCGACCTTGGGCGCTTGCTCGCGCTCTCGGACGGCGTGTTCGCCATCGCGCTGACCCTGCTGGTGTTGGACATCAGGATCCCCGACGAGGCTCACGGCGAGGACTTCCTGCGGGCGATGGCCGGTCTGGAGCCGGCCATCGCCGGCTACCTGATCAGCTACCTGGTGATCGGCGTGCTGTGGCTGGCCCACCACCGGCTGTTCCGCGAGCTGCGGGTGCGGCGCGCGCGGATCATGTCGCTGAACATGGTGCTGCTGGCCCTGGTCGCGCTGCTGCCGTTCCCGTCGTCGCTGCTGGCCAAGCACGGTGACGAGGCACTGTCCTACGCGATCTACGCCGGCAACGTGATCGCGGTCTTCCTGGTCCAGTCGCTGATCATCGCGGTCTCCCAGCGCAACGGCGACATCACGCCGAAGCCCGGCCGCTTCCCGCGCCTGGGCTGGTACTTCCAGCCGATCTCGGCCAGCGCCGTCTTCGTGGTGTGGGCCGTCGTCGCCATCACCGGGCATCCCGGCCAGGCCAACTACGCCTGGTGGCTGCTGGTGCCGCTGGTCCTCGTCACCCGCCGGCTAAATCAATCTAAGCGAGTATTGCCTCAGCGCTAGATAGCGTTAGAGAAGCCCAGACGGAAGCGCAGCCGACACACGACGGCCGACGTGTCGCGCCCGACGCAGCGCGCCACCACCGCGCCACGCCGGTTGCGCAGCATGCGCTCCCACAGCGAGGCCGGCTCGATCTCCCCGATCAGCACCACCACGTGCTCGTCGGACAACGACTTCACGTACCGGGCGACCGGCGGCCCGAGCACCCGGTGCTTCGAGTCCAGCAGCACCAACGGCACCTCGGGCCGCCACTCCTGCCAGTCGGCCTGGAACCGCCGGGCCTTCTCCTGCTCGTCGTCGAACGACACGTGCACGGCCACCACCCGGTCGCCCATCGACAGCGCGGTCGACAGGCACTCCGCGGTCAGCTTGGTGATCGCGACCACCGGCACCACCACGACCGAGGACGTCCGCCGCGGCGGCGCCGGCAGCGTGCCGACGCCGATGTCCCGGCCGATCCGGTCGTAGGCCTGCTTCACGATGCTGAACAGCACCACGAAGATCGGGATCACCAGCACGATCAGCCACGCGCCCTCCAGGAACTTGGCCGCGGTGACGTCAATCAGCGCGGCGATCGTCAGCACCGCGCCGAACCCGTTCAGCACGGCCTTGGGCACCCAGCCCCGGCCACGTTCGGCCCGCCAGTGCCGGACCATGCCGATCTGTGCCAGCGCGAAGCCGACGAAGACGCCGATGGCGAACAGCGGCACCAGCACGTCGACCCGGCCCTCGGCGCCGATCAGCAACGCACCGGACAGCACGGCCAGCACCAGCACGCCGTGCCGGTGCACGAGCCGGTCGGCCCGCAGCCCGAACACGTGCGGCAGGTAGTCGTCGCGCGCCAGCTTCGCGGCCAGCACCGGCAGCCCACCGAACGAGGTGTTCGCGGCCAACGCCAGCAGCAGCACCGTGGACAGCTGGATCACCACGTACAGCCAGCCGTCGCCGACCGAGCCCTCGCTGACCAGCGACAGGATCGTGCGGCCGGCCACCGGACGCACGTCGAACCGCTCGATCAGCACGGCCAGCCCGATCAGCAGCACGCCGAGCACCAGGCCCAGCCCGGCCTCCGCGCGCCGGGCCCGCCGACGGCGCGGTGTCCGGAACGACGGTGTGGCGTTGGCGATCGCCTCCACGCCGGTCAGCGCCGAGCACCCGTTGCCGAACGCGGCCAGCACGAGCAGCACGCCCACCCCGCCGACCGTCGTCGACGGCGACGCCGGCGCGGTGACCTCCGGCCGGAACAGCCCGACCACGATCACCACCAGCACCGAGGCGACGAACACCGCCGCCGGCAAGGCGAAGGCCTTCGCGCCGACCACGATGCCGCGCAGGTTCACGCCGGTGACGATCACCAGCACCACCACGCACAACTCGGTCGTCCACGGCAGCAGCGCCGGGAAGGCCGAGGTCAGCGCGGCCACCCCGGCCGCGACCGACACGGCGACGTTGAGCACGTAGTCGACCACCAGCGACGCCCCGGCGACCAAGCCGGCCCGGCGACCGAGATAGCGAGTGGCCACCGTGTAGGCGCCGCCGCCGTCCGGGAACGCCTGGATGACCTGGCGGTAGCAGGCGATCAACACGCCCAGCAGCACCACGATCGCCAGCGTGACCGGCAGCGTCCAGCCGAGACCGGCGGAGCCGGCCGCGGCCAGCACCAGCACGATCGCCTCCGGCCCGTAGGCCACCGACGCGATGGCGTCCAGACCGAGCCCGGCCATGCCGGTCACAGCGGTCAGGCGGTGCCGCTGGTCGTCGCCGGAGATGCGGACCGGTCGGGTCGCAGTTGTCGTCACGAGCGCACTGTGCGACCGGTTTCGCTTGCCGTACAGCGGTTTTGACGAGTCCCTAATGTGTGAGCTTGGCCCGTTGGCCCCGCGCGAAGCAAGGCAGCAGCTCCCTGATCACCTCCTCGTCCCCGGTCATCGACACGCAGGCCAGGTGGCGACCGGCCGCGAGCCAGCAGATCCCGACCTTGCCGCCGCCTTCTCGGTCCAGCAGAAAGCCGCGGTGCGGGTCCATGCCCTCGATCCTGAAATTGGACGGCGCGAGCGCACGCAGGATGGCGATGGGCCCCTCCTCGTTGCCCAGCTCCACCAGCATCACGTGCGCGTTGGCGGTGGCCGAGGTGAAGCTGCGGAAATGGCCGCCGAGCAGGCCGTGGCTGCGCAGGGCCAGGGCCTGGCTGCGGTGCTTGTCCCAGTCGGCGGCCGGCATGGACACCAGCCGGTAGTTGCTGTCCACCGCGGATTCCCGGCTCATCCGGAAGCCGTCGGGCACCTCCGTGATCACCAGGTCGGCCCGCTCCCGGTCGCGCTCCCCCGGCTCGTCGCCCAGCAGGGCGGCGAACGCCAGCGGATCCGCGGCGCCGGTCTCGATGGCGGTCATCATCGAGCGCAATGCGGCCAACTCGTCGCGCAGCGCGGTCCGACCGGCCTCGGTGATCGAGATCCAGGTCCGCGGCTTGCGGTCCTCGATCACCTTGTCGGTGTCCACCAGCCGGGCGTCCTCCAGCACACGCAGGTGCCGGCTCAGGCCGCTGTCCGGCTGGCCGAGCACGTCGCGCAGGGACGTGAAGGCCACCCGGGGCTCGGCACTGAGCACGGTGAGAATGCCCAGCCGAACCCGTTGGTGGACCACATCGTCCAGGCGCTGCGCCGGGTGGGAGTCCATCCAGTCCCCTCCACTTGTCGCTTCGTCCGCACTTATCAAATCGTAAGTACCGTCAAGATCGCAACCGCTAGTGGCGTCTTCCGGTGTATTGAGCCAGCGCTAGACGCGCCGATACGGTCCGATGATGGATCCGGTGCGCAACCCGTTCGCCCCCGGAGCCGGGCAGCGCCCGCCCGAGCTGGCCGGCCGGGACCGCGAGCTCGCGGCCTTCGACGTGGTGCTGGAACGGGTGGCCCGCGGCCGGCCGGAGCGCAGCCTCGTGCTCACCGGACTGCGCGGCGTCGGCAAGACCGTGCTGCTCGGCGAGCTGCGCTCGATGGCCGTCAAACGTGGCTGGGGCGCCGGCAAGATCGAAGCCCGGCCGGACGCCGAGTTGCGACGGCCGCTGTCCGCAGCGCTGCACCGGGCGATCCGCGATCTGGCCGTGCGGCACCGCGACCCGGAACGGGTGGAGACGGTGCTCGGCGTGCTCAAGGCGTTCGCGCTGCGCGCCAATCCCGACGGCACCAAGCTGCGCGAACGCTGGCAGCCGGGCATCGACGTGCCGGCCGCCCAGGGCCGCGCCGACTCCGGCGACATCGAGATCGACCTGGTCGAGCTGTTCACCGACGTCGCCGAGCTGGCCAAGGACGTCGGCACCGGGGTGGCGCTGCTGATCGACGAGATGCAGGACGTGCAGCCGGACGACATCTCCGCGCTGTGCGCCGCCTGCCACGAGCTGTCCCAGTCCGGCGCGCCGCTGGTGGTGGTCGGCGCCGGCCTGCCGCACCTGCCCGCGCTGCTGTCGGCCAGCAAGTCCTACTCCGAGCGGCTGTTCCGGTACGTGCTGATCGGCCAGCTCGACCGGGAGGACGCCGACCACGCCGTGCTCGCGCCGGTCGCCCGTGAGGGCGCGGAGATCAGTCCGATGGCGCTGGACGCGCTGTTCGACGCCTCCAGCGGCTACCCGTACTTCGTGCAGGCGTACGCGAAAGCGGCGTGGGACGCGGCGCCGGCGGATCCGATCACCCCGCAGGACGTGGCCATGGCCGCGCCCGAGGCCGAGGCGGAGCTGGCGGTCGGCTTCTTCGGCTCACGGTACGAGCGCGCGACGCCGGCCGAACGCGAGTACCTGCGCGCGATGGCCGACCTGACCGAGGGGCGCGACGAGGCCGTCGGCACCACGGATGTGGCCGTCTACCTGGGGAAGAAGCCGTCCTCACTGTCACCGGCCCGGGACAACCTGATCAAGAAGGGCCTCGTCTACTCGGCCGAGCGCGGGCGGATCGCGTTCACCGTGCCGCACTTCGGGCGGTTCCTGCTCGGTCGGGAGGAGTAGCTCGTTCGGTGCACATGGGGAGGTCGCCGGATGAACTTGGGGTGACCGAGGGGCATACGCCGACGATTCGTCGGCCTG
>DATJJB010000646.1:0-6179 GCA_035492655.1 Kutzneria sp. | reverse complement strand
GTACTTGATCATGAGCGGCACCAGGACCAGGGCCGGCAGCGCGCCGACCACGAACATGGCCTGCCAGCCCAGCGGCTCGATCAGCGCGATGCCCAGCAGGGCGGTGGCCATCGCGCCGACGTGGTAGCCGGTCATCACGGTGGTGGTCGCCGTGCTGGGTCGGCCGGTGCGGGCATAGTGCTCGCTGACCAACGTGATCGCAGTGGGCAGACAGCCGCCGAGGCCAAGGCCGGCGACGAAACGCAGCAGCCCGAACAGGAATGCCGACGGCGCCACCGCACACAGCAGCGTGCACAAGGAGAACACCGCCACTGACGCGATCAGCGCGCGGCGGCGGCCGAGCACCTCGGTCACCGTGCCCAGCACCAACGCGCCGATCGTCATGCCGACCAGGCCGATGGTGGACACGACCGTGGCCGCGGCCGGCGTCAGGCCCCACACATTGCCGCGCAGCAGCACCGGCAGCACGGTGCCCAACACGACCAGGTCGAAGCCGTCCAGCAGGACGGCCGACCAGCACAGCGGCAGCACCCACCCTCTTCCAACAGCGTCGGTGGAAGTCACAGGGCCTCCCTTTGTTCGCAATGCGCACGGATATGCGTGATGCGAACAGGGTAGCGCCCAGCGGGCAAGCCGGACAGAAACTCACAGACTTCTCTGCGAATCGGGCAACCCGACTGCCGTGTTCGGTCAGGCGCGCAGCAGCTGATAGGCCGGCAGCTTGGCCGAGACACCCTCGCCGGCGGGACGACTGGTCAGCCGACGCCACAACCACGGACCGACATGGCCGGCCACCCATCGCAGCTGCTCGATCGGCCCGGCCACCGGCGCCTTCTCGCGGGTCGAGCCGTCCACACCGGACGGCAGGCCGTGCAGGAAGGCCAGGAACTCGTCGGCGATGAGCTGATGCCCGTACGGGCTGGGGTGCAGCTTGTCCGAACTCCAGATCGCCGGGTCGGTCGGCGTCGAGCGGGCCAGGTCCAGGCAGCGCACGCCGTGCTCGGCGGCGGCGTGCCGGATCGCGTCGTTGAGCCGACGGCCGCGGCGGGCGAAGCTGGCCCGCATCTTGGCCGGCAGCGGCACACCGATGCCCGGCTCCGGCAGCGTCGCCGTCAGCACGGTCGCGCCGGTCGCCGCCAGCTCGCCGTAGATCGTGCCGAGGTCGCGGCGGAGGACGGCAACGTCGAATCGGGGCCGCAGCAGGTCGTTCATGCCGACGATCACGCTGGCCAGGTCGGGCGCGAGCGCGACGGCCGGCCGCAGTTGCGTGGCCAGCACCTGGCCGGTGGTGAGGCCGCGGACGGCGAGGTTGGCGTACTCCACCTCGCCGCGCCGGGTGGCCAGTCCCTGCGCGAACCGGTCGGCCCAGCCGCGCGGACGACCGTCGGCGGCGAAGTCGCCGATGCCCTCGGTCAGGCTGTCGCCCAGCGCGACATAACGTCTCACACCGTTCGACGGTACCGGCTCACGGTGACGCGAACCGCTTCTCGTCCCAGCGGCCGTGCGCCTCCAGCATCTTGCGCCCGATCCGGGCCGCCGCGGCGACGTCGTCGGCGTCCAGGACGGACTCGAAGTGCTGGTTCACGGCCTGCCAGTAGACGACCATCGTCGTCCCCTGGAGCATCCGCAGCCCTTCCTCGGTCGGCGTCGCGAACACCGTGCGGCGGTTGTCCGGCGGCTGCACGCGCTCGACCCAGCCGCGCTTCACCAGCCGGTCGACCAGCCTCGTCGTGCCGCTGGGGCTGATCGACAGCAACTCGGACAGCTCGGCCATGGTCAGGCGGCGATCCTTCGCGCTCTTCAGCCGGTACAGCGCAGCGTGCTCGCTGAGCGTGCAGCCGCAGTGCTCCTCCATGATCGCGCTGAGCGCCTCCTCGATGGCCTTCACACCCTGCTGGATGTACAGCCACGCGAGCAGTGGATCGTGATCAGCCATGCCGATCAGTATGCCCGAAAAAGAGTTGCCTCCGGGACCTTTTCACGGTCAAACTTTGTGCATGAAAACTTCCAAGCTGACCGTCGCCGTCACCGGCGCGACCGGCACGCAGGGCGGCGCGACCGCCCGTGCCCTGTCCGCCGCCGGCCATCACGTTCGGGCCCTGACCAGGCGTCCGGAGGCCGCCGAGCTCGATGCGGAGGTCCTCGCCGCCGACTTCGACGACCCGGCCTCACTGGACCGGGCGTTCGACGGGGCCGACGCGGTCTTCCTCGTCACGACCCCGTTCGGCACGGACCTCGACACCGAGATCCGCCAGGGCGTGACCGCGGTCGACGCGGCGGTGCGGGCCGGCGTCGGGCACATCGTGTTCACCTCGGCGACCAATGCCGACCGGGCCACCGGCATCCCCCACTTCGACAGCAAATGGGTGGTGGAGCAGCACCTCATGCAGGCGACCGACAACTGGACGGTGATCGGACCGGCGGCGTTCATGGACAACGTCGCCGGCGGCTGGGCGGCCCGGTCGCTGCGGCAGGGCAGGTACTCGCTGCCGCTGTCGCCGGGCACGCCGCTGAAGCTGATCGCCGCGGCCGACATCGGGGCCTTCGCGGCGCTGGTCATCGGCCGGCGCGAGGAATTCCTCGGCCGCCGCATCGACATCGCCTCGGACGAGCGCACGGGCAAGGAGATGGCCCGCACGCTCGGCGCACAGCTGGGCCGTGCCATCGAGTACGACGCGGCAGACGTGCAGGACGTGGCGCAGTACTCGACCGACCTGGCCGCGATGTTCGACTACTTCGAGCGGGTCGGCATGGACGTCGACATCAGCCGGCTCCGCTCGGCCTACCCCGAAGTCGGCTGGCACACCTTCGCCGAATGGGCCACGTGCCTCAGCTGACCAGTACCGGCAGGCTTTCCACGGCTCGGCTCAATCTCGTGAACTGCCAAGGGATCCGCGCGGCCGGCACGGCCAGCCGCAGCTCCGGGAAGTCGCCGATCAGCAGCTCCAGCACGGTCTCGGCCAGCACGCGACCGAGCAGCGCGCCGATGCGGTACTGCACGCCGAGCCCGACGGTGCCGACGAAACGCCGGTCGGACGGGCAGTCGGTGCCGGCGAGCATGACGACCTCGCCGGCCGGGATCACCGTGCCGCCCAACCGAACCGGTTCGGTGGTGCAGCGGAAAGTGCCGACGTGCAGCGGATCGCTGCCGCTGACCAGGTCGGCGACGAGATCGCCCAGCAGCGCGGGTTCGTTGCGTACCAAGGAGATTCGGCGCGGGTCGGCCAGCAGCGCCGACATCGCGTTGGCCACGAAACCGCCGGCGATCTCGACGCCGCCGATGACCAGCATGGCCACCAGGTGCAGCAACTCGTCCGGTGATGCCTTGGTGGCGATCAATGCCGAGACGAGCTCACTGTCGGCCGGCATCGAGCCGGCCCGGTCGTGGACGGCGAGCAGAATCTCCGTCCACGACCGGGTTTTGTCGTCGACCGGCAGTCCGAGCAGCTCGCCCGTGAGCAGCACCGGCAGCGGTCGGGCCACCTCGGCGACCAGGTCGACCGAGCGTCGGTTGTGCAGCGGCGTGAGCAGCCGCACCGCCAACGACCTGATCAGCGGCCGCAGCGGTTCCACGTGATCGGCCGTGAACACCTCATTGGCCAGCCGCCGCAGCCGATCGGCCGATTCGGGGCACAGCAAGGGGTCCACGACAGCCATGGGCAACGACCGCAGCGCCTGGCCGTCGATGTCGCAGCCGTCGATGACGTGCGCGACGGCCCGCGTGTCCTTGCTCAGCCGCTGGTCGGCCAGCCCGGCCCGCACGTCCTGATATCCGGTCACCAGCCACACTTTCGCCCCGGCCGGCGTCGCCGTCGGGACGATCCTCGGTAACTCCGGTCGCTCGCACATGCCCCACGCACCCCCGTGCCGATCGAGTCAAGTGTGGGTGACACGAGCGGTGACGCGGATCGGTTCACCCCCGAACGAAATCAACCAGCCGGGCGGCCACCTCCGACGGCGACGGCATGGCCGCGACCTCGGCGGCGACCTCGGCCGCGGCGGTGCGGAACTTGTCCTCGCCGAGCAGCTGGTTGATCACCCGCGCGTCGAGTTCGTGCTCCTCCACCTGAAGGCCCACGCCGCGATCGTGCACGGCGGCGGCATTGATGTGCCGGTCCGCGCCGCTGGGCGCGACCAGCTGCGGCACGCCCATGGTCAGCGGCGTCATCGTGGCGCCCGCGCCACCGTGATGGATGAGCAGGGAACTGGTGGCCAGCAACGAGTTCAGCGGGATCCAGCCGGCCGCCCGGACGTTCCGCGGCAGCGGGACATCGAGCTCGACCTTGTCACCCAGCGCCAGCACGAACTCGGCGTCGACCTCCGGCGCCGCCGCGATGATCCGCTCGACCGGGCCGAGGCCGTTCATCGCCGGCGCGACCGTGCCGAGGGTGACCGCGACGCGGGGCCGCTTGGGCGTCTCCGCCAGCCAGGACGGTTCGACGCCGCCGCCGTTGTACGGCACGTACCGCATCGACCAGCCCTCCGGCTCGACCATGCTCGGCGGCGCGACGTCGACGTAGGCGCGGCGTTCCGGCAGGTCGACGCCGTACTGCTCGAACCCGTCGGCCATGTGCTCGCGGAACGCCTCGGCCAGCTGCTCGCCGCGCAGGAAGCCGAAACCGTGGCCGACCCACGGCACGCCGAGCTTGGCCGCCGCGACCAGGCCCGAGCCGCCCATCGCGCCTTGCAGGACCACGTCCGGCCGGAACCGCTCGGCCGCTGCCATCGTGCCCGGCAGCAGTGGACGGGTCAGCCACGGCAGGATCGCCCCCACCTCGCGCACGTCGGTGACGCGGCGGTTGGCCAGTTCCGCGAAGCGTTCCGGGTCCTGCCGGCGGAGCTGCTCGAACTGCTGCCGCACGTTGCTGCCGGGCAACGCGTCCACCACCGGCAGGCCGGCGTCCGCGACCGCCAGGCCGTCACTCGACGTGACGACCAGCACGTCGTGTCCGGCCGCGCGCAAAGCCCAGGTCAACGGCACCATCGGGAAGACATGCCCCACGCCGGGGGCCGAGACTACGAGAACACGCACGAGGACTCCCCCATAGAGAACGAAACGTTTTCTATCTAGACGGTAGCCTCGGGCGTTAGAGAACGCAACGGACTCTATTTGAATGGACGGGTGGCGTGGATCACCGCACCAGGCCGCGGCGACGCGGCGACGAGCTCAACCGGGCGATCTTCACCGCCGCCCTGGACGAGCTGGTTGAGGTCGGCTACCAGCGGCTGACCATGGAGCGCGTGGCCGAGCGCTCCCGCACCAGCAAGGCTTCCCTCTACCGCCGTTGGCCCGGGCGGGCCGAGCTGATGATGGACGCCATCCTCAACGTCTTCCCCACCGTCGGCGAGCTCCCCGACACCGGCGACCTCCGCAGCGACCTGCTGGCCGCCCTCCGCGCCATGGCCGACGCCCTCAACAGCCCCCTCGGCGCCGCCGTCCGCTCCGTCATCGCCGAACTCGACGCCGTCCCCGGTGCGCTCACCCTGCACCGCGAACGCTTCGTCGAGCGCCGCAACCAGCTCATGCTCGACCTCATCCAGCGCGCCGTCCTCCGTGGCCAGGCCCGCCCCGCCGCCCTCACCCCTCGCGTCGCTTCCGTCGGCCCCGCCCTCATGCGCGACCACTTCCACACCCACCAGGGCCCCATCACCGACGACGCCATCCTCGCCATCGTCGACGAGGTCCTCGTCCCCTTGATCCGGCTTCCATGACCGTCCTCGGCGTCTTCGCCCATCCCGACGACGAGTGCACGAGCGCGGGCGGTGTGCTGGCCCGATACGCGGACGCCGGGGCGCACGTGGTGCTGGTGTCGTGCACCAACGGCGAGTTCGGCGACGACCTCGACGGCTCGAAACCCGGCACCCCCGGCCATGATCGGCAGCGGGTGGCCGCTACACGCAGCCAGGAGCTCGACGCCGCCGGCCGCCGCCTCAGCGTCTCCGTCATAGAACGCTTGGGCTACCACGACTCCGGCATGCCCGGCTGGTCGAAGTGGTCCCCTGTCACGGTTTTCAGCGCGGTACCGCTGGAGGAGGTAGCCGCCCAGTTGCGGGCACTCCTCGACAAGCACCAGCCGGACTTGGTCCTGACCCACAACCCCGACGCCTTCCACGAACACCCCGACCACCAGCACGCAGCCCGCGCCACCGCCCTCGCCGTCCCCGCCCCCACGACCCTC
>DATJJB010000645.1:0-4575 GCA_035492655.1 Kutzneria sp. | reverse complement strand
CACCAGCGTTCTCGAGGAGGGTGTCGAAGGTGCGTCCGCCGTACTGTTCCAACTGAGGGTCGGCGGGCAGCTCGCGCGCCGCTCCGACGAGACGTTCCCGCACATCTGCGACTGCGTCGGCCAGGAGACCACCGGCGCCGGTGGCCTGGCCAAGGCGCTGCGCACGGTGCCGGTGGTGCTGGACATCGCCGACCGGGTGCGGGAGATCGCCGGCGAGGACACGTGGATCGTCAACTTCACCAACCCGGTGGGGATCGTGACCCGCGCGCTGCTGCAGGCCGGCCACAAGGCGGTCGGCCTGTGCAACGTGGCGATCACCTTCCAGCGCTGGACCTCGCAGCTGCTCGGCCTGCAGCCCGATGACGTGAAGCTGGAACACGTCGGCCTCAACCACCTCACGTGGGAACGCGGCCTGATCGTCAACGGCGAGAACGTGCTGCCGCAGCTGATCGCCGACCACTCGCAGGAGCTGTCCGAGCACATCGGCATCCCGGCGGCGCTGATCCGGCGGCTGGGCGTCGTGCCCTCGTACTACCTCAAGTACTTCTACGAGCACGACGAGGTCGTGGAGAAGCAGAAGCACGAGCGGCCGCGGGCCGACGTGGTGACCGAGGTCGAGAACGAGCTGCTCAAGATCTATCAGGACCCGGCCGTGGTGACCAAGCCCGAGTCGCTGTCCCAGCGCGGCGGGGCGTACTACTCGGAGGCCGCGATCCAGCTGGTCCACTCGCTCACCAGCGGCGGCCCCGGCGAGGAGCACGTGGTCAACGTGCGCAACAACGGCACGCTGCCGTTCCTGCCGGACGACGCCGTGATCGAGGTGCCGTCCATCGTGGACAGCAAGGGCGCGACCCCGCTGCCGGTCAAGCCGGTCGAGCCCGGGTTCGCCGGGCTGATCTCGCACGTGACCGGGTACGAGTACCTGGCGCTGGAGGCGGCCGTCCACGGCGGTCGGGACCGGGTCGCCGACGCACTGCTCGCCCACCCGTTGATCGGCCAGTACTCGATCGCCGAGAAGCTCGCCGACGAGCTGGTCGCGGAGAACAAGGACCTACTGCCATGGGCCAAGGCGTGAAGGCGGCCGTACTCGCCATCGACGGCGGGAACAGCAAGACCGATGTGACGCTGATCGACGAGAGCGGGACCGTGCTCGCGCACGTGCGCGGTCCCGGCGCGTCGCCCCAGAACATCGGTCTGCACCCCAGCCTCGAGTCGTTCAACCGGATGGTGCACGAGGCGGCGGGCAAGGCCGGGCTGGCGACCACCAGGCCGTTCGCCCGGCACACGGCGGCCTACCTGGCCGGCGCCGACCTGCCGCGCGAGGAGGAGATCCTCCAGCGGGAGTTCGGCAAGCTGGGCTGGTCGGACAGCACCGTGGTCGGCAACGACACCTTCGCGCTGCTGCGGTCCGGCACCTCCGACGGCGTCGGCGTCGCCGTGGTGTGCGGCGCCGGCATCAACTGCGTCGGCGTGGCGCGGGACGGCCGGGTGCACCGGTTTCCCGCGCTGGGCCGGATTTCCGGCGACTGGGGCGGCGGTTCCCAGATCGGCGGCGACGCCCTGTGGCATGCCGTGCGGGCCGACGACGGCCGTGGCCCGCAGACCGCCCTGCTGCCGGCGATCCTGGCGCACTTCGGCGTGACCACCATCAGCGAGGTCGTCGCCGGCCTGCACTTCGAGGAGATCTCCGGCGAGGTCGTGCACGAGCTCTGCCCGCTGCTGTTCCGCGTCGCCGCTGAGGGCGACGCGGTGGCCGCGGCCGTGGTCGAGCGGCTGATCGAGGAGATCGTCGTGCTGGCCACCGTGTCGCTGCGCCGGCTCGACCTGGTCGGCGAGCAGGTCGACGTCGTGCTCGGCGGCGGCGTGCTGGCCAACTCCGGCCACACCATGCTCGACGAGATCACCCGGCGCTGCCACGCGGTCGCGCCGTTGGCCGACGTGCACCTCGTCGACCTGCCCCCGGTCGCCGGGGCCGCGTTACTCGGGCTCGACGCCATCGGTGCCAGCGCCGAGGTGGAGGAGCGGCTGCGGTCCCACTACGCCCCCGACACGGCCCAGGAGCGCCTGGTCGCCGGCTGAGACCCCGTGAGTGGAGAGTTGACGGTGGCGGCACTCTCCGCGCGCAGTTCCAACGTTGCATGCACGACGCCCGGCATGCAGGGAAGGACGCCTTACCTGCATCCAACGCAGGTAAGGCGTCCTTCCCTGCATCGGGGGTGCGTCAGCGCGGCGATGGGGTGACCGTGTCGGTCGTGGTGGTCGTGACGACCGGTGGCGTGGTCGTGGTGGTGGCCGGTGGCGCAACCGTGGTCGTGGTGGCGGGGGCGGCCGTGGTGGTGAGCGTGGCGCCGACCGGATCGGCGTGGGTGCTGGGCGCCGGGGACTTGCTCACGGTGACGGTTTTCACGGTCGTGGTGCCGTTGACCGTCACCGTGGAGGCGATCACGGTGACCGGGAAGCCGTCGCCGTCCATGGGCATGCCGTCCGGCCCCTCCTGCCCACTGGTCGGCAGCGGCTGCCCGCCGCGGTCGATGGTGCGGGCCGGCGCCTGACCGTCCGAAGTGGACACGAGCAGCACGCCGACAACGACACCGATGACGGCGGCGATGGCCGCGCTGGCGGACACCGCCGATCGCAACGACAAACGCACGGGATGACTCCTGCTCAAATCGACCGGTCGGTCGGACCATCGGGCAGCACACCACGTGCGCTACCGGATGGAGCAGTTACTCACCCGTTCGTGTCAGATATGTCAGCCGACCGAGGGGTAACCCTCAGCGCCGATTGGCCATCCTGATCATGTCGCCGAGCCGGTGGATGAGACCACTGGCGTCGGCCGGCGACAGGGTCGCCCAATCCTCGCCGTCGCGACCCCGCCCCGCCACTCCGAGATACCGCCCGGCCTCGGTGTCGAACCAGCTCAGCCCGGGCATCCGCCGCCCGACGCCCTGCTCGTCGAACATGGCCCCGGCGAACTGTCCCAGCCGCAGCACGGGCTCGCCGAGCATGGTGGTCAGCGTCTGCGCCTCGGGACTGTGCCGGTTGGGCTGCGCCAGCTCACTGGCCGGCACGGACACCTGCTGACCGGGACCGGGCTGGTGCGGCGGCAGCAGAGCCACCAGCGACGCCGCGAGGGCGGTGTCGCGGATGTACTCCAGCCGCATCGTGCCGCCCTGCTGCACGGCCAACAACGCCCGCTGACCGACCGCCACGGCGGCAGCGTGCAGCATCAGCCCACGCTGCCGGTCCAGCGTGGCGATGGTGTCCAGCTGAACGTGCGGCCGGGCCAGCAGCCGCAGCGCGTCGAAGAGGTTGGGGTCGAGCTGACGCCCACGCGCCAGCCCACCCCGCTCCAGATCCTCGTACACGGCCGTGCGCAACCGCGCGCGCTCGTCCAGGGTCGCCCCATGGCTGGGCACGTCGAACGGATAGGGCACGGACCCGAGTCGCAGGTCCTCCCACACGATGTCGAACGCGGCCAGCGGGAGGATCGCGATCGGCGGCATCAGTACCCGCCGGCCGGATTCTCACCGATGACGGTCGGGGCGACCATCTGGCCATCGCCGAACACGTCGTCGGTCTCGACCAGGAAGGTCGGCCGCTTGTGCTCCTTGTCCTCTTCCTTCTTGCCGCCACGGCCACCAGCGCCGCCCATGCCGGACTGGCCGGCCGCACCCGCGGAACCCATGCCGCCACGCGCACCGGCACCCTCGGCCGCACTGCCGGCGCCACCGGCCGACGGGCCGGCACCGGGCCGCGCCGCCGAAGACGAGGCCGACGACGAAGCGCCGCCGCGGTAACCGGCACCGCCGCCCGCGCCGCCACCGGAGCCGGCCGGGCCGAAGCCGCCGACCCCGCCGGGGCCGCCGCCGTTGGGCCCGTACGGGTTGTTGCCGCCCGGGTTGTTGCTCAGGTTCTGGTTGTTGAAGCCCTGCGCGCCGGGCCCCGGGTCGTAGCCGGCGATCCGGGTCGGGCCGCTGGTGCCGCCGCCGACCGGGTTGGGCGTGTAGCTGCCGCCGCCCGGGCCCTGGTGCACCGGCTGGTAGCCGCTGTTGCCCGGGTTGTACGAGCCACCGCCGCCGTAGCTGCCGCCGCCCGAATGTCCTTGGTACGCCGCGACTCCGCTGCCCGAGCCGACCGGTCCCGCGCTGGCCACGCTGGTGTTGGTCGTGCTGCCGTCGCTGATGTCCGGCGGCGGCGTGAAGGCCGGGATGGACGCCGAGGCCTGCTGCATCGAGGCGTCGCGCGTCTGCACCACCTTGACGGCCTTGTCCTTGGCGTCGTTGGAGGCGTTGTAGGTCAGGTACATCTCGGCCGGCAGCGCGATCATCGAGATCGGGTTGCCCGCCGCCTGCTCGAACATCTTCACCGGGTCGAAGTTGATCGGATCCGGCATGTCGGTCTTGGCCTTGGCCGCCGCGTCGACCTGGTCGTGCATGGCCGTGCCGGTCGCGTTGAAGAACTCCGCGGTGTCGGCACTCCAGTCCCGGACCTTGGACAGGTGCGCGCGAGCCAGGTCGGCCGCCGCACCCTCCCAGTGCGACTGCGACCCGTTGATCGCCGCGTCCAGCGTGA
>DATJJB010000644.1:0-2383 GCA_035492655.1 Kutzneria sp. | reverse complement strand
ATGGCGAGCAAGGCGCCGACGCCGAGCGCCAGCGATTGCAGGAACTGGCGGGTGAACTTGGACGCGGCGGAGACGCGGCTGGAGGCGAGGCTGGCGCGGGTCTGCAGCCGCATCATCTGCTCACGCTGGGCGAGGTGTCCGGTAACGAGCGCCTCGCGCATGCCGAGCGCGCGGACCACATCGGCCGAGGAAGCGGTGGCGTCGAACTCGGCATAGGCCTGGCCGGCAGCCTGGTTGGCCTGCTGCAGTCGTTCGCGGGTGACCTGTTCGTTGCGGACCGCGAGCAGCACGACGATGACGGCGCCGACCACCGACAGGACGCCGATCCAGAAGTGCAGCAGGAAGGCGACCAGCACATAGACCGGGACCCACGGCGCATCGAGCACGGCGAGAATGGCCGGCCCGGTCATCGCCTGGCGCAGGGTGTCAAAATCGCGGAGCGCCTGGCGCTTGACCCTCTTGTTGCCGCCGACGCGGTTGAGGGTGGCGTCGAGGACCGTCTTAGCCAGGCTCGAGTCGAGCCGCACCCCGGCCCGCACCAGCAGGCGCGAGCGGATCGAATCCAGCACCGACATGGTCAGCAGCCCGAACAGCAGGACCAAGGTGAGGAGGACCAAAGTCGCCTCGCCCCGCGTCGGGACCACCCGCTCGTACACCTGCAGCATGTAGAGCATCGGAACGATGAAGAGCAGGTTGACCAGCGCACTGAACAGCAGCGCCGCCGTGAAGTGACGGCGGCAGGCTTCAAGCGCGCTGCGAATGGCTTCGTTCATCGACCCTCACACCCCAATCGGACGCGTCGACCACGGCCGCGCGTCCGTCCCACTTCGCCCCGTATCCCTTCTCGACGAGATTCGTTAACCAAATCTCACTTTGGGACGGCCCGGCGGGGTTCGCTTAGCCAAAGCGTTGCAATTTCACCATGATTTCCTGAGCACGAGGCGATGAAGCGAGGCGGCAGCGTGGTCGCCGCCGCCCCGCTTTGGCTCAGACGTAGAGGAAGTCGCCGGAGTCGAGCGGCCCGTGGTTCTGGACCAGCGCGATCAGCTCGTCCTTGCTGTCGAGCACGCCATTGCCATTGGTGTCGTGGTAGATGCCGGTGCCGGAATAGCCGTTGAGGTTGCTGATCCAGCCCTGCAGATACTCGGCGGCCGTGCCCTTGAGCTGCAGCTTGTCGCCATCGCCGAAGTCGGTGATGCGGGCATAATCCTGCCAGCCCGACTTGTTCATGATCCGGTCGTCGTAGAAGCGGCCGCGCTCGTCCCCCAGGACGAACACGTCGGCGCCCGAGCCGCCGGTCAGCACGTCGACCACGCCCTTGCCGAGCTTGACGCTCGACTGGGGCACGCCGGAGATGACGTCGGCGCCAGAGGTTCCGACCACCGTGTCGCCCCGATCGGTGCCATAAAGGTAGTTGGCGCCGACCGAGATGGTCTTCGCCAGCGACATCTGGCCGAGGTTGCCGGCGGCATCCTGGACCTGCGCCGAATAGCTGTGCAGGCCGTCGCTGATGCTGTCGGTGAAGGTCCAGGCACCGTTCGCCACCGCGCCGATCCCAACCTTCACGCCGTCCCGGAACACGACCAGGGTCTCCCCGTCGGCGAGCGGCGCGTTGATGGTGCCGGCGATGTAGCTCGCCGGAGAGGCGGCGCTGGTCGCCGAGAGCGACATGGTGGAGACGCCGCCCGTGCCGGTCGAGGCGGTCTCGTAGCCGGTCACCGCCACCTGCTGGGTGGGCGCGGTCGTATCGATCGTCAGCGAGAAGGCAGCCGAGGCGCTCCCCGCCTGCCCCGCCGAATTCTCGACCTGGACGGTGTACTTGTGCGTGCCGTCGGCCGCGCCGCTGTCGGTATAGGTCCAGCTGGTATTGCTCGCGACCGCTGCCCCGACAAATTGCCCGTCGCGGTAGACGGCGAGCTTCTGCCCCGTTGCCAAGACCGCGGAGAGGGTGCCCGAGAAGGTCGGCGTCGAGTCATTGACGGTCGCACCGCTCGCGACCGTCGCCGCCGTGCCGACGTCGTCCAGCGCGCTGACGATGCTGGCGACCTGGTCGGGCGCGGGGGTGGTGACGGTCTGGGTGGTCGGCGCGACGGTCGCCGAATGGTCGGCGGTGAGGTCGAGATAGGCGTAGCCGGAGCCACCGAAGCCGACATAGACGAGCCCGAACTTGTCCATGTCGCCGGAGATGGTCTTGATATTGTCGAGGCTCCCCATCGGGTGCTCGCCGATCTTGGTCCAGGTTTGGGCATCGTCGGTCGAGTAGAAGATGCCGTATTCACCATTGACCTTGCCGACGATGTAGATGCTGGCCGGGCCGCCGGCGACGGCGGGTGCACCGTAGCCGAAGCTCGTGGCGCCGACGCCAGCGACGGCCGTCCACGTC
>DATJJB010000643.1:0-8396 GCA_035492655.1 Kutzneria sp. | reverse complement strand
CCGGGGCGTGCGGATTGACCTGCCGCAGACAGCGCAGGAAATGCTCCACCGAGAAGTCCAGGTACGGCAGCAGATCCACCTTGTTGAGCAGCACGACGTCGCCGGTTCGCACCAGATGTGGGTACTTGAGCGGCTTGTCCTCGCCCTCGGTCACCGACAGGATCACCACCCGCCCGGTCTCGCCCAGGTCGAACAGCGCCGGGCAGACGAGATTGCCGACATTCTCCACGAACACCACCGAGCCGGCGGCCGGGTCGAGCTCGGCCAGGGCCTTGCGCACCATCACGGCGTCCAGGTGACAGCCGGCCCCGGTGTTGACCTGCACGGCCGGCACACCGGTTGCACGGATGCGGTCGGCGTCGAAGGCGGTCTCCTGATCGCCCTCGATCACCGAGCACGGCACACCCAGCTCCCGCACGGTCCGCTCCAGCAGCGTGGTCTTGCCGGAGCCGGGGGAGCTCATCAGGTTGTAGGCCCGCACGTCGATGCCGGCCAACCACTCCCGCACGTGGCCGGCCAGGTGGTCGTTGCGGGCCAGCAGCCGCTCCTCCAGGTTGATCACCGTGCCGTGGGAGTGGTCCTCACACCCGCACGTCGCGCACATCGGGTTCCACCTCCACCGCTTTGATCAACAACTCAGTGCCGGCCAGCACTTCGACGTCGCTGGAACCGCACGGGCACAACAGGATCGGATCGTCAGTGGTGAACTCCGCAGCACAGTCCCGGCAGCGCGCCCGCCCGCCGGGCTCCACGATCTCCAACCGCGCCCCGTCCACCGACGTGCCGGCGACGACCAGGTCGAAGCAGAACCGCACCGAGTCGACCACCACCCCGGACAGCTTCCCGATCTCCAGCCGCACCATGACCACCCGGCGCTCGCCCAGGCGCGCGGTGATCGCCTCGACGATGCCCTGGGTCAGCGACAGCTCGTGCATGTCAGCAGATCCGGGGCAGCGGGTCGCCGACGAGCATGTCCACGATCCGGGTCCCGCCGAACGCGGTGTTGAGCAGCACCATGCCCGGCTGATCACCCGACACCCGCCCGATGATCGCCGCGTCCGCGCCCAACGGGTGTCGGCGCAACGCCGCCAACGCCGTCGCGGCCTGGTCACCGGCAACGGCCGCGACGAACCGGCCCTCGCACGCCACGTACAGCGGATCGATGCCCAACAGCTCCGACGCGCCCCGGACCTCAGCCCGCACCGGGATGGCGTTCTCGTCGACCACCACCGACACCTGCGCGTCGACGGCGATCTCGTTGAGGATGGTCGCCACCCCACCCCGGGTGGCGTCCCGCATCGCGTGCACGCCGCCGCACGCCGCCAGCAGCTCGGCGATCAGCCCGTTCAGCGGCGCGGTGTCCGAGATCAGGTCGGCCTCGATGTCCAGCTCGCCACGGGCCAGCATGATCGTCACGCCGTGTTCCCCGATCGGCCCGGAAACCAAGATCGCATCTCCGGGCTGAACTGCGGAAACACCGAAGTCCGACGTACCCTCCACGACGCCGATGCCGGCCGTGTTGATGAAGCAGCCGTCGGCCTTGCCCCGCTGCACCACCTTGGTGTCGCCGGTGACGATCGTGACGCCGGCCCGGTCGGCCGCGGCCCGCATGGAGGCCACGATCCGGGTCAGGTCGGCGATCGGGAAGCCCTCCTCCAGGATGAACCCGCAGGTCAGGTACAGCGGCGTCGCCCCGGACACGGCCAGGTCGTTCACCGTCCCGTTCACCGCCAGGTCCCCGATGTCCCCGCCGGGGAAGAACAGCGGCGACACCACGTAGGAATCCGTGGTCAGCGCCAGCCGCGCGTCGCCGACGCGCAGTTGGGCGGCGTCCTCCAGCGGCGCCAGCAGCGGGTTGCCGAACGCGTCCAGGAACACCGCCTCGATCAGGGTGTGGGTGGCCTTGCCGCCGGCGCCGTGCGACAGCGTGATCCGCTCTTCCCGCACCTTGGCCGGCCGCCGCCGCTGGCGTTCGATCCGGTCCAGCACCTGCTGCTCGCGATCGATCATCCGATCGTCACCTCCTGCACGCGCTGCCGGTTGAACCGGCCGAAGTTGTAGTACGCGGCGCAGGCGCCCTCGGGCGACACCATGCACGTGCCGATCGGCGTCTCCGGCGTGCAGGCGGTGCCGAACACCTTGCACTCCCACGGCTTCAGCACGCCCTTGAGCACCTCGCCGCACTGGCAGGCCTTCGGGTCGGCCACCCGCACCCCCGGCACCGGGAACCGGGCCTCGGCGTCGAAGGCGGCGTAGGAGTCCCGGATGCGCAGCGCCGAGTGCGAGATGAAGCCCAGCCCCCGCCACTCGAAGTACGGCCGCAGCTGCATGGTCTGGTTGATCACCCGCAACGCCACCGGATTGCCCTGCCAGGGCACCACCCGCGAGTACTGGTTCTCCACCACCGAGCGGCCCTCGTGCAGCTGAAGCATCAGCATGTAGATCGACTGGAGGATGTCCAGCGGCTCGAACCCGGCCACCACCACCGGCTTGCCGTACTGCGCCGCGATGAACTCGTACGGCCGGCAGCCGATCACCGTGGACACGTGCCCCGGCCCGATGAAACCGTCCAGCCGCAGGTCGGGGGAGTCCAGGATGGCCTTGATGGCCGGGATGATCGTCACGTGGTTGCAGAACACCGAGAAGTTCTCCAACCCCTCGGCCGCCGCCCGCAGCACCGTCATCGCGGTGGACGGCGCGGTCGTCTCGAACCCGATGGCCATGAACACCACCTGCCGGTCCGGGTTCTGCCGGGCCAGCTTCAGCGAGTCCAGCGGCGAGTACACCATCCGGATGCTGGTGCCCTCGGCGTTGGAGTCGAAGAAGTTCCCGCCACTGCCCGGCACCCGCATCATGTCCCCGAACGAGGTCATCAGCACATCGGGCTGGCGGGCGATGTGGATGGCGTCGTCGACCCGGCCCATCGGGATCACGCACACCGGGCAGCCCGGCCCGTGCACCAGCTGCACCTGCTCGGGCAGGTAGTCCTCAAGGCCGTGCTTGTAGATGGTGTGGGTGTGCCCGCCGCAGACCTCCATGAACTTGTAGCGGCGGCCCGGCGCGCACAGCCCGGCGATCTTCGAGGCCAGCGCCCTTGCCTTCTCGGCGTCGCGGAACTCGTCGACGAAACGCACGGCTCACTCCTCGATCCGGGACGCGGCCAGCGCGGCCATCTCGTCCTCGTAGGCCTTGCCGATGGACTCCAGGAACTCCATGGCCGCCCGCGCCTCGGCCTCGTCGATCTTGGACAGGGCGAAGCCGACGTGGATCAGCACCCAGTCGCCCGGCGCCACGTCCTCGCCCTCCAGCAGGCCGATGTTGATGGCCCGCTTCACCCCGGACACGTCCACCTTGGCCAGGTCGGGTCGGTCGGCGAGGATCTCGATGACCTCACCGGGAATGCCAAGGCACATCACACACCTCCACGAGTTCGAGCACCGCCCGCACGGCCGCGTCGACGGCGGCCGCGACCGGTGGGGACAGTCCGATGTGGTCGGTCACGCTGGCCGGCTCGCAGCCCACCAGCAGCACCCGCGGGCAGGAGCCGCCGAGCATCGCCAGCAGCTGCATGACGACGTCGGGCTGCATGCCGTGGGCGTCGATCGAGCCGGCCGGTTCGGTGACCGGGTCGAGTTCGACGACGTACACCGTGCCGGGGACGTCGCCGCGGGAGGTGGCGTCGACGAGGATGGTCGTGTCGTAGCCGTCGAGCAGGTCGAACGCCAGGTGCAGGCCCGAGACGCCGTAGTCACGGACCTGCACGCCGGCCGGCAGGTCCAGTGTGGACAGTCGCTGTGCCACCTCGACGCCGAAGCCGTCGTCGCCGAGGAAGATGTTGCCAACGCCCGCGATCAACACGTTCACAGCGTTGAATGGTTCGCTCGCAAGCTCGCTCACAGCGGCTCCACCTCCTCGGCCGAGAAGTAGCGGAACCGCCCGTAGGACGGGTCGAGGTCGCCGTCGATCGTCACGGCCACGTGCAGATCGCCGTCCACGTCGTGCAGCACGGCCTGCACGGTCGCCTCCCGCCCGTGCAGGAACATGTCCTGCGCATCGGCGCGCCGCAGTCCCGGCCGTAGCCGCACCCGGGAGCCTCGGGCGACCCGCACACCGTCGACGATCACGCCGTCGGTGTCGGGATCCACGCTGGAGTCGGCCCCCGGATCCCACCAGGGCTTGTCCTGCTCGGTGACGGACCGCAGGTAGCGGATCGTGCCGTGCAGACGGTCCAGCAGCTCCGGCGGCATCGCGTCGACCCGGTCCACGATGGCCGCCGCCCGGGGATCGGTGGCCCGGGCCTGACGTTTCTCCTCGTCGGTCAGGGCCATCGTGCGCAGCGTGAGGATCTCGTCGATCTCCAGGCCGTCGAACAGCTCGCCGGCGCTCTCCCGGGCGATGGACGGGTAGTCGTAGAGGATGATCGGCGAGGACAGCACGGTGTCGTCCGAGCCGACCAGCACCGGCCACGTCCGCTCGCAGTGGCACTCGGCCACCGCGGGCTTGGCCCACTCCGGCGGGTCGACCATCGACACGAACCGTCCGCCCGACACCGACATCATCGAGTGCGCGGCGATCAACGCAGACCGCAGTGCCATATCCCGCAGTGCCATATCCATCTGGGCCTCGTCGCGGCTGGAGTCCACGCGGGCCGACACATTCGCCACGGTGACGGAAAGCCGCGACGCCCCGTACGGCCCCGGCAACGCATCGGCTCGCACCGTGATCGACCCGGACAGCGGCCACCGCCGCCGCACCAACCGCACCGACGGCGACAGCTGCTCCTCCACGGCACCGCCGTCGACCGTGAACGGCACGGTGTTGTCGCCGGCCAGCAGATCGGCGAACCGCAGCACGGCATCGACCTCCTGCTCCACGGCCTCGTCCCACGTCGTCCACTCAGTGCCGTCCACCACCGCCGACGGCACCTCGACACCGTCGACGACGACCGTGCGGGCCTGCAGCTGAAGGAACCGCACCCGCACGTGCAGAGAGCTGTGCAGTGACGGCTCCACCAGCAGCTGCGTCACGGAGTTGGACGCCTCCTCGGGAAAGCCGGGCGGCATCAGCACGCCGAACTGCCACCGCAGCTGATTCTTGATCGCCGAGGAACGGTACGGATAGAGCAGATAGCCCTCGTAGAGCACGGCGTCGGCCACTTGCCGAGCCTGGTCGAGGCTCACGGCGACGCCTCCTTCAGCAGCGCCCGGATGGCGTCGTCCCAGGTCGGGATGGCGTGCGCCGACTTGTAGCGCAGCATCGCGTCGATGGTGTCGCGGTCGAGCCGGACCCAGGAGCCGTGCGGGAAGTAGGCGTCCATCAGCTCCCGCCACACCGTGACCGGCATCCGATAGGTCGCCTGCTGGTGCCAGGGGATGGGATGCACCCAGAAGCCCTTGTCGCCCTTGGCGAACACGGTCCCGGAGAACAGCAGGACCATCGGCACCTCGCCGCCGTCGAGGGCGTGGAAGTACTTGCCGGCCGCGACCTCCAGGTCGTAGGTGCACGGCACCTCCAGGTCGACCTCGGTGGCCCCGGTGAAGCTGGGCACCATCACCGACGCGGTGGTGAACTGCATCGGCTTGAGCGTCTCGCCCCACCGCGACCGTTCCCCGAACAGGTAGGCCAGCAGCTCGGCCTCGTGCTCGGCGTAGTGCCGCAGCTGCGGCTCGATGCGGATCTGCACCCGCAGCGCGATCGCGTGCACGGCGGCGGCGTTGACCTCGGCGATGTGCAGCCGGAACACCAGCGCGGGCCCCACGCCGTAGCGCAGGGGCCGCACGTCCAGGCACTCGAAGGCCAGCTCAGCCATGACGGCCCGAATCCCGCCCGCGCAGGTCCTCGAAGAAGGCGTTGATCTCACGCCAGGCCTCGGTGCCGCCGTCGAAGCCCTTCCAGTGCAGGCGGACCAGCCCGACCAGCCGGTAGCAGGCGTCGATCGGCACCAGGAAGCCCTCGAACCGCTCCTCGTCCACGTTCACCAGCAGCGCCTCGACGTCCGCCTCCAGATCGGCCAACGCAGGGTTGTCCGTCACCAGCCGGCCCCACGACTCCAGCGCCAGCAGGCACTCGGTCGCGCCGGCCGGGCTCGGGTAGAACGCCACCGGCGCGCCCCGCTCGGAGTTGGTGAACACGAACGCCATCCGCACCGGGATACCGGCCGACTCCCACCACGCCGCGCCGCCGACCAGGTCCGGCACGTGCACGTACCGCTCAGGGATCGCGCGGTACTTACCGGCGGCGCCGTGCGTGAACAGCAGGTAGCACGGCCGGCACGCGCACAGGATGGCCCGCGACTCCATGTTCACCACGTGCGAGTGCTCGGCGTCGACGGTCCGCGCGCACAGCTCGCAGCGCTCCTCCGGCTCCGCCGGAGGAGGACGCCGGGCGAAACGCCGCAGGCCACCTTGTTGCGCGACACGGGTCATGCCGGCACCGCCACCCGGATCGTGCCGTCAGAAGTCAGCAGCGGCAACGGATCCAGGTGCCCGTCCCCGCTGACAGCCCGGCCCGCGGCCACTACGTCGTACGAAGCCCCGCACGACGGGCACGACAACAGCCGGCCGTCGAAGTGCCCACCGGACAACGCCCCCTGACACGCCGCGCACCGATCCCGGTACGCGTACAGGGTGCCGGCGGCGTTGCACACCACCGTCGCCTCGCCCCGCGCCCGCGCCGAGGACACGGCCCCGGGCGCGACCATGTCGGCCTCGCCCAGCTCCACCCACGACGCCTTGTCCGCCGTCACGAGCGGCAGCAACGGCCGCCCACCCGGCCCGGTCGCGGCCGGCACCACGCCTTCCACGTCGATCCGCACGATCTCCGGCGCCGCGTGCTCGATGGCCTGCTCGATCGCCAGCTTCACGGTGACCATGGAGGAGGGGCAGCCGTCGCAGCTGCCCCCGAGCGCCAACCGCAGCACGCCGTCGTCGGTGATCTCCACGAAACTCACGTCGCCCGCGTGCGACCCCAGATACGGCCGCACGCCGTCGAGCGCGTGCTGGACCCGCTGCTCCAGGCCGTGCGGGTGCAGGTCGTGCACCACCAGCACCCCCGCCACCAGCGGATCGGCGGCCAGCCGCTCCAGCACCGGATCCGGTGTCAGCTCCACGACCCGTTCCAGCGCCGTCCCGTAGAACTCGACGACCGTGCGGACCAACTCCTCGGCCCGCGCGGCCAGCGTCGGGTCGGACAGCGCCTCGAACTCGGCCAGCAGCCGCTCGACCCGATCGCCCACCTCGCCCGCGGACGCCACCGGCTCACACGCCCAGGAACGCGTGCGGGGTGTGCATCGTGTCGATCACCTTGCCGGTGGACAGGTTCATGTGGACCCCGCACGGCAGGCACGGGTCGAAGCTGCGCACCGCGCGCATGATGTCGATGCCCTTGAAGTTCTCCTGGCTGTTCTCCTCGAAGATCGGCGTGTTCTGCACCGCGTCCTCGTACGGGCCGGGTGTGCCGAAGGAGTCCCGGACGCTGCCGTTCCACGGGGTCGGCGGGTACGGGTGGTAGTTGGCGATCTTGCCGCCGCGGATGACCATGTGGTGCGACAGCACGCCCCGCACCGCCTCGGTGAACCCGCAGCTGATCGCCTCGTCCGGCACGGTGAACTTCTCCCACGTCTTGGTGTGGCCGCCGCGGATCTCGGCCAGCGCCTGCTCCACGAAGTGCAGCGCCATGCCGGCGGAGTAGGCCTGGAAGTAGGTGCGGGCCCGGTTGCGCTCCAGCGCGTTGCTCCACTGTGGAATCTTCCACTCGAAGTGCGCCTCGGGCTTGGTCGCGGTGCGCGGCAGGTCGATGCGGACGGAGTGCCCGGTGGCGTTCACGTACGGCGTGTGCACCAGGTCGGCCAAGGCCGTGGTCCACAGCCGGGCGATCGGGCCGCCGCCGGTGTCCAGCGCCAGGTGGTCTTTGCCGTCGAACCAGCGCGGCGACATCGTCCAGGAGTACTTGTTGTCGAAGTCCCGCTTGGCCGGCCGGGGAATGGTGTGCTGGTTCCACGGGTGCCGGCGGTCCACCGGGTTGCCCAGCGGGTCGGCGGTCACGAACATCTCCTGGTCCTCCCAGTCCTCGTAGAACGAGGAGCCGAGCAGGATCCGGATGCCCAGGTTGATGTCGACCAGCGACGTCGTCACCAGCTTGCCGTCGACCACGACCCCGGGGGTGACGAACATCTTGCGGCCCCAGTCGGCCATGTTCTGGTAGGAGAAGTCGCAGAACGCGGGGTTGTTCAGCGACCCCCAGCAGCCCAGCAGCACCCGGCGGCGGCCGACCTCCTCGTAGCCGGGCAGCGCCTCGTAGAAGAAGTCGAACAGGTCGTCGTGCATCGGCACGACCCGCTTCATGAACTCCACGTACCGCATCAGCCGGGTCAGGTAGTCGGTGAACAGCTGCACCGT
>DATJJB010000642.1:0-28704 GCA_035492655.1 Kutzneria sp. | reverse complement strand
GGCGACGGCGCCGCCGAGCCCGCCCCGTCGGCCCCGGCCCCCGCCCAGCAGCAGCCGGCCGCCGAGCCGGAGCCCGAGCCGGCCCAGGCGCAGGCCGCTGCCCCGGCACCGCAGGCCGAGGCCCCGGCCCCGTCGGCCGGTCCGGCCCAGGGCACCGAGATCACCATGCCGGCGCTCGGCGAGAGCGTCACCGAGGGCACGGTCACCCGCTGGCTCAAGCAGGTCGGCGACAAGGTGGAGGTGGACGAGCCGCTGCTGGAGGTGTCCACCGACAAGGTCGACACCGAGATCCCGTCGCCGGTCGCCGGCACGCTGCTGGAGATCTCGGCCGGCGAGGACGCCACCGTCGAGGTCGGCGGCAAGCTGGCCGTGATCGGCGACGGCGCGGCGGCCCCGGCCGCTGCCCCGGCACCCGCTCCCGCGCCTGCCGCGCCGGCTGCCCCGGCCCCGGCCGCCCCGGCCCCCGTGGCCCAGGCGCCGGCCGCGCCCGCGCCCGCCCCGGCGGCTCCGGCTGCCCCGGCTCCGCAGGCCCCGGCCGCTGCTTCCGCCGACGACGCGAACGGCTCGCCGTACGTGACGCCGCTGGTGCGCAAGCTGGCGTCGGAAAACGGGATCGACCTGAACTCGTTGCAGGGCACCGGTGTTGGTGGCCGCATCCGCAAGCAGGACGTGCTCGCCGCGGTCGAGGCCAAGAAGGCCCCCGCCCCGGCCCCGGCCGCCCCCGCGCCGGCCGCCGCGGCCCACGCGGCTCCGGCGGCCGCGCCCGCCGCCCCGTCGCCCGAGGCCCAGGCGCTGCGTGGCACCACGCAGAAGATGCCCCGGATCCGGCAGACCATCGCCAAGCGCATGGTGGAGTCGCTGCAGATCTCCGCGCAGCTCACCACCGTGATCGAGGTCGACATCACCCGGATCGCGCGGCTGCGGGACCGGGCCAAGCGCGGCTTCGAGGCGCGGGAGGGCGTGAAGCTGTCCTTCCTGCCGTTCTTCGCCAAGGCGGCCGTCGAGGCGCTCAAGCAGCACCCGCAGGTCAACGCCTCCATCAACGACGAGACGATGGAGGTCACCTACCACGGCGCCGAGCACCTGGGCATCGCCGTGGACGCGCCGCGCGGCCTGATGGTGCCGGTGATCCACAACGCCGGCGACCTCAACATCGCCGGCATCGCCCGCAAGATCGCCGATCTTGCCGAGCGCACCCGCAACAACAAGATCAAGCCGGACGAGCTGTCGGGCGGCACCTTCACGCTGACCAACACCGGCAGCCGGGGCGCCCTGTTCGACACGCCGATCCTGAACCAGCCGCAGGTCGGCATGCTCGGCACCGGCGCGGTCGTGAAGCGCCCGGTCGTGGTGGCCGACGAGGCCGGCGGCGACACCATCGCCATCCGGTCCATGGTCTACCTGGCCCTGTCCTACGACCACCGCCTGGTGGACGGCGCGGACGCGGCCCGCTTCCTCACCACGATCAAGCACCGTCTCGAGGAAGGCGCCTTCGAGGCCGACCTCGGTCTCTGAGGCAAACAGCTGAAAGGGCTGCCCCGGCGCACACCGGGGCAGCCCTTTCGCTTACCCCGGTGCTGCGGCGCGGCGGTGCGCGAGGGACGATTCATGCATGCGCGTCGTGGTCGCCGGGTCGTCCGGCTTGATCGGTTCCGCTCTGCTCCCGGTGCTGCGGCACGCCGGACACGAGGTGCTGCGGCTGGTGCGCCGGCCGGCGGCGGCGCGGGACGAGCGCAGCTGGGACCCGCCGGCGGGCCGGATCCAGGACGGCACGCTGGACGGTGTGGACGCGGTGCTCAACCTGTGCGGGGCAGGCATCGGTGACAAGCGCTGGAGCCAGGCCCGCAAGCAGACCCTGCTGGACTCCCGGGTGGAGCCGACGGAGGTGCTGGCGGCGGCGGTGGCCGAGCACAAGATCCCGGTGCTGGTGAACGCGTCGGCGGTCGGCTTCTACGGCGACACCGGCGACCGCGAGGTGGACGAGTCGGGGCCGAAGGGCCAGGGTTTCCTGGCCGACCTGGTGCACGAGTGGGAGTCGGCGACCCGGCCGGCGGCCGACGCCGGGGCCCGGGTGGTGCTGCTGCGCACCGGCCTGGTGTTCGCCGAGTCCGGTGGCCTGCTGGGCAGGTTGAAACCGTTGGTGCAGTTCATGTTGGGCGGCAAACTGGGCGACGGCCGCCAGTACTGGCCGTGGATCTCGCTGGACGACGAGCTGGCGGCGATCCGGTTCGTGCTGGAACACGAGGACATCTCGGGTCCGGTCAACCTGTGCGCGCCGGAGCAGCTGACCAACGCCGAGCTCACCAAGACGCTGGGCGAGGTGATGGGCCGGCCGACGCCGTGGACGGTGCCGGGCTTCGCGCTGCGGGCGGTGCTGGGCGAGTTCGCCGACGAGGGCGTGCTGATCGGTCAGCGCGCGACGCCGAAGGCGCTGCTGGACCACGGTTTCCGGTTCCAGCACGAGACGCTGGCCACAGCCCTTCCGGAAGTGCTCGCCCAGCGGGCGTAAAGTCGCTGTGTGACGACGATTTCCTGCCGTGCCACGGCCGATCCCGTGCAGGTGCGGCCGCTGGGCATCATTGACTACGCGGACGCCTGGGAGCTACAGCGGGAGGTGCTCAACGCCCGCGCGGACGGCACCGGTCCGGACACGCTGCTGCTGCTGGAGCATCCGTCGGTCTACACCGCCGGCAAGCGCACCGAGCCCGCGGACCGGCCGCAGGACGGCACGCCGGTGATCGACGTCGACCGCGGTGGCAAGATCACCTGGCACGGCCCGGGCCAGCTGGTCGGCTACCCGATCGTCAAGCTCAGCGACCCCGTCGACGTCGTGGACTACGTGCGGCGCATCGAGCAGGCCCTTATCCACGTCTGCGACGCGTTCGGCCTGGCCACCGGCCGGGTCGAGGGCCGAAGCGGCGTGTGGCTGGCCGCCGACGGCGACCGCCCCGAGCGCAAGATCGCCGCCATCGGCATCCGGGTCCAGCGCGGCGTCACCATGCACGGCCTGGAGATCAACTGCAACGCCGACCTCGGCGCCTTCGGCAAGATCATCCCGTGCGGCATCCGCGACGCCGGCGTCACCTCGCTCAGCGCCGAACTGGGCCGGGACGTCACCGTCGCCGAGGTCCAGCCGCTGGTGCAGGCCGCCGTGCTGGCCGCCATCGAGGGCACCCTGCCGGTGACCGTCCGCGACATCGACCGGACCGCCCCTTCCGCCGCCGGCGTGACGTTCTCCCTGTCTTCGTAGCGAACAGCTGACACCACCCCCCTTCTCTGATATTCCGTAACTACGGAAATACGGAAGAGGGGGTTCCATGTTGTCCAAGAGAAGCGTGTTGGCCAGGAGAAGCGTGCTGGCCGGTGCCGCGGCGGTCGTGGCGGTGCCGTTGCTGATGCCGGCCCGCGCCATGGCCGACGAGCCGACCACCGATTGGATTCAGTGGCTGGCCCAGCGCCGTGACCACGTCAGCCTGTACGCCGACGACGGCCGGGGTCGACGGTTGGCGCTGCGGCCCAACCACCAGGTGCCGATGGCCTCGGCGTACAAGGCGATCCACGCCGCGACGTTCGCCGGCAGCGGCATCAACCCGCAGCGCCAGATCAAGATCCGTGATTGGGAGGCGCACTACCTGCCCGGCTTGGACGGCGGCGCGCACCTGTACTCGCTGGCCATGCTGGGCATCCCGGCCGAGGGCTGGTACGCCAAGGACCCGGACCAGCTGGTGCCACTGGACTGGGTGGTGCAGGCGATGATCATCCAGAGCGACAACGCGGCCGCCGACTACCTGCACGACCTGCTCGGCGCGCGGGCGCTGCAACGAACCGCGGCCTGCGGGGGCTGGCCGCACGCCGAGGTGGCGACCGAGCTCGGCGACATGCTGCGGATCTGGTGGCCCGGCACCAGCGACGAGCTGTCCGCGCGGTTCGTGGCCGACGCGTCGTTCAAGCAGGCGGCGCTGGCCAAGTTGGCCGAGTTGCCGAGCATTGACGCGCAGTTGGCCTGGACCCGAACCACCCACCGCGGCAGCGCCGCCGACCTGGCCTCGCTGCATCGGTCCATCGCCACCCAACGCATCCCCGGCCGCCACTACCTGGAGCTGGCCTACGCACCGCTGGTCGGTCAGGGCGAGTTGGGCATCGGCTACAAGGGTGGCTCGCTGCCCGGCGTGGTCACCATCGGCTTTTCGCTCCGCCGCGCCGACGGCACCACCGGCAGCACCGCGGTGCTCGTCGAGAACCTGGGCTGGGACGACTTCACCGCGCTCAGCAACTCCGCCGAGTTCGTCAACGGCGTCTGTCTCGGTTTGCTGCGCGACCCGGCGACCTGGCAGCGGGTCGCGCGCGAGGTCGTGCATGCTTGACGACCGTGTCTGACTACGACGATCGGATCGCCGACCTCGAACGCCGCGTCGCCGCCCTCGAAGGCAAGGCCGCGACGCCCGAGCCACTGGCCGCCGGCATCATCGGCTACCAGGGCGAGGTGGAGTTCGGCGCTCCGCTGTCGTGGCAGATCCGGGTCGGCGCCGGCGGCACGCTGCAACTGCCGGACGGCCCGCGCGTGGACGTGCTCGCCGCGCTGGGCCATCCAGTCCGCGCGGCCATCGTCCGCCACCTGATCGCCAACGGTGCGCAGCCCGCGCCCGCCCTGTCCGAGGCCGCCGGGCTGCGCTCCACCGGCCAGCTCTACCACCACCTGAAGTCCCTGGTCGCAGCCAGGGTGGTGGAGCAGGACAGCCGCGGCAGCTACCGGGTGCCGTCGACCGCCGTCATTCCCCTGCTGGTGATGCTCACCGCCGCGTCCGATGTCGCCGGACAGCTCCGCTGACCTGCCTCAAGGCATGGCTCAGTGCTGCCGGCGCACAGCACCGGCACAGAAACTGGCTCACGCGAGCCACCGCCCGAACCACTTCCAGCGCCAACCACACTGACCTGCCTCAACCCACGATCCGGCCTG
Source organism: Kutzneria sp. (assembly GCA_035492655.1). Classification (GTDB taxonomy): domain Bacteria; phylum Actinomycetota; class Actinomycetes; order Mycobacteriales; family Pseudonocardiaceae; genus Kutzneria. The sequence goes on along the minus strand of DATJJB010000642.1, from coordinate 23,747 downwards.
CTGGTGAGCAGGACCGGCACCGGAAATGGCTCACGTGAGCCACCGCCCGAACCACTTCCGGTGCCGACCGCGCTGACCTGCCTCAATCCACGGGTCGGTGTGCTGGTGCGTGGGACTGACGCAGGAAATGGCTCAAGTGAGCCGCTGCGCGAGCCGGTTCCTCGGCGGGGTACAGGTGGCCGGCACCTGGTTCCACGATCAGGGCCGCGTCGCGGATCCCGGTTGCCAACTTGGTCACGGCGTCGACGGGTGCGATGCCGTCGCGAGTGCCGGTCACGAGCAGGGTTGGGACGGCGACCTGCGCGGCCAGGTCGGCGAAGGTGGTGTCGAAGTAGCTCAAGAAGGCCTCGGTCATGGCCCGCACGCTGGCGTTGCGGTAGTTCTCGTAGTCCATGTCGAGCAGCCACCGCCTCCGAGCCTTGTCCTTGGTGACGATGACGAAGGCGTCGGCCAGGTAGACGGCGGGCTTGCTGCAGAGCCAGAAGCGGGCGGCCCGCTCGGGTAGGCGAGCGCCGATGCGGTAGTAGAGCTTGCCCAGCCACGCGGTCGGGCCCGTTGCCTCGGAGACGGGGTTGAACAGGCACAAGCCGTCGAGGGCGGCCCCGTAGCGCGCGGCGTAGACGAGGGCGATGGACGCGCCCAGGGAGTGGCCGGCGAGCACGAAGCGGTCCAAGCCCAGCGACAGGCGCAGCCGCTCGATCTCGGCGGCGTAGTTCTCCAAGGTGTGCGGCACGGCCAGCGGCGGCGACGCGCCGTAGCCCGGCAGGTCCGGCACGACCACGTCGACATCGTCGAGCGCGTCGGCCAGTTCCCGCAGGCCACGGCGGTCGCCGCCGAGCCCGTGCAGCAGAAGTACGGTCACGCGCGCCACTGGGCCGCGACCTCGGCGGCGAACAGGTCCAGGTGCTCGAGGTCGGACAGGTCGAGCAGCTGGAGGTAGATCCGGTTGGTGCCGGTGCCCTCGTGCCAGGCGCCGACGCGGTCCAGCACCTGGGCCGGGGTGCCGCAGAAGCCGTTGAGCGACAGCTCCTCGACGTCACGGCCGATGGCGGCGGCGCGCCGGGCCACCTCGGCGTCGTCCCGGCCGACGACCACGGGATGCGCCACCGACAGGGTGATCGTCGACGGGTCGCGGCCGATGACCTCGCAGGCCGCCCGGACCCGGTCGAACTGGGCGGCCGAGTCAGCGATGGAGGAGAAGCCGATGTTGAACTCGTCGGCGAACCGCGCGGCCAGCCGCGGCGTCCGCTTGGCGCCGTGGCCGCCGATCAGGATCGGCGGCCGCGGGCTCTGCACCGGCTTGGGCAGCGCCGGCGAGTCGGTCAGCTGGTAGTGCTTGCCGGCGAACGAGTAGGTCTGCCCGGCCGGCGTGCCCCACAGGCCGGCGATGATCTCCACCTGCTCCTCGTACCGGTCGAAGCGCTCGCCCAGGTCCGGGAACGGAATCCCGTACGCCTGGTGCTCGGCCTCGAACCAGCCGCTGCCGATGCCCAGCTCGACCCGGCCGCCGGACATCTGGTCGACCTGCGCCACCGAGATGGCCAGCGGCCCGGGGTGACGGAAGGTGATCGGGCTCATCAGCGTGCCCAGCCGCAGCCGGGAGGTCTCGCGGGCCAGGCCGGCCAGCGTGATCCAGGCGTCGGTCGGGCCGGGCAGGCCGTCGGCCGAGCCCATCTTCAGATAGTGGTCGGAACGGAAAAAGGCGTCGTAACCGGCATCTTCGGCGGCCTTGGCCACGCGCAGCAGGTCGTCGTAGGTCGCCCCTTGCTGGGGCTCGGTGAAGATCCGAAAGTCCACCAGCACAACGTAGCCACCGGCCGCCAGTGGAGCCGTTCGGCACTAATGAATCCATCAGACATTGCCCGCTGCCCCCGTCACGGACATAGGGTCATCGGTGACGCCGCGTGCTGTTGCCAGCCAAATACCGCCGAGAACCGGGTGATCAGCATGGAGTTGCGCCAGTTGACGCACTTTGTCGCCGTAGCGGAGGAGTGCCACTTCACCAGGGCCGCACGGAGACTGCACATCGCGCAGTCCAGCCTTTCCGCATCGATCCAGACGCTCGAGCGCGAGCTCGGCGCCCAGCTGTTCGTCCGGGACAAGCGCCAGGTCCGCCTGACCGACGCCGGCCGGGCCCTGCTGGTGGAGGCCCGCCGCGCGCTCAGCACGGTGACCGCCGCCCGCGAAGCCGTGGCCGCTGTGCAGGGCGGGCTGCGCGGCCGGGTCAGCGTCGGTCTGTCCCGGGCCGTCGACCACGGGCACCTGATGGCGGCGCTCGGTCGCTTCCACCGGGCGCACCCCGATGTGGAGGTGGTGCTCAGCCACGACTCCTCGGCTCGGCTGCTCGACCAGGTCCGGGATGGGAGGCTGGACCTGGCCCTGCTGCTGACGTCCGCGAACCGCCTGCCCGGCGGTGACGGGGTGACCGTCGCGCCGGTGCGACCGGAACGGCCGGTGGTGGCCTGCGGGCCGGATCACCGGTTCGCCCAGCGCAACGCGGTCGGCCTGGCCGAGTTGCGGGCCGAGACGCTGGTCGAGTTCCCGGGCGGCGGCAACGAGTTCGGCGGCAAGGTCGCGTTCCATGCCGACGACGTGCAGACCATGTTGGACGTCGTCGCAGCCGGGCTGGCGGTGGCGGTGCTGCCGCGCACCACGGCCCGCGGCCGGGTCGGCGTGCGGTTCGTGGAGTTGCAGGGCGAGGCGCCGGCGTGGGAACTGATGCTCGCGCACCCGGAGCGGTCCAACGCCGCGGCCGGCGCCCTGTTGGCCGCGCTGCTGGCTAGTGGCGACGACGCCGTGACGGTCGATCGGCCGGTTCCGCCGTCGGCGCGCCAGCACCTGCTGCTGCCGGTCGGCGCAGTCCGCTGATCACCTTCGTGATCGACCAGGCCACTTCCTCACTGGCCTTACGCGGGTCGGCGGCGCCGGCGATCATGCTGGCGCCGGCCGACAGCGCGCCGTAGAGCAGCCGGGTCATCACCTCGACCGGCACCTCCTCGATCTCGCCCGCCTCGACCAGGGCCTGCACCGACGCGCGGATCACGCTGAAGCTGTAGTGCTCCTCGGCCTCGCGCCAGCGGGCCCAGCCCATCACCACGGGGCCCTCGTGCACCACGATCCGCTGGAACGCGGGGTCGAGGCAGACGCGCACGTAGGCGCGCAGGCCGGCCATGGCCGTCTCCCACGGGTGGCCGGGGCCGGTGACGATCTCGCCGAGGCGGCGCATCGCCTTCGTCTCCACGATGTCGAAAGCCGCCTCGAACAGCGCCTGCTTGCCACTGAAGTGGTGGTAGAGCGCGCCCTTCGTGACGCGGGCGCGCTTGGCCACCTCGTCCAGCGAGGTGCCGGCGTAACCCCGTTTGGTGAACAGCTCGACAGCACTGTCCACCAGGGCGTCCCTGGTGGATTCCGAATATTCGAGCCGCCTCGACCGCGCTGTCGCCACGCTCACAACTGTATCCACATACCGCTGGTACGTACCCGTGGTATGGTCGTCGTGTCGGACATACCGCGAGTATGCCGAAGACCGGAGGTACGACGATGAGTTGGAACGACTACTACCGTCGCCGGGACGTCATCGACGCCGTACTGGCCACCACCGGCACGATCGAGGACGCCTTCACCCAGGTGCCCGACGCTGCCGCCGTGTTCGCCGACACCGACGAGCTGCTGCTGGCTCTGGACCACAAGTGGACCCGCGCGCTGACCGCCCACATCGGGCTGGCGCTGTCGGACACCGAGCGCGACCGGGTCGACGCCGTCTCCGCCGCGTGGCGCCGCGCCGTCGCGGACAACCCCACTCTTAGGCGTTTGCTCGACGAGAACTCGAACGGCGTGCTGGCCGACGCGGCCGCCCGTGAGCACCGGATGCTCGCGCTGGCCGCAGGGCTGGCCGAGTTCACCGAGCCCAACGAGGTTCTGGAGCGCGTCGGCGGCGCTTTCGCCGCGCTGCTGCGTGGCCGGGTGCCTGCCGCTGCGTGACCCCGGCCACTACTGCCGGAAGCGTAAGGTGAGCGTGTGACAGAGGTCGTCCCCGAGGGCCGCAAGCTGCTGCGTCTCGAAGTGCGCAACAGCCAGACCCCTATCGAGAAGAAGCCGTCCTGGATCAAGACCCGGGCCCGCATGGGCCCCGAGTACCAGGAGCTCAAGGGGCTGGTCCGCCGCGAGGGCCTGCACACCGTGTGCGAGGAAGCCGGCTGTCCCAACATCTACGAGTGCTGGGAAGACCGGGAGGCCACCTTCCTGATCGGTGGCGACCAGTGCACCCGGCGGTGCGACTTCTGCCAGATCGACACCGGCAAGCCCGCCGAGTTCGACCGCGAGGAGCCGCGCCGGGTGGCGGAGTCCGTGCAGGCCATGGGACTGCGCTACTCCACCGTGACCGGTGTCGCCCGTGACGACCTGCCCGACGGCGGGGCCTGGCTGTACGCCGAGACCGTGCGGCAGATCCACGCCATGAACCCCGGCACCGGCGTCGAGCTGCTGATTCCCGACTTCAACGCGGAGCCCGACCAGCTGGCCGAGGTGTTCTCCTCCCGGCCCGAGGTGCTCGCGCACAACCTGGAGACCGTGCCGCGCATCTTCAAGCGCATCCGGCCGGCCTTCCGCTACGAGCGGTCGCTCGAGGTGATCACCAAGGCGCGGGAGGCCGGCCTGGTCACCAAGTCCAACCTCATCCTCGGCATGGGCGAGACTCCCGAGGAGGTGACCGAGGCGCTGCACGACCTGCACGAGGCCGGGTGCGAGATCATCACCATCACCCAGTACCTGCGGCCCAGCGTCCGACACCACCCGATCGAGCGCTGGGTCAAGCCCGAGGAGTTCGTCGCCCACTCCGCCGACGCCGAGAAGATCGGTTTCTCCGGCGTGATGGCCGGGCCGCTGGTCCGCTCCTCCTACCGCGCCGGCCGGCTCTACGCCACCGCCGTGCACAAGCGCGGCGAGCAGCTGCCGGCCAACCTCGAGCACCTGCTCCAGGCCGGCTCCGCCGCCCAGGAGGCCAGCACCCTGCTGGCGCCCCGCTAGGTTTCCGCCGCCCGACGAGCCCGGTCGTTCGACCGGGCTCGTCGGCGTTTTCAGCGGTAGCCGGTGAACGTGTAGAAGGGGTAGTCGACCGTCATTCCGCCGTCCTCGTGCAGGTGCAGGCGGATGTCGGGGTCGTCGGCGCAGATGAGCGTGGTCTCGTCCAGCCGACGCAACGGGCGGACCTTGCGGGCGAACTTCAGCGCGAGGCCGTCCTCGGCGACGAGCTCGGCGACGTTGTCGTGGTCGCGGTAGACGCCGGCCAGCTCGACCGGCATCGGTCCGGCCGGCGGGACGGACGGTTTCGGCCGGCCGAGGAACTTCTCGGCCAGGTCGAGGACCACCTGGTAGATGGTCAGGCCCTTGCGGTTGCCGAGCAGGACGATGCTGAGGTCCTCGTCGGGGAACCGGGCGTAGAGATCGGCGAAGCCGTCAAGGCCGCCGGCGTGCGCGGCGTACGGCGTGCCCCGGTAGTCGCCGAGGATCCAGCCGAAGCCGTACTTGGTGGCACGGCCCGAAGTCAGGACCCCAGGAGTCCGCGACGCGAGGTCGAACTCGTGTCCCTTGAGAAACCGGTCGTACCGCACCATGTCGTCGAGGGTGCTGAGCAGCGCGCCGGCCGCGCCGGTGACGGTGGCGCTGCACATCGGCTCCGCGGCGACCTTGTCGTCGGCCACGACGTAGCCGCGGGCGCGACGCGGAATGACCGCGCCGTCGTCCAACATCCGGCTGTCGGTCATGCCGGCCGGACGGAACACGTGCTCGGCGACAGCTTCGCCGTAGGACGAGCCGGTGACGGCCTCGATGATCAGGCCCAGCAGCCAATAACCGGTGTTGCTGTACGCGTACCGCGAGCCGGGCGGGAAGTCGAGCGGCAGATCGACGAAATAGGCGAGCGCCTCGTCGCTGGTGTGCGACAGGAAACGCCGCTCGCGGAACTCGGGGATCAGCATCTGTTCGGGAATGCCCGAGGTGTGGTTGAGCAGCTGCCGGATCGTCACGTCCCGGCCCGAGGGCGGATAGTCCGGCAGATGTTCGCCGATCGTGGTGTCGAGATCGATCAAGTGCTGCACGGTCAGCGCCGTGAACGACTTGGTGATCGACGCCAGGGGGAACACGGTGTCCGGGGCGATCGGCTGCTGCCATTCGAGGTCGGCGAACCCCGAGCACTCCTGGTGGATGACCTCCCCACCACGGATCACGGCGATAGCGGTTCCGGGCTTATCCGATGGGGCTGAGCTCGACACCGTCCAACTCTGTCACGAAGTCCGCGCCGAAAGCGGTGGATGGCGTGTGAGCGCCGGGTTGGGTGGCGCCGGCGATGAGCTTCACGGCGGCGCGGAGGGCGGAGTCGGCGGTGAGCAGGTAAGGGTTGGGGCCGGTGAGGGTCATGGAGAGCTGGCGGCCGGCGGCGTTGCGGACGGCGCCCCAGACCTCGCAGCGGCTGGCGGTGCGGGTGCGCTCGGAGGGACCGGGGATGAAACCGGCGAGGCGCTGGGCGAACTGCTGGGCGGCCGGGCTGCGGAGGATGGGGGCGAGCAGGCTCTGGGCGGTGGCGGCGAACTCGGGAACCGTGGTGTAGGTGGTGATGGTGGGAATGCCGGTGGAGCGGAAGGCGGTGCTGAGATCGCCCCACGGCACGGAGCCGACCCGGCGGGGACGTGAGGCGAACTCGGCGACGCGGCTGCGGTGCCCGACGGGAACGGTGACCAAGGAGCCGTCGACGCGGGCCCGGCCACCAGTGGTGATGCCCTCGACGGTGGTCTTCATGGTGCCGGGACTCATGCCGCCACCGGCCAGGAAGGCCAGCTCGAGCTCGACGGCGTCGGGCAGCGCACGGGCGAGGAGGGCGGCCACGCCGTCGGTGGGCACGACGTCGAAGCCGGCACCGGGCAGCAGGACGACACCGGCGCGGCGAGCCTCGCCGTCACGGGCGAAGATGCGCTCGAAAACGTCGATCTCGCCGGTGATATCGACGTAGTGGGTGCCGGTGGCCAGACAGGCGTCGACCATCGGCTCGGAGGTCACGGAGAACGGCCCGGCGCAGTGCACGACGGCATCAATATCGCCGAGGGCCTCGCACAGCCGGTCCTGGTCGTCCAAGGGCACGGCCCGGTGCTCCAGCCCGAGCTCACGGGCGAGGGGCTCGAGCTTCTCGGCCGATCGCCCGGCAAGCACGGGTCGCTCGCCGCGCTGCCCGGCGAGTTGGGCGATGAGCCGTCCGGTGTAGCCGTTGGCGCCGTAGACCATCCACATACACCGAGTATGACCAGCCGGCGCCGCCGTTGCTGCTCCCGCCACAACAACGGCGGCCCGCACCGTCGATACTGCGCCGGCCGCACCGGGCCCACCAGGATCGATGGGGCACACCGGCAAGGCGATCGGTCAGTCCTTGGGGCCGAACCAGCCGGTCAGCCGCTCGGGGTCGAGCACGGCGTTGCGCCGCAAGGACAACGGCGGATGGCTGAACACGCCCCACAGCCGCAGCAGCGGATTGCGCGAACGCCATTTGGTGAAGGCGTCCATCGCGGCGACGCCGGAGCGTTGCCCGGCGCAGCGGGAGGCGATCCGGTCGCAGTCCAGTTCACGCGTCCAGGTGTAGGTCACGGCCAGCGAGACGGCGATGCACGCGACGACGGCGGCGACCGGCCAGGGCAGCACCCACAGTGACAGCGCGGAGATGGTGAGCAGGTACACGGCGACGACGGTCTGCCGCAGGGTGTCGTGCCGGGCCAGGTGCGCGAGCTCGTGGGCGACGACAAAAGTGGTGGCCAGCGGGATGCGGTCGAGCATGCCGTCGTTGAGCAGCACCACCCCGTGCCGGCCGGCGCGGTAGGAGCGGCCGACGGCGCGAGAGCCGACGCGGACTCGGACATCGGGGATGCCGGCAAGCGCTATCCCGGCGGCCAGCTGGGGCGCCAGCAGCGCCGGCCGTAACCGGGTCCGGCGTTGCAGCTGGCGTAACCGGGCCACCCGGATCAGGACGGCCGCGGCCAGCACGGCCATCGGGACGTCGACGACATATCCCAGCACCCGCAAGGCGTCCTCGCCGGCCAGCAGCACCAGCAACAGCGCGGCCGCGAGGTAGCAGCCGCCGACCGACGCCAGCCACCGGACGAGGTCTCGGTCCCTGGGCAGCACGGAGCCGACCACCTGTTCGTCAGCCGGAACCGGCTGCCCCTCCACCGAAGACACGTGCGCAGCGTACTTCCGTTCGGTCCACAGCGGACCTCCGACGACAGACGTTATGAAGTCGATTCGCGACGGAGCGTGAACTTTGCGCCACGACCGCACAAAACCGACAAGGACCGTGTCCGCGCTCACGGCGATCTCCGCCTCGGCGAAACGGGCCCGCTACCCATCCGCCCCGACCGTACATCGCCGTGCGGTCGCCGTGCTGAGGGGAGGACGACTCGTCGCGCGGCGGACCGGAGTCGGCGGTCGCGGTGATGTCATCACAGCCCTCCACGTTTCCACACCCGGACACCCGCGGTTCGCCGCCGGCCGTGGTGTCGGGCGGCATGCCGTCGACCGGGACCTGCAACTGTGCCAAGCGAAGTGCCGCGTAGGCAAGCGCTTGCCAAGCCGCCGCGGCTGCTCACGTCCTCCACTCCGGTGGCCATCACCCGACATGAGCAAGGGATCGTGCCGGCCCGTCGTCACCACGGCGTCACGGGCCCGCTCGGCGCTCCGGTTCCGTTCCGCCGTCAGCAACTGCGGCCGGTCCACGAGTGTGAACCCGAGCCGGGTCCGCGGGGTCGTTTGGTCCCGGCCGATTCGGACCGGGCCGGTGCGGGACAACGGCACGCGCAGTCCGAAATGGACCTGTCAGCACGGAACCGCTGAGGCGTCGGCGAAGTGAGCCGCGCCGGGGCCCACCTCTCGGCCAGCACCGGGCCACTCAAGCTTGTAAACCTTTGCGGCGACGGCGATTCCCGCGCCGGCCGACCGCCGGCGAGCGCCGGGCGGGGCACTCTCATCGCGGCACCTCTCGACGTCGTTCAGTCACGGAGAGTACCAGCGCGTGTGTCAACGGTGATGATGGCCACCCCAGCCGTCGCTGCCACCGAAGCAGCAGTACGTCGGATATCCGGGTTGGGGAAAGGCAAAAGTGGTGGTGGGAGGGGTGGTCGTGGTCGAAACCGGGCCGGTCGTGGTCGACGCCGGGTGCGTGACCGGCGCCACGGCTCGCGACGGGGTCGTGATGGTCACCGTCACGGAGGTGGCGTCGCCCAGCAGCGTCGTCGGCGTGACCTGGTCCGGCCCGCGATACGGCTGCGGGACCGGTTCCGGGCTGCGCAGCGGCGCACTGGACGTGCGGGGCCCGAAGCCGATGACCGCGGCCAGCACGAGAACGATTCCCAGCACTGCCAACACGAACACGTACCAGGGCGGCCGATTTCCCGGCTCCTGCCCGCTCATGCGACCCCCTTGACCGATCGAGTGCGCAGAGGCTAGTTCGGAAGCATGATCGGCTCAAGCCCCTTGACCCGATCGGCAGATCCACAGTGGATCCGAGCGGTGCTCGACAATTTCCGCCGGGACGCGATCCGGTAACGACACGGTCCAGGGGTGAACCGAAGCGCGCACTACCCGGATTTCAAGTGTCCCGGTACCGCTCACGAGGGCGCACGCCTACGCGGACCCGTGCGCGGGCGGCACGGGTGGTGCTGTGACGACCGGGTGACCACCTCGTGTCGGTTGGCCGAATGCTGGGACGACCCTCAGGAGCCATGGGGTATCTTGAATTCATGATGAAGCTCGGCTCGCGCATTACCTCACGCATTACGTCGTGGATCGTGCGCCGGCAGATGGCGAGGACAGGGCAGGACGGATTCGATCTGTCGCGTATCCCCTTCATTCCCGATTCCGCCCTCATGCCGCTCGAGCGCGAGGGTGTGCACCCGGTCGACGAGATGCGTCGGCAGCGTGAGTCCGAGCCGGTCACCCGGCTGAAGCTGCCGCTGGGCTTCCGGGCCTGGCTGGTCACGGGCTACGAGGAGTCCCGAGCCGTGCTCGGCTCGGTGGACAACTTCAGCAACGACTTCGCCAATCTCACCGGCAGTTTCGGCATCACCGCCGAGCAGAATCCGGGCGGTCTCGGTTTCTCCGACCCGCCGCTGCACACAAAGCTGCGCAAGGTGCTCACGCCGGAATTCACGATCCGCCGGTTGAGCCGGCTCACGCCGCGCATCGAGCGGATCGTGGCCGACACGCTGGACACCATCGAGCGGGAGGCGAAGGACGGCCCGGTCGACCTGATGCAGGCGTTCGCGCTGCCGATCCCGTGCCTGACCATCTGCGAGCTGCTGGGCGTCGACTACGAGGACCGCGACGACTTCCAGCGGCTGGGCGCGGCCCGCTTCGACCTGTTCGGCGGGGCCAGCGCCTCGCTGGGGGCCATCTCCGAGTCGTTGGTGTACCTGCGCGGCGTGGTGGCCAAGCAGCGCAAGAACCCGGGCGACGACCTGCTCGGCCAGATCATCAAGGAGCACGGCGACACCATCGACGACGAGGAGCTGGCCAGCATCGCCGACGGCCTGCTCACCGGCGGTTTCGAGACCACCACGTCGATGCTGGCCCTCGGCACCATCGTGTTGCTGCAGGACCCGGTGGCGTTCGAGCGGCTGCGCACCGACGACGAGGCGATCAACGCCTTCGTCGAGGAGCTGCTGCGGCTGCTGACCGTGGTGCAGGTGGCGTTCCCGCGCTTCGCCCGCAAGGACATGGTGCTGGGCGGCCAGGAGATCAAGGCCGGCGACGTGGTGATCTGCTCGCTGTCCGGGGCCAACCGGGACGCCACGCTCGGGCCGAACATGGAGAGCTTCGACCCGGACCGGCCGACCTCCTCCTCGCACCTGGCCTTCGGGCACGGCATCCACCGCTGCATCGGGGCCGAGCTGGCCAAGATGGAGCTGCGCATCGCCTATCCGGCGCTGGTGCGCCGGTTCCCGAAGCTGCGGCTGGCGGTCAGCCCCGAGGAGCTGGCGTACCGGCAGGTGTCCATTGTGTACGGTGTGGACGAGCTGCCGGTGCTGGTGGACTGACGGCCTTCAGGCTGATCGCGAGGCGGGGGCACAGTCGTGCCGCCCGCCTCGCGTGCTCTTCGAGGTCCTGCGGCACACCGTTGTCGGTGATCAGCGGATAGCCCCACGGATCGGTGGAGATCAATTCCGGCAGCAGTTCCGCGCACAATCCGCGGCCGTCGCAGGCGATCCGGTTGATGTGCAGTTCATTCATCGGTACTCCCCCGCGAATGCCGTCAACGCGCTTCTGACGAGCCGGGCCGTGCCGTCCGGGTGATGGCACGCCCCGCGGCCGTCGACCAACCCGACGAGCCGGTAGACCTGGTCCATACGGCGTGCGGCCAGGGCTTCGGCCAGCGCCGGTAGGCCGAATCGACACGGCCCGCACTGTCGGGTGCTCTGCGAGGCCAGGTAGTTGACGATCTCCGTGGTCCTGGCCAACCCGCTTTCGTCGGCCGACAAGGCGATGGCCACGCCGGCTCCCGGATCGTCGATGACGTCGCGTGGCGTCAGCCAGCGGCCGTGGTAGCCGCCGACCAGCACCGCCTTCGTCTCGACGCCACCGGCCAGGTCCAGAAGCCGTTGCACGGTAACGGGCTTTTCGACCTCGTACACGCCGGGTCGTTGCACCGCACCGGACACCGTGGCCAGGAAGGTGTCGTGCTGGCGGAACCACCTTGGTCCGTACCGGGCGATCTGCGCGATACGGGCCAGCGTCTCGACGTTCTGCACCAGCATGTCGTCGCGGCTTTCGTCGGTGGGCAACGGTTTGCGCCCGCTGACGGCGGCCATGACCGCCGACGACTCCCCGGCGGTGAAGGTATTCGGCGCGGCGACGCACGTGATCGGATAGCGGTCGGACTTCCGTTGCGGGACATCGGCACCGTAGAGGTAGACCCGGCTCGCGCCGACCGCTTCCGCGGTCAGTTGCAGACCGTCCAGCACGAGGTGCGGGCAGTGCTGAAGCAGCATTTTGTCCTTGCGGCTGGCCGGTTCGCCCTCGGCGGCGTTGGCGATGACCACCGGCCGGTCGGTGACCGCGGTGCGGGCCAGCTTGCGCCAGGTCGGGAAGTTCGCGCCGCCACGTCCGGTCAGCCCGGCCTCTTGCAGGGCTCCGATGAGCGCGCCGGACGCAAGCCGCGGCAGTGGGCCGTTGCGGGCGAGGTGCTCGTCCTCGTCTCGCGCGGCGGCGTCGAGCAGTGGCCTCATGTGACGAACCTCCAGGTCACGGCGGTGGCAACGGTGGTGGCACAGGCCACGGCCAGCACGCCCATCCACACCTGCGCGGCGTCGGTGCCGGTGCCGAGGCCGTGCGCGAGGGCGATCGGCCAGATCGCGTATGAGGCCCAGTGAATGGCCCGCCAGGTCCGCAGGCCGAGGCGGGCCCGGTTCAGGCTGGTGATCAGCACGATCAGCAGCAGGTCGAAGGCCAGCGTGCCGAGCCCGAGCCAGAACGGCTGGTAGGAGCCGACGAACGGGACCAGCAGGTCGATCGGGTTGAGGTCGGCGTAGGAGTCGAACAGCAGGGTCAGGAGGTGCACCAGGACCAGGCCCAACCCGATCAGACTGGCGTTGCGGTGCACGGTGGCGATGGCGAACCGGGGCAGTCCGGCGAGGGGCTTCCCTTGCCTGGTCGCGATTCCCAGCGTGAGCGAGACCGTGAGCATGAACAACGCCATCACGCCGGCGCCGCGGGCGATGTACCAGATCACGGCCAGCCGCCCAGAGTTCGCACCGATCCGTCGGCGGCGACCAGTCGAGCCGGCACGTTGTGCGCACGCAGCATCGTCAGTGCCTCGTTGCCGTTGACCAGCGCGGCCGTGGTGAGCGTGTTGGCGTCGGTGCAGTTGTCGGCGACAACCGTGACGCTGCGCCACATTCGTGGCGCTGGTTGGCAGGTTCGAGGGTCGAGGATGTGGTGCAGCAGGCGATCGCCGCGCCGCCACTGCCGACTGCGGGTGCTGGACGTCGCGATCGCCTTGCCGGCCGGCATCGTCACCACGCAGGACGGGTCGTCGTCACGGTCCTGCACCAGGATCGGCCAGCCGTCCGGCGCGGGGCCGGCGGTGGCGATGTCCCCGCCCAGGCTGACCAGCACGCCGGTGTCGAGGGCGTCGGCCACCAGCCGGGCGCAGCAGTCGGCGGCGAACGCCTTGGCCGTCGCGCCGAGATCCAGCACCGCGCCCTTCGGCAACGTCAAGGCATTGCCCGACAACTTGACGCTGCGCCAACCGGCGATCGCGACGTGGAGCGCCACACCATCGACGTCCATTGTGGACAGATCACGGTCGTAGCCCAGGGCGCACAACGCGGTGCCCACGGTCGGATCCACCGCCCCGTCGCTCTCCTCGGCCGCCCGCAGCGCCACCTCGACCAGCGTCGCCAGCAACGGGCTCACCTGCACCGGGCCGCTACTGCGACCGGCCGCCATCAACTCCGAGTCCGGCCGAAAACGGCTGCACGCCAGGTCGATTTCGGACAGCATCGACTCGATCAGCACCCGCGCGGCCGGCAGCGTCGACGGCTCCGTGACGACAACTCGCGCCGTGGTGCCCCAGACCGACCACTCCTCGGCGTTCACGATCCCCCCGTTCTGGCCATCGGCTCCGTGCCGGTGGAAAGTTGGCTGTCCGAGGTCGACGTGGTGGTGCCGTGGTCGGAGTGGCTGACCACGGCGGCCACCGCCACCGCGCCGCCGACGCCGACCAGCGCGAGCGCCGCGGTGATCACGGCGGCGCTGCGAATCCCCTGCTCCCGTGCGTTCATGGCTCCACAGTGCGCCGCCGAGCTGTGGGTCAGCTGAGCCCATGCTGTGGGCATTTCCTTGACCGTCACCGGACCGACACCTAGGGTGACCAATTGTTAAGGAGGTTTACTAATAATGTCTGAGTCCGCATCGGAGCAGTCACCCACCCGCCGCCGCTTCCTCCTCGGCACCGCCGCCGGCATTGGCTCGGCCGCCCTACCAGCACCGAGCTTCGACGCCGGTCCGAAACCCTTGGTGTTGGCCAACAACGTCGGCTACGAACCGACCGCCAGCAAGCGTGTGGTGATCGCCGCGAGCAAGGCGTCCCCCGCGCCCAAGGCCTACCAGGTGATCGACAACGCCACCGGCAAGACCGTGTCCGGCGGCCTGGCCCGCTACGTCGGGCCGGTCAAGGACTGGTTGGCCGACCAGGTGCCGGCCGTGCCCAGCTACTACTGGGTCGCCGACCTGACCTCGTTCACCCGCGTCGGCCAGTACGTGATCACCGTGGACGGCGGCCGCTCGCAGCCGTTCCGGATCGAGCCGAACGTGCTGGAGCGACGCACGATGTCGCACCTCGTGCACTACTTCAAGGACTCCCGCAGCTCCGGCCAGTACGACAAGGCCGACCGCAAACTGCCGCTGAAGTCCGGGGGCACCTTCGACGCCAGCGGCGGCTGGTACGACGCGGCCGCCGACTGGGGCAAGCACTTCACCCAGCTGTCCAACCTGTCGTACTTCAACACGTTGTCCATCCCGCTCACCGCATGGGCGCTGGCCGCGACCCACGACCAGTTGGCCAAACGGAACAACACCGACCTGGTCGGGGTGCTGGGCTGGCTCCAGGACGAGGCGCTGTTCGGCGCCGACTACCTGACCCGGGTGCACGTCAAGGGCGGCTCGTTCTACAGCTCGGTCAGCCAGCCCGAGGCCGACGACCTCGGCGCCGACCCGACCCAGCGCAGCCTGAGCACCCGGCAGGTCGACTTCCGCGAAGGCGGCGGTCTGGCCATCGCCGCCCTGGCGCGGTCAAGCACCTATTCGGTGTCCGGCGACTACTCGTCAGCCGAATATCTTGCCGCCGCGGAAGACGCTTTCGCTTATCTGTCCGTCAACAACGTGTCACTGCTGAATGACGGCAAGGAGAACATCCTCGACGACTTCAACGTGCTGCTGGCCGCGACCGAGTTGGTCAAGGCCACCAAGAAGGACGCCTATCGGGCGGTGGCCGACACCCGCGCGGCGAGTTTGTGCGCGCGGCTCGTGTCGTGGCAGGGCTATCACGACTACTGGCGGGCCGACGACGCCGACCGCCCGTTCTTCCACCCGTCCGACGCCGGCCTGCCGGTGGTCAGCCTGCTGACGTACCTGGACATCGCCACCGATGCGCAGAAGGCCAAGGTGCTCGACGTGGTGCGGCGAGCCATGCAGTTCGAGCTGAACGTGACCGGCGAGGTGCCCAACCCGTTCGGCTACGCGCGGCAGCTGGTGCAGGACGGCAAGGGCACGCGGTACAGCGGCTACTTCTTCCCGCACAACGTCACGCCGCGCACCGACGACGCCTGGTGGCAGGGCGAGAACGCCCGGCTGGCGTCGATGGCCTCGGCCGCCCGGCTGGCCGCCGGCTGCTATACCGGGACGTTCGCCGCGAGTCTCCGGGCGTACGCGCAGGATCAGCTCAACTGGATCGTCGGCGTGAACCCGTTCGACGTGTGCATGCTGGAGGGCACCGGCCGCGACCAGCCGCTCTACCTGGAGTACGCGGACGGGCAAAAGGTCGGCTCGTGGCGCTGGCTGCGGTCGGCCGGCGGCATCGTCAACGGCATCACCGGCAAGTCCGACGACGGCCGCGGCCTGGCCTGGGACCCGGGCGAGGCGTTCACCGGACCCAACACCGACTGGCGGTGGCTGGAGCAGTGGCTGCCGCACTCGACGTGGTTCCTTTACGCCGCCGCGATCGGTTAGGCAAGACGTCGTTGGGTAGGGCCGGGCAGCCATGCCCGGCCCTACGTACTTGTCCGGGCGTGTTCAAGGGGAATGCCTAGAGTCAGTTGACACTGTGTTGACCGGTTGCTTGACTGGGCGCCAGGTGACGTGAAACACCCGGCGAGGGACCGAAACCAGGCAATTTCGCAGGCCTTTCCCGCGGTATTGACGCCGAGTCGCAACGCGAATCATTCGTGCTCTTTCGTCGGGGGAGCTCATGAAGCGGCAGGTTCTCGAACAACGGGCACTGGACGACGCACGGCGGCCGGTGCGCGGCCGGGACGCACAGCTCGACCAGATCACCGACGCGCTGCGGGCGGTGGATCGCGGCCGGCAGACGTTGTTGTTGGCAGCGCCGGTCGGCGCCGGCAAGACGCGCCTGCTGCTGGAGGCCGCGACGCTGGCCGAGGGGCGCGGCTTCACCGTGGTGGACGGCATCGTGGACCGGCCGGAGCTCTCGGTGCTGGGCCTGCCCGTGGTGCGCCAGCCGCACGCCGTCGCCCCCGACGCCGGCCGGCTGAGCTGGCTGACCGCGCAGTTCGAGCGGCACGTGGAGACCCAGCTGCGGCGCGGTCCGGTGCTGGTCACCGTGGACGATCTGCACTGGGCCGACCCGCTGACCGTGACCGCGCTGCGCGACCTGATGTGCCGGCTGGACGACCGTCCGGTGGCGTGGATCTTCGCCATGCGCGCCGAGGAGTTGGACTCGCCCAACGGTTTGCTGCTCGGCGCGATGGCCGGCACGGCCCGCACCGAGTGGTTGGCCTCGTTGGACGCGCTGACCGACGAGGTGGTCACCGAGGTCGTGACGGACCTGCTCGACGCCACCCCGGACGCCGATGTGGCGTCGCTGTGCGAGTGCATGGGCGGCAGCCCCCGGCTGATCGTCGACCTGGTTCGCGGACTGCACTCGGACGGGGCGCTGCGGGTCGAGTCGGGCATCGCGCGGCTGGCCGACGGGCCGCTGCCGGCCGACCCGCTGTCCGTCGCCCTGGACGATTCCCTGCTGCCGCACCGGTTTCTGTCCACGATCCGGGAACGGCTGGACCGGTTGGACCCGGCCACCGTGCAGGTGCTCCAGGTGGCGGCCGTGCTCGGGCGCACGTTCAGTCCGCAGAACCTGGCCGACATGCTGTCCATGCCGCCGGCGACGCTGCTCAAACCGTTGCAGGAGGCCATGACCGCCGGGCTGATCGACTGCCTGGCCAGCGCCTTCGAGTTCCACCGCGAGCCGGTGTGGCGGGCCGTGCTCGACACCGTGCCGGCCTTGATGCGATCCCTGCTGCACAAGCAGGCTGCCACGCTGCTGCCGTCCGACGCGGCCGCGATTCACCTGTTGCACTGCGGTCCTGTCGCCGACGGGCCGGCCGTTGGCGCCATTCGCGCCGCCGCCGACCGACTACTGGGCCGTTCCCCCGAGACCGCGGCGGCGCTGGCCGTGCGTGGCCTGGAGGTGGCCGACCGGGAGCTGCCCGAGCACGCCGAGCTGGCCCGCACCGCTGTCGCCGCCCTGACCAAGGCCGGGTCGCTGGACCGGGCCATCGGGCTGGCGCGGCCGGGGCCGGAGCTGGCGATCGCGTTGCTGCTCAAGGGAGACGTCGCCCGGGCCGCGCGGATCGGCGCCGGCCCGGTGCGGCTTGCCTCGCTGGCGTACGGGAATCCGGTCGCCGCGGAGAAGGTCGCCACCGGGTGGGACGGCGTGTCGCTGACCGTGCGGGCCACGGCGATGTGGCGGCGCGGCCGGCTGGACGATGCCGTGGCCATGGCGGAGAAGGCCACTACGCAGGAATCCCCGTGGTACTTCGATCCGCGGTGGGCGTTGGCGTGGATGCAGATCCGGCTGCGGCAGCTGACCGAGGCCGCCGAGACCATTCGGTCCATTGAGGACGATTGCGCCGGCATCCGCGTGTTGGCCAGTGTGCCGGTCGCGTTGCGGGCGTGGCTGCACTTCGCTCAGGGCGATCTGGCCGAGGCGGAGGCCGAGGCACTCGCCGGCGTCGGTGTCGTCGCCGAGACCCAGATGCCGTTGTGGGAGCCGCACCTGCGGGCCGTGCTGGTGCTGTCCGCCTTGCGGCGCGGCGATGTGGCCACCGCCGCGGATCGCTTGCAGGCCTTCGACTCGCTGCCCTGGTCGTCCATGCGGACGTGGATCACCGCCCAGGTCGCCGCCGCGCGCAGCGGTCCCGATGCCGCGATGGCTGTGCTGGCCGAGATTCGCACCGACGGCGCGCGGCGGCGGGAGCTCCTGCTGGAGGATCCCGCCGCCGCGGCTTGGTGCGTACGCACGGCATTGGCCGCCGGCGACGACGTTTTCGCGTCGTCGTTGGTGGCCACCGCCGAAACGCTCGGCCTCGGCGGTCATGCCCGGGCGTTGCACTCCCGTGACGTCATGGCGCTTGTCGCCGCCACGGAAGGGTATGCCGACCGCTGGGCGCGGGCTTCGGCCACCGAGGACCTCGGGTCGCTGCTGGCCGACTACGACCGTGACGAGGCGGTGTCCGCTTTGGACCGTGCCATGGAGTTCTACGATTCCCTCGGCGCCGCTTGGGATTCCGCCCGGGTGCGCAGCCGGCTGCGGCAGCTCGGCATCCGCCGCCGGCACTGGCACCACGTGCCCCGGCCGGCCGCCGGGTGGGGCAGCCTGACCGGCACCGAGGAGAAGGTCGCCCGCCTCGTCGCGCACGGGCTGACCAACCGCCAGGTCGCCGCCGAGCTCTTCGTGTCGCCGCACACCGTCGGCTTCCACCTGCGGCAGATCTACCGCAAGCTGGCCATCCAGTCCCGGGTCGACCTGGCCCGCATAGCCCCCTGACCCCACCCCGTCAAGCCCTTGGTGTTCGGAAAGGGGCATTCCTGTCTTCCAACGAGAGGAATTGCGCGTTGATCTTGCTGGGGCGGGACGGGTGGATGGGCGTGGGCGGTGCACGTGCAGTGGATCAGGTGCCGGTCAGGTGCCCGAGCCAGCCGGCCGTGCTGATGTCGACCTGCTTGTCGCCGTCGAGCACCGTCGGCGTGCCCTTGAAGTTCACCGAGTCCCGGGCCTTGTCGGTCTGGCCGCGCACGTCGGCGTCGAAGGTGCCGGCCTTGACCTCGTCGGCGAACTGCTGGCCGGTGATGCCGGCTTTGCGGCCGATGTCCACCAACTGGTCGTTGGTGTAGCCGGACTGGCCCTCGGTCGGCTGCTGCTCGTACAGCGCGGCGTGGAACTCCGCGAACCGGCCGGCCTTGGCCGCCGCGAGGGCGGCGTTGCCGGCCCGCAGCGAGTACCCGACAGGCGTGGTCTCGTTGTCGAGCAGGTCCAGCACGTGGTAGTTGACCCGCAGTCGGCCGGCCGTGATGGCCTTGGCCATGTCCTTGCCGTACGGGTCTTCCAGGTTGTGCTTGCAGTACGGGCAGAGGAAGTCCTCGTACACGTCCAGCGTGGCCTTGGCACTGGCGCTGCCGGCCACGACCGTGCCGTCGGACTGCACGACGGTCGGGTACGCCCCGCCGGCCTGCGGCTCGTCGGCCATCGCGTGCGTGACGACCACGCCACCGATGATCGCGGCGGCGATCACCGCCACCGCCACGACGAGCAGCAGGTTTCGCCGGCCGTCGGCCGCGCCGCGCGCCGCCGCCACCGCGTCCCTGGTCCTGGTTGCGCCCACCGGAACACTCCTCCCTGTACGCCCACCACGACGGACGGGAGGCGCGAACGGTTCACCCGGTGATGCGCGCCAGCACCGCCGGTCGCAGCGCCTCGACGTCGACATCGAGATTGCGCAGCACCTTCACGCCGACGCCCTCGACCGCCGCGCCGCTGCCGCCGTCCTGGTCCGCCTCCGGTCGCTCCGCTTCGGCGAGGATGCCGAGCAGGAGGTGCTCCGGGCCGATGGTGTCGCTGTGCAGCTCGGCCATCTGCCGGAGCGTGTGCTCCAGTGCATTCTTGGCCCGCGGGGTGAACGGCGGCCGCGGGAAGTGGAACTTGCCGGGGCCGAAGGTCTCGTCGGCGCGGCGGCGGATCTCCTCGACGTCGATGCCGATCGCCGCCAACGCCTCGGTGGCGCCCTGCGCGCCGACCGGCTGGACGCCGCTGGCCACCAGCACATCGGCGATCTCGGCTCGTAACGCCTGAACCGTTACGCCATGGTCGCGCAACACGCTGCCGGCGATGGTGCCGGGCATGTCGGCCAGGCCGAGCAGCACGTGCTCGGTGCCGATGTAGTCGTGCCCCTGGGCCATGGCCTCGTCCTGGGCCAGCACCAGCACCCGCTTGGCCGGGTCGGTGAACTTCTCGAACACGTCATGCCTCCTTGTACTGCGCCTTGCGGCGGTTGGCGTGCTTCTCGTGCACGGACTGGCGGCTGACCGCGAGCGCGGCGGCGATGTCCTGCCACGACCAGCCCTGGTCGCGGGCGCTGTCCACGTGCAGCCGCTCGAGCTCCTCGAGCAGCCGCCGCAGCGCGACGACGGCCCGCAGCCCGATGGCCGGGTCCTTGTTGGTGATCTGACCGGCCAGCTCGGCCGGCGTGCTCTGCTCCGTCATGGTTGTCAGGTTAGCCTGACATCGGCCGTTGTCAAGGCATCCTGACAGCCTGCTCGAAACGCCGGGCCAGGGCGTCGGCAGGGTTGGCGACCAGACAGACGAGGTCACGGCCGAGCGGCGGATCCATCGGCACGACGACGCCGGCGAACCTGCTGCCGACGGCCGACCGCGGCACGACGGCCACGCCGATGCCGGCGGCGGCCAGCTCGGCGGCGGTGGCCGCCTGCCGGGTGCGCATCGCCACCGTCAGCACGACACCGTGTTGCGCCGCAACGGAATCCAGCCAGCCAGCGAATCCGTTCTCCGGGGTCAGGTGCACCACCGGCTCGTCCCGGAGCTGCTCGAAGGTGATCGTCGGGGCGGCGGCCAGCGGATGCCCTTTCGGCAGCACGACCACGACGTCCTCGTGGCCGATCAGTCCACTGTGGCCGGTCCAGCGGCTCGGCGGCGGGCAGACGGCCAGGTCCAGTCGGCCATCATCCAGTTGCTGGGCAAGGACATCCGCGCTGGATGCCTCGGTGATGGCGATTTGCACGCGCGGATGACGCCGCCGCCACTGGCGTAGTACGGGCGCGAGCAGACCGGCGGTCAGGCTCTCGGCACAGCCGATGCGCAACTGCCCGGCGGCCCCGTGCGCGACGGCTCGACCCGTTGCCACGACTCGGTTTGCCGCTGCGAGGGCGGCGCGGGCGTCCGGCTCGATCGCCCGGCCGACGGCGGTCGCCCGTACGCCCCGGGGCAGGCGCTCCACCACCGCCGCGCCGACTTCCTTCTCCAGCGCGGCCAGTTGGTGCGAGAGCGCCGGCTGCGACAGGTGCAGCGCGGCCGCCGCCTCGGTGATCGAGCCGGCGTCGAGCACCGCGACCAGGCATTCCAGGGCACGAAGCGTAGGCATTCGCCGATTCTATGGCGGCGATCGAAAACCCTCAGATCACGACGGGATTGCCGTTCTGAGCTGCGACGTTGTTCAAGGCATGAACCTCACCGACAAGAAGGTCCTGATCATCGGCGGCGCCTCGGGCATCGCCGCCCAGCTACGGTCCGACCTCGTGGCCGCCGGTGCCGACGTCATGCTGGTCGGGCGTGACAGCTCTCCGGCCGTGGACCTGACCGACGAGGACTCGATCCGCCGGCTCGCCGAGGAACTGGGCGAGGTCGACCACATCGTGTCGATGTCGGCCGCGCACGCCAACGGCCCCGTCACCGAGCTGGACATCGACGCCGTGCACACCGCGCTGGACGTCAAGGTGGTCGGGCCGATCATGCTGGCCAAGCACTTCGCCAAGCGCATCCGCCCCGGCGGCTCGATCCTGCTGTTCGCCGGCGTCGCCGGCTGGCGACCCAGCCCCGGGCTGGTGGTCATGGCCACCGGCAACGTCGCCGTCGCCGCGCTGGCCCAGGCCTTGGCCGTCGAGCTGGCCCCGATCCGCGTGAACGCCCTCTCCCCCGGCATCGTCGATTCGGGCTCGTGGGACGGGCCGGCCAAGGCGTCCTTCTTCGCGCAGGTGGCCGCGGCCAACCCGAGCCGCAGCGTGGGTCAACCCTCCGACGTCTCCGCCGCGGCGGTCTCCGTGCTGACGAATCCGTTCATCACCGGCACCACGCTGCACGTCGACGGCGGCGGCCGGGTGGCCTGACGAAGATCGAAATGAGCAGCCCCCGAGTCAAGCCTAGCGAGGTGGGCGGACGGTTCCCGGTGAGTGATCGGCCACTCAACGGCCGCTCACCCGGAACTGTCGGCTCCTCATGCTTGGATTGATTCGGGGGCTGCCGGGTACTAGACGATCTTCTGCGAAGCGTTGGCGGCCATGGTGACCGTCCGCTGCCACGAGCCGGACTTCACGACCGTGCTGGTGCCACCGACGCTGTGCAGGGTGAGGCCGGAAACCTTGCCGTTGCGCCACTCCAGGTCGAGGGTGAAGCCGCCGCGGACGCCGATGCCGGTGACGCGGCCGGACCGGGCCCACGCGGCCGGCAGGGCGGGCAGCAGGTCGATCTGGCCGGGCCGGGACTGGACCAGCATCTCCAGCATTGCCGTCGGCGCGCCGAAGTTGGCGTCGATCTGGAAGGTCGTGCGCTCCCCGAACGAGTACATGTCGAACAGGTTGGGGGCGCTGCCATTGCCGAAGTTGACCGACGGCGTCATGACGGTGAGCAGCAGCTGGTAGGCCTTCTCGGCGTCACGCAGATGGGCCCAGCACGCGGACCGCCAGGCGCAGGCCCAGCCGAAGCTCTGCGTGCCGCGAGCCGTCAACAGGTTGCGGACACCGTCGATGATCTCCTTGGGGCTGCTGTCCACGCGGATCCGGTCGCCGGGGAAGAAGCCGATCAGCGGCGACAGGTGCCGGTGCTTGGTGTCGCCCAGGTTGTCCGGCGACATCCACTCCTCCAGCCAGCCGGTCTTCGGGCTGACCACCGGCAGATACAGCTTGTCCCGCATGGCGGTCATGGTCGTCGCGTAGTCCTGGTCCTGGCCGAGCACATCGGTGGCCGTCTTGAAGTGGGTGAACAGATCCCAGGCCAGCTCCTGCGAGTACGTGTTGCCGATACCGTCCTGCGGCCCCTGCTCGGGCGACCAGTCGTGGTCGTCGTAGAGCTTGCCGTCCTTCTCGACCAGCCGCGCCTCCCAGAACTGCACGGCCCCCTTGAGCAGCGGGTAGATCTTGGTCAGGTACGCCTTGTCCTGGGTGAACTCGTAGTGCTGCCACAGGTTGTTGCACAGCCAGGCGTTGCCGGACGGGTGCCACCACCAGCCGCTGCCGCCGTAGGGGTTGGTGGAGAAGGCCACCGCCCAGCCGGCGATCCTGCCGCTGGTGTTGCGGAAACGGTTGCGGGAGTCGTTGAACGCCTTCTGCGTGGTCGCCGTCCACGACGACAGCTGGGACACGCAGTAGTCGGCGAAAGCGTTGAAGCACTGGGAAAGGCCGGCCCGGTCGGGCAGCCAGTAGTTCATCTGGACGTTGATGTCGGTGTGGTAGTCGGCGTACCAGTCCGGGTTGTTGTTGGACACCCACAGGCCCTGCAGGTTCAGCGGCAGGCTGTCCCGCGAGCCGGAGATCACCAGGTACCGGCCGAACTGGAGGTACATGGCCTCCAGCTCGGGGTCGGGGTCGGCGTGCGGGCCGCTGCGCTGCCACAGCCGGGCCCAGGTGTCCAGGGACCGCTGCTGCGCGGACGACCGTCCCAAGTCGACAGTCATCCGGTTGTACAACGACTGGTAGTCGGCGACATGCGTGTCCAGCAGGACGCCGCCGGCCACCCCGGCGGCCTTCGACGCCTTCTGCCGGGCGATGGCCAGCGGGTCGACGGCGGCGTCCTTGAAGGCGGTCGCCGGCGTGGCGGCGTAGTTGGTGCCGCCGCTGACGACGATCAACACCTCGCCGCAGCCGGTGAACGCAACCTTGTTGCCCTGCACGGAAACGCTGCCGCCCTTGGCGCTGGC
>DATJJB010000641.1:0-2763 GCA_035492655.1 Kutzneria sp. | reverse complement strand
CAACAGCGCGGCCTCGATCTCGCCGAGCTCGATGCGGAAGCCGCGGATCTTGACCTGGTGGTCGGCCCGGCCGAAGTACTCCAGCTCGCCGTCGGTCCGCCAGCGCGCGAGATCACCGGTGCGGTACATCCGCGTGCCTGGGCCAAGGGAGTCGGCACTGAACGGATTGGCGATGAACCGGGACGCCGTCAGGCCAGGCCGGTTCAGGTAGCCGCGGGCGAGGCCGGCACCGGCGACGTACATCTCCCCGACCACACCCGGCGGCACCGGATTCAGGTCCGCATCCAGCACGTACACCCGCAGGTCCGGCAGGCCGGTGCCGATCGTGTTGCCGGCCGCGGCTTCGAGCGCCCGGTGCGTGACGTGCACGGTGGTCTCGGTGATGCCGTACATGTTGACCAGCTCGACCTTGCCCCACCACGCGTCCAGCCGCCGGGCGTCGAGCGCCTCGCCGCCGAAGATCACGTACCGCAGGGCCAGGCCGTCGACCGGTTCCAGCTGGTAGAAGGCGGACGGCGTCTGGTTGAGCACCGTCACACGCTCGTCCACCAGCAGTCGCAGGAAGTCGCGCGGCGACCGGGTGATCGCGTGCGGGACGACGACCAGCCGGCCACCGTGCAGCAGCGGGCCCCACAGCTCCCACACCGAGAAGTCGAACGCGTACGAGTGGAACAGCGTCCAGACGTCGTTGCCGTCGAAGGAGAACAGGTCCCTGGTCGAGGCGAACAGCCGGGTCACGTTGGCGTGCGTGACGATCACGCCCTTGGGCACCCCGGTCGACCCGGAGGTGTAGATCAGATAGGCCGGGCTCTCCGGGGCCACCGTGATCACCGGGTCGGTCGACGGCTGATCGTCGGCGTCGACCGAGGTCAGTGTCAGCAGGGCACCGCTGTCCTCGACCATCCGCGCGATGCGGTCCTGCGGGTAGTCCGGGTCGATCGGCAGGTACGCCGCCCCGGACTTCAGCACCGCCAGCACGGCTACGACCAGATCAGCGTTGCGTGGCAGGCACAGGGCGACGAAGGTCTCCGGCCCGGCGCCGGCAGCGATCAGCTTGTGCGCCAGACGGTTGGCCCTGGTGTTCAAGTCCGCATAGGACAGACTCGTCCCCTCGGACGTCACCGCGACCGCGTTCGGAGTGGCCTTGACCTGCGCGGCGAACATCGACGTGATGGTCGGAGCCGGCAGGCCGACGGCCGTGCCCTGCCAGCCGGCGAGCACGTCGTGCCGTTCGGCGTCGGACATCCACGGCAGGCCGCGCAGCTGACCGTCGGCAAAGTTGACGACCAGCGTCTCCAGCCGGGCGGCCATCGTGCGGGCGGTCCGGACGTCGAACAGGTCGGGATCGGTGGCCAGCTCGAAGGTCAGGCGGCGGTCGAGGAAGGCCCGCAGCACGACCGGGAAGTTGGTGCTGTCCTTGGCCTCCACGTGCCGCACGGCCACGCCGGCCCGCTCGTCGAACGGGTAGTTCTCGAACGCCACCATACTGTCGAACAGGCTCTGACCGGCGGGCACGTCGCTGTAGGCGCGCAGCTTGCCCAGGGCGACGAAGTCGTGCCGGCGGGCCTCGGTCTGCCGGTCCTGCACCTCCCGCAGCCACGGCACCAGCCGCTCCTGGCTGCGCACCTGGATCCGGGTCGGGATGGTGTTGATGAACATGCCGATCATCGACTCGACGCCCGGCAGGTCGTCGGGCCGGCCGGAGACGGTGGTGCCGAACACGACGTCGTCCGTGCCGCTCTGCCGCGCCAGCAGCAGCGCCCAAGCACCCTGTACGACGGTGTTGACGGTCAACCCGTTGCGCTGCGCGAACTCCCGCAGCCGGTTGGACTGGTCCTCCGACAGCGTCACCTGCACCGACTGCGCCGAGCGGGCCTGGTGGGCCCGCGCCGGCTGCCGGTCGTACGGCAGCGGCGTCGGCGCTTCGAATCCACCGAGCGCCTCGCGCCAGTACGCCTCCGCGGCCGACGAGTCCTGCGCCGCCAGCCACGACAGGTAATCGCGGAACGGCCGCCTGACGGTGGCGACCTGGCCGCCGTACTGGGCGCAGACCTCCTCCAGCACCTGCCCGAGGCTCCAGCCGTCCAGCATGATGTGGTGCGAAGTCCAGCTCAGCCGGATCCGGTCGCCGCCCAGCGGCACGATGGCCAGGCGCATCAGCGGGGCTTGAGTGAGGTCGAGGTCCGCGTCCTCGGTGTCCTGGTAGCTGATCGGCACGGTGACGTGCCGCTGCACGATCTGCACCGGCTCGTCCAGGCCGTCCCAGGCCAGCCGGGTGCGCAGGGCGGGGGTGCGGTCCACGACCGCCTGCCATGCCGCGCCGAACGCCGCCGGGTCGGCGATGCCGTCGAGCACCATGCGCGCCTGGTCGACGTAGATCTCCGGCTCGACCAGGCTGTGGAACAGCATGCCGGCCTGCAACGGGGTCAGCGGGTAGATGTCCTCGACGTTGCGGCCGTCGCCGACCAGCTGGTCCACAGTGGACTGGTCGAGGCGGGCCAGCGGGAAGTCGGACGGTGTGCGGCCGCCGGCCAGCGGCCAGGCGCAGTGGTCGATGATCTCCCGCAGCGCGCGCAGCATGGCGTCCGCGAGCCGCCGCACGGTCTGCCAGTCGTACAGATTGTCGGAATACAGCCAGGTCAGGGTCAGTTCGCCGGACTCGACCGCGCCGGCGACGTCGAGCAGGTAACCGTTGCGCTCGTCCGGTGCGAGGTCGAAGCCGGTCGTCTCGCGCTGCCCGCGGAACAGACCGGCCGCGCCGGA
>DATJJB010000640.1:0-37659 GCA_035492655.1 Kutzneria sp. | reverse complement strand
TCGGCAGCAGTGAGCGCCGCGCTGAGGATCATGTCGCTGTCCCGGTCCACGTCGACGGGGACACTCATCCGCCACCGGGTGGTGCCGGATGACAGCTCGCCGATGAGGGTGTGGGCTCGGGCGATCTGGGCCCGTACGGCGTCGAGGTCCAGGGCGTCGGTGGTCTCGGTGGACATCAGGACTCCTCGGCAACGATGAGGCGCACGCCGAGCTTGACGTCCTCGGGGACATCGGACCACTCCTTCGGGATGCCACCGACGTAGCCCATTCGGTACCAGTTCCGGTTAGCCCAGCCGCCATAGGCGGCACCCTCGTCGTCGCGCACCCACGCCTCGGTGAGGTCGGTGTCGGCGAGGATCGTTCCGTCGGGTGGCTCGGGGATCGTAGAGGTCATCAAGGTCTCCTGGGTCAGGCTGATTTGCGGATCGGGATGACGTTGCCCCGGCGGGCCGGCTCGGTCGGGGGTGCTGCCTTACGGCACAGGGCACAACTCGACGAGCCGTCCGGGCGGGCGCGGGCCCTGAGGTTGTGCGGGCACCGGTCCGGGATCGGCGGCGGCGGCCGGCTTCCATCGTCGAGATTCGGATCTTGGTCGCGGCCGGTCGCGCGCGAATGGGTGACGGCCGTACGAAGATCTTCATCGGAGTGGGGGGTGGCAGTTGTGTCTTGGTGTAAGTGGGTGTTGGTGGCCAACGGCGTGGGGTGCAAAACGACGTCCCCGTGGGGTGCAAAACGCCGTTTGCCACCCACGCCGTGGGGTGCAAAAGCCGGCTCGTCGACCTCTTTTGCACCCTGTGCCGTGGGGTGCAAAACCTCGGCGCGGTCGGTTTCTGCACCCCTTCCCGTGGGGTGCAAAACCGGGTCCGGATCGGTCGGGTCCGGACCCTTGCGGCCGGCGTGCCGAGCCTGCATGCGATCGACCTCGACCGATATCTGAGCAGGCGTCAGGACCTCGACGTGATCGAGCAACTCGGGACCGAGCATCAGCCGGTACTCGTCGGCCTGGCCGAGCCGACGCGCCCCGTACGCCACCCGCTCGATCAGCCCGACCTCGCGCAACTTCGCGACCGCCGTCTGCGCCACGTTGTAGGTCACCTCGCAGTCAACCGCCAGCCGCGCCACTCCCGGAAAGATCCGTGCCCCATCGCGGTAGTCCGCGTAGGTGGCGAGCATCAGGGCGACGTACTTGGTCGTCTTGCCCAGCCGGGCGCGCCGCACGACGTCGGTCCATTCGCGCACGGAGACACTCGGCGTGGTCAATGGATCAGCTCTCCTTGCTCTCGCCGAGGCGCCGCAGCTCTGCGGCAGCCGCGACGGGGTCGGTTTCGGGCAGCTCGTGCACCTCGTTGCGTGCCGGCCGCCCGCACCGGCACGGCACATCCCCGCGGTGGTCGGCCGGCAGGTCGTCGGCCACGTACGGGTGGTGCGGCGCCAGTTTCACGCCGACCTCCCTCGGCGCCGCCCGGGCTGCGCCTCCGCCTCCAGCGCGGCCAGCGGCCCGTACCGCTCCCGGACCGCGACCCGAGTGCGGGCGCCGCGCAGGACCTCCCCGCACGGCGGGCACAGCGACGTGCCGGGCTCGCCGCAGCGCCGGCAGGTGTCCGGCGGCGGGTCGTCCAGGCCGAGGGCGGCGAGCATCTCGCGCAGCCACCCCCGCGGGTCCGGCTGGCCCAGCGACCGGTCGGCGAAGTAGCGGCGCGCCTTGGCCTGCCGGCGCATCCGGGCGAGCCGGTCGGCCTCGGCGCCGCCGATGCGGGCCGTGTCGTAGCCGCCGTCATACTCGGCCATCACGCCACCTCGGAGATGATCAGATGCACGGCGCCCGCCGGCCCGTACGGCAGTCGCTTGACCGGCTCGCCGGAGCGGATCTCGGTGCCCACGAGGTACTCCCGCGAGTCGTCGGCGAGCAGGCCGTAGTCCACGAGCCCATCGACGATGGCCTTGACGGTCGGGAAGTAGTTGTGGTCGTCGCGCCGTCTGCGGTCCGGGAACCGCAACTCGGCGACGATGCGGGCCCGGCCGAGCATGGGCAGCTGGGCCGAGCGGGCGTGCACGGTGGCGGCCTCGCGCCACAGCCGCACCACCGGAGCCAGCCGTCGCCGGTCGCGGCGGCCGTTGGCGTTGAGCCACGGCGCCGGTGCCGGGATGTCCAGCGTCCAGACCCGCGCGCTCACAGCGCCGCCCGCCGCTCCAGCGCGTACAGCTCACTGAAGCGCTCCGGATACTCGGCGGCCAGGCGGCGCAGGGCGCGACCGTACGCGGCCTTCATCCGCAGGTTGCGTTCTCGGGTCTGCGGATCGGCGGATCGGCTCACTTCCAAGTTCTTGATGCGGTGGGCTTCGAGACAGTCCGGACACGCCTGCTCGCCCCGCCGCCAGTGCCGCTGGTAGCCCGCCCACGTGCCGACCTTCTCCCCACAGGCGGTCACGATCGTGCCCTCGGGCTGGTGCGCCACGACGCGGCCTCGGGGCAGGAGGCGAAATGGCTCGTGTGTAGGTTGCGGCGCCCGAACTGCTGGGCGACGCCGAGCACCCGCGCCAGCGGCCTAGTCCCGCCGGCGGCCTCGACGCTGATGGTCCCGCCGGCGACCGGCTCGGCGTCGACGGGCATCGCGCGGGCGCGGGTCGTCACGCACCAGATGACCGGCGCCCCACAGGAGCGGCACGGCTCGGTCGGCCAGGCGGTCACTGCTCACCGTCCACATTGGTCAGCGTGCCCTCGTCGTGCCACCGCAGCGCCTCGACCAGTTCGCGATACAGCCGCCTCTGCTCGTCGCGGGTGTCCTCGTCTGTGTCGCGGTCACAGACCTCGACGTACGCCTGCGCCGCCTCGACCACGTCCTCACGGGAGTCGGCCAGCGCGGCGAGGTCTCGCCGGGCCAGCTCGACCACCGCGAACGCGGCGACCGTGCCGGCGTGATCCGGCTCGTCCAAGAACATCTTCAGCAGTTCGCGCAGTGCCGCGCGCTCGTCGAGTGCGACCGCCGGTCGCGCGCCGGCCACGATCACCGCGAGCAGGTCGAGCTGTCCGGACAGCAGCGGGTCAGACCGCAGGTCGCTCACTGCTCACCGTCCAGTTCCGGCTCGGCCGTCTCTGGCGCCGCCATCAGCGTGTCGATGACGCTCATCGCGTCCGCCTTGGACAGGTCCTTCGTGGACTCGACGTCCCGCCCGAGGATCAGCGAGATCTGCGCGAGCCCGGCCTCCCGGTCGGTCAGGTCCCGCTCGCGCAGCAGGGCGTGCAGCTTGCGCTGCTGCGCGGTGGTGATGGGCTCGGCGGGCTCCGGTGCCTGCGGCTGCGGCTCGGCGGCCACGGGCTCGTCGTCGAGCGGCGGCTCCTCCGGTGCGGCGGGAATCGCCGCTGCGGCGCGCCGTGGCGGCTTCACCGTCCGGGCGCCGGATTCCGGCGCCGCGATGGTGTCCTGGATCTCCTCCACCGAGGCGATGCCCATCAGCGCATCCGGCGCCACCCGATCACACACCCGGCCGGCCGCGCGCGCCCAGAGCATGTCCTGCGGGGTCTTAGCATAGTTGTCGTTGCGGGTCCAGCCGGCCTTGCGGGCCTGGTCCATCGTGACGGTGATCCGCTCGATCTGCTGGCTGCCCCGGCGTCGTCCGGCCACGACGGCGCGGGTGTCGGTCAGATCCTCCGTCCACACCTCGTGGCCCTTGGACTGCAACAGCGCCACCTTGATCTTCGCGTACATGCCGGGCCTGCCGTGCACGACGTAGATCTGTTGCAGCGCGGTCATCGGATCCAGGCCGAGCGTGATGCCCTGCAACACGGCGGCGGTGGCGTTGGCGATGGCGGTCGCCCGGGCCTCGGCCTTCTCTTCCGGCGTCGCCCGCGGGTCGACCTTGGGCTTGTAGGCGTCCGGTATGAACGCGGTACCCACCAGCGGGGCGACGAGTCGGTGGGCGTGGCCGGCGGCCTCGACCCATTCGCCGAGGCGGGCCAGGGCGTCGGACGGCGCGCCGAACGCGACCAGGTCGGCGCCCGACTGGGGGATGGCGATGTCGGTGGTCATTGCTGCTCCCTGACGAGTCGGAACGTGCTGGTCGACGGCGGCATGATCGGGCCGCCGATGAGGTCGCGGGAGCGGGCGGTGAACTGGCCGACGCGCATCGCGTACAGGAAGTCCTTGTGCTCCTGCTCGCCGGCCTCGACGGGCACCAGGTCGTACCCGTCGGCACGCACGTGGATACCGGCGCAGTACTCGACCTCGGGCGGGTCGATCTCCTGACCGTCCACAATCCACTTGTCGGCGTACCGGTAGGCGGCCAACTGCAGCGCCGTCTCACCGAAGATGCCTGACCGGGTGGTCTTGAGGTCCATCAGCAGCAGCGTCGGGCCGCGCTCGGGTACCCGCACGCGGGCGCACAGGTCCGCAGTGCCGGCGTACCCCCAGCGGTAGGAGACGCACGAGAACTCGACGTGTAGTGGCTGGACCTCGAACTCCTCCATGAACTTGGCGTACGCCTCGACGTGGCCGGCGATGTCGTCGCCGACCTGCACGGCTTTGCCGGCCAGCAGTTGCTCGGCGGCGCGGTGGACCTCGGTGCCGCGACGCGCGGCGGTGTCCTTGGCCTCGTACCGGGCACCCTGCAGCACCTTGAGTCGGGCGGCCGGGCCGAGCGCGCCAAGCTCCTCCCACCGGTCGACGGCGGCCTCGGCGGTCGTGTTCGCGGCCCAGTTGATGAGGGCCGGCTTGGGTACGCCGTCGCCGATGATGGTGGTAACGCCGGGCACGCGGGCACCGGCGGCGTCCTTGTAGTAGTGGCCCTTGGCGGTCTCGACCCGCCGGATCGGTGGCGTGAAGCGGCTCACCGGTCATCTCCCGTCTTCTCGGTCTCCATCTGCCCGCCGGGGTTGCACGCGTCCGCCGGGCAGCCGTGCAGGCATGACCCGCAGGCCACGTCCGCGCAGTACCCGCCGGTGTCGTCGGCGGCGCACTGCGCCGGGTCGCACCGGCAGTACGCGCACCGGGCCGAGGTGCAGGCCACGCGTTGCAGTACCAGCTCGTACCCCAGCTCGTGCGCCCAGTCGATGACGGAGGTCACCAGCGGAATGTGCGAACCGCGCTCCCAGACCGACACGCTCGTCGCGGCCGCGCCGATGGCCCGAGCGACGCTGCGGGCGCTGAGCCTGCGTGCCTCGCGGACCGCCCGCAGCGCCGTGATGATCTCGCCCCAGGTGCTCATCTGGCCATCTCGTGCTCGGCGTGCAGCAGCACGAACCGGTCTCGGTCGTCGGTGAACGTCAGGTCTTCCAGGCGCCAGTTGGCGCGGTCGGCCAGGTTGGCCAGCGGCGCGGGCAGGGCGTGCACGACGAGGTAGATCTCGTCCCGGCCGCGACCGCACGCGGTGTGCCGGGCCAGGAGCAGCAGTAGGCGCCAGACGCTCACGCCCCCACCTCCGCGAGCATCGCGTCCAGCTCGGCCCGGTCGATCTGCCCGGTGTCCTCGACAGAGGACGCCAGGCGCATCCGGGTCCGCGCGTCGATGCCGAGCCGGTCATACCAGCCCGACCAGAGGTGCTCGACGTCGTGGCGGAAGTCGTCTTCGAGGCGGTTCAGCTCGCGGTGGACGTCCAGCGCCCACTCGCCGGTGTCCCAGTCCGGCGCGGGCTCCCGGCTCGGCGCGGCCTGGCCGACCTCGGCGGCGGGCGACCAGCGCTCGGTCGCCCCGACGTGCGCAGGCTCACGCTGGACCACCTGCCGCACCAGGCGCAGCAGCACACCCCGCGCGGTGGCAGCCGGCGAGGGAGGCTCCTGGGTGGCCTCGCGCGGCCGGGCCGCGCGGCGCAGGATAGCGATGCCGGCCAGGGCCAGGATGCCGGCGGCCAGCGCGAGCAGGGTGACGGACAGGGCCTCACGCATCGGGGGTCACCGCCAGATCTACGTCCGGGGCGAAGTCGGGGACGTTCACGGTCAGGTCTCCAACGACCCGGCCCCAGCCGTCGGGGAAGTTGAGGTTGATGCCGATGGCGACCTCGTCGATGCGCAGTTGCGGGCGGCGGGCGGCGCGGATCTTCCGATCGGCACCGATCACGAGAAAGACCCGTTCGGTGGTCACGATGCACTCTCCGAGGTGAGGTAGTAGTGGGCGTACCGCGCGTACGCGGCATCCACTGTGGACGTGGCTTCGGCGAGCGCCTGCTCGCCGTGGTGGCGGCGCTGCTGCGGGCTGAGCCCGAGCACGGCGATGGCCTGCCCGGCGTGGGCGTCGACCGGGTCGCGGTGCAGGTACCGCAGCGCGCCGCCCACGGAGGCGGCCACCGCCACGGCGACCAGCACGGCGACGCTGAGGCCGGCCATCACCAACTCGGCGATGTCGACGGCGGTCATGCGGCACGCTCCGCGCCGATGTGTGCGATCAACTGCCTGGGCTCGCGCCGGCCGCCGATGCCGAAGGCCAACTCGGTGTGGTCCTGACATGGCGGCGAGGCGTGGACCGCGTCGAACCCGGCCAGTGGATAGGTCATGGCGTCGGCCTGGATGAACCGGAACGGGTAGTGCGGTTGCGCCTGAATGTCCACGCCGACCACGTCGAAGCCGGCGCGGTGGTATCCCATCGCCGCGCCGCCGGCGCCACAGAACAGATCCAGCAGTACCGGCCGGCTCACGTCACCCTCCGTCCCGGCCCGGCGCCCAGCGCGTACCCGTCCCCGGCGGCCCGGGTCGGGGCGTGCGCGTCGCGCAGGTCCTCGTCGGTCGACTCGCGTGGTAGCCGCCGCAGCAGGCCCAGCAGCGGCACGTGCAGCGCCTGGATCGCGGCGGCGTACATCAGCGCGCGGTCACGGTGGTAGGCGGCGTCGGCCTGTGCCTGGCGCCGGTCGGGGTCGGCGGATGCCCGTACGAGCGCGTCGACGCGGCCGCGGGCGTCGTTGGCGCCCACGAGGTACTGGGCGGTGACGGCGGCGAAGTCCGCCTCGGCGTGCTCGAATGCGGCGACGGAGCCCAGCATCTCGCCCCGGAGGCGGCGCACGAGCTCGGCGGCGCTCACCGCGCACCCCCGGTCTGCGCCTGGTACACCCACAGCGCCACGGCGATCAGCGCGATCAGCGCGATGACGACGGCGCGCACCGCCGGGCTCACCGGGCCACCGCCCGGCGCCGCCAGGTCGCCTCGTCGAGGACCCGCACGCGCTCCTTGCCGCGCCAGGGCGTGCTGCACCCGAGTTCGGCGTCGAACGCCAACAGCGCGCGCTCGCGGCTGAGCATCGGCCCCTCGCGGTCGATGCCGTCGGGGGAGGTGCAGACGAGCCGGTACAGGGTCTCGGTCATGACATCACCGCCGGGCACGTCTGCGCGCGGTGGATCTGGCGCATCGTGCGGCTGCCCGCGTGCTCGTCGCAGCGGACCCGGTCGGAGTCGACGAGCCCGCACGGCGCCTTGCCGCACCGGCAGTCGGCCTCGAGCGCGGTACCGGACCAGGCGCGGCCGATGTGCAGGCCGCCGACCTGCGCCGGGCCGACCGGCGCGCGGTGCCGGCCGATGTAGTCCGGCGCCAGGCTCACCCAGCCCTGGTCGTCGGTGACGACCGGCTCCGCCTTGATCACCGGCCAGCCGGTGCGGTCCCGCTCCTGGTGGCGCGGCACGTACCGCCGCCACGTCGGGGCGGTCACGACGTCCACCGCCCGGCGCAGATCACGGCGACGGTCAGGATCACCAGGCCGATCAGCAGCCACGCCACCGCCCCGCCGCGCGGGTCATCCGGGTGCGTCACGGGGTCACCTCGGCGGGCCGCTGGTCGAGCACGGAGCCGCAGACCCACTCGACGGTCTCCACCGTCTCGGTGACCGTGACCTTCGGCACGGCGGCCAGCGCCTGCGGGTCGGGTACCTCGCGGGTCACCTCGGTGGTGCCGGTGACGACCCGCTCGCACACGTCGCTGCGGACGCAGAGCACCTCGAAGGCCAAGCCACGCAGGTTGCCGGTCAGGCGGAACAGCTCACCCGAGGCACCCGCGGCCGCCTTCTGCTTCTTGCCGGGCAACACCCGCGCCCACGCGGCGAGCTGCTCGCGCTGCTCGTCGGCGTCGCCGGGGATCACCTCAAGCGGAGCGTGTGCGCCGCGGTACGGGAGCATTAGCTCGGGGTGTTCCTCAAGGATGTCCGCGAGCTCGCGTAGCCCGGCGATGTACTCGGCGCGCTCGTTGGTAACGTCTTGCATGACACTGACCTCCTAGTTGGGTCTGGGTCGCTGGGTCCCGGCGGTCACTCGCCGGGGCCCTCCTTACGTCTTGGCCCGGCCCGGGGTGGTGGAGAGAGGCGGGGACTGGTGTCCCACCCCGGGCCGGGGGCTTAGCGGGAGACCGCCCCCACCCCGGACAGGCGGTCTCCCGGTCCCCGCACCCCTGCGGGGACCTCCCGGCTGTCGCGCGCCCATGGCGGCGCCGGCCAGGAGTAGGGCCCGGCGGCGCTCGGCGCGCCCGACCCGACGCGCCCCCTTCCGGGACCGCGCTGGGGCGCGGGAGCAGCCGCCGGGAGCTTGAGTGCGAGCAGCATCGGGGCGCAGGTGAGCAGGTGCGTCCACGGCGAGGCGAGCGCGAGGGCGCCGGTGATGGTGGCGGCGAGAGCCAGCCGGCCGTACGCGGTGGCCCAGAGGGCGCGCAGGGCGCTCACGATGCACCGTCCCGGCCGTACTCGCGGTACGCCTTGCGCAGCGCGCGCCGACGCTGGCGCGGGGTGAGCTGGCTGCCGCCGCGCTGGTGCAGGTAGACCGTGAGCCGCCGCTCGTAGGTCAACGGCGTCGCGTGGGTGCTCACGCCGGTGCCCGGGTGGTACGCCGGGCCACCGCCGGCCATCGCCGGCCAGAGCTGGTCCACGCTCACCGCCCGGGCGGCGTGGTCGGGCCGGGAGCCCTGCGCCGGGTCGTGCTCCAGGGCCGCAACGGCTCGAAGGAGGGCAGGCATACCGCACCGGCAGGACTGCGGATGGTCGTCGGCGGCGGCGAGGTACTGCTGGGCCTTCGCCTCGCGGCGCGCCACCAGGCGGTCGCTGGGCAGTGTGCGCCGCGCGATCGGCCGGTGCTTGTTGGCCCGGGAGCCGGCCAGGGCGCGGGCGCTCACGACGCACTCCGGGCCAGGCGCAGGAGGCAGGTCAGAGTCAGGGCGACGACCAGATCCGGGGTCGAGACGCACTGCAGGACCAGGTAGTCGCCGAACCTTTCGAGCGCCGCGTCTTCACCGGTCCGCTCGATCAGGTCACGGAAGTTGGCGATCCACTCATCGAGGCGGTGCGTGGCGGCGACCAGCAACTCCTCCGGACTCAGTGCGGCGGCCTCCGCCGGGGTCAGCGCGCTCATCGGGTACCTCCTACGCGGGGTCGCGACCGGCGCGGGGTCAGGCCGTCGCGGGGCGGGCGTCCACCCCGGTCGCCGGTGGCGGGCGGTCGGCTGTCGCGCGGGCCGGTACCGGCGGCGCCGCCGGTCAGCGGGTTGTCCGAGCGCGGCGGGCGGCTCATGAGATGCCGCCGAGCTGAGCCAGGCGCCCGATCGCCGCATCACGGCCGGCGACGAGCTCGTACTGGTACGGGCCGGCGCTGGGCAGGTCCAGCGACCGCTTGTCGATCAGCCACCAGTCGCCGGCGACCCACGGCGTGGGTACGGCGGCGGCGAGCAGCCGGTCGGCGTCGTGCAGCCCGATGCTGTGCCGGCCGGCGTCGATCGTGGGGGTCATGCCGCACCCCGTGCTTCCACGGGCTGGGCGATCGCGTCGATGTCCTCGACGCGGAAGAGGTACCGGCCCGACGGCAGCCGGGCGGCGGCGATCTTGCCCGTGCGGGCCCAGTCGCGGACAGTCTCCTCAACGACGACGACACCCGCCGCAGCAAGCCTCTCCACGACCTGGGAAGGCGTGAGAAGCGGGGTAGGCTGTGTCATACACAGAACCGTAGGCCGGCCAAGCGACCTGTGTCAAGCACAGCTTGGCTGTGATGTCTGGCGATCCTGTGGTTACCCGGCTAGCCTGTGCCTATGACCACTTCGCAGGCGGAGCGCAGCTCCACCGGATGGACAGCGGACGACAGCACCTTCGGTGCGCGGCTCGCACTGGTCAGGCAGCGGATGTCCTGGGGAAACGTCAAAGAGGCGGCGACGGTGTGCGGCATCGCGCCGGAGTCGTGGCGGACGTGGGAGCGCGATGACGTGCTGCCCCGCCGCATCGTCGAGATCTCCTCGCTGATCGCGCTGAAGACCGGATGCGACCGGATGTGGCTACTCACCGGCGAGCGTGCCGGCCGGCCGATCGGAGATACCCGAGGGTATCCCCGCGGCGGCAAGGGGGGGAGCCGCAGGCGCCCGGGCGGACCCGGTACGCGAGAGATTCTCAGGCGCCGGGATGGGTTGATCGGCGTCGATCAGCATCCGAAGGGACGATCTGAGCCCTCGGGTACCGGTCCGGACCTCCGCCGCCCGGCCGTCCTGCCCCGACCGGTCGCGGCCTGATTGCGGACCGGTGACCCATTGGCTACCGATCGCGATCAGTCCGAGGGTGGATCAATGATCCCCGCCCCGGAACAGATCATCGAGGCTCATCTCAGGGAGATGACCGCCGGCGGCTACGCCGTCAACACCATCGAGGACGCCCGCCGCGTCCTGCTCGCCGCGCAGAGCGAGCTACCCGCCGGACTGCCCACTGCCGCCACCGACGAGCTGGTCGACTGGCTCGCCCGCGACGGCTGGTCGGTACAGACCCGCGCCACCTATCGCCAGCACCTGCGGCGGTTCTTTCTCTGGGCCACCGCGAACCAGTGGATCAGTTGGGACCCGTCCAGCACCCTGCGCCGCCCGCGGGTCCCCATCGGCCTGCCGCACCCCGCCACCGACCAGGAGGTGCACCTGGCGACCACCCGCGCCGACCTGCCGCACCGACTGTCCTGCCGGCTGGCTGCGTACGCCGGGCTGCGCTGCTGCGAGATCGCCGCGCTGCGCCGCGAGGACATCACGGCGGAGACGATGCGTGTGCTCGGCAAGGGTGGCAAGGAGGCGGTCGTGCCCACGCACCCGCGCATCTGGGAGCTCGTCACCGAGGTGCCGCCGGGGCCGCTGATCTGCTGGCGCGGCGGCCCGGTCGTCGCGCACTGGGTCACCCAGCGCACCACGTACCACCTGCGTACGAAGCTGGACGTCTGGGCCACGATGCACGAGTTCCGGCATTGGTTCGGCACGATGATCCAGCGCACGTACCACGATTCCCGGGTCACTCAGCAGCTCATGCGGCACGCGTCGCTGACGTCGACCCAGGTCTACACGCTGATCACCGACGACCAGGCGCGGCGCGCCGTGCTCGGCCTGCCGGACGTCAGCGGTCGATGATGCGGGGCCGGCGCCGCCAGCCACGGCGCTGGCCTGGTATCTCCTGGCCCTCCTCACCGATGAACTCCGAGCGCGGCAGCCGGTCGAGGGGTAGATCCTCCCGGCGACCACCCACGACGATCACCTCGGCCTGCGTGTCGCCGAAGCACATCTGGGTGGCGTCCGCCCAACCGGCCGCACCCCCGTCGGTCACGATGCCCACCACGAGGTATCCGCGCCGGGCGCAGTAGGCCACGCACAAGCCGATGCGGTGCTGTCGGTCGGCATAGTATTTCTCCGGCACCCAGATCACGGCGCGCAGGTCCGGCACGAAGACCTCCCGGGGCTGAGGTGATCAACGATCAACGATCGGATCAACGACAGTGGGCGATCTTCGGTTACGGCTACCCATAGATGGTTTTCACCGAAGCCCCCCCCCCCCCCGCTGTGTAGCGTTTTAGCAGGTGGGGGAGTGGAGGGCCGCCCGGCGGTCAGCGCTCCTTCACGAACACCCCGACCCCGGGCAGTGTCTCGACCAGCCCGGCCTGGCGCAAGAGCCAGAGGGCTTTGTCCGAGACGGTGTCGCTGATCCCGTAGATCTCGCGCATCTGCGCGCGGCTGGGCAGGCGTGAGCCGGGCGCGTACTCGCCGGACTCGATCTTGTGTCGCAGGTCGTCCGCGACCTGCTCATAGCGCTGCTTGGGCATGGTGTCACTCCCCGATCGGCGACCCCATGAGATCACGGGTTGTGCCAACGCTGCAACGGGTAGCGACTCATACCCTTGACCTGCCACAGCTAGCCATCGTACCCTCGCCTGGTCTCCTCCCGATCGGCAAATTGTGAGGCGACACAGGTCCGCCACCGGTATCCCCCGAGACGCGGACCAGCGCCGGCCCCGCACCAGCCCTCGGGGGGTAGGGACGGGGCCGGCGCCCCACCTCCGCGAAGACGGCGGGCCGTAGACAGCCAAGGTCGCGGCCCGCCGGAGGGGAGCAGCGCGATGCCCGGTCCTGACCTCGAGCCGGTGCCGCTGGAGCCGGCCGCCGAGCGCGCCGAGCGCTACTGCGTCGACCGGCACCAGCCCGACCCGGCGCTGACCGTACCGACCTGCCAGGTCGACGGCGTGCCGTGGCCGTGCGTGGACTGGCGGCAGTCGCGGGCGCGACTCATCGCGGCCGGGCTGACGCCATGATCGTGGAGCTGGAGATTCGGGTACCCGAGCGGGTGGCGCTGGCCTGGCGGGCCCGCGAGCACCGGGCCGATCCGCGTACCGGCCGGTGTCGGGCGTGCGAGTGCGAGTGGCCGTGCCTGCCGGCGCATGTGGCGCGGCGGCGGCTGGCCGGGCTGGACTGATCCCACGGTGCTCCCACGTGCTCCCAGCGGTGGGAGCTGTCGGGCAGCCGACAGGAGTCGTCTCGCATTTCCTCTCTCTGTCCTTGTTTCCTGGACAGTAGTCCGCTAGACTGTCCATACAACAAGGACAGAAGGAGAGGGAAATGGCCTACCAGAAGATCACCTCCGGACAGCGTTACACGGTCAACGCCCTGCGTGACCGCGCCTGGGCCGCCGGCTTGGAGTCCGCCACGTTCTCGCAGATCGCCGCCGACATCACCGGCTGGCGCCAGCGGATCGCCGAGGCCGAGGCCGCGAAGGTCGCCGAGCAGTCCGCCACCACGGAGCCCGAGACGGGCGAGCCGGCCAGCATGGTCAACATCCTGCGTGCCGCCGGCCGCACCGTCCGCCAGATCGCCGCCGCCCTCGGCGTCGCGATCTCCACCGTCTACCGGTGGGCCCACGGCGGCCGGGCCTCCACCGTCAACGCCGTCCGCCTCGCCGCCCTGGCCGCCTGATGGTGACGGCACGGGACGCCGACCCGGTCGGCGTCACCGAGATCGCCGAACGGCTCGGCGTAGCGCCCGACACGATCCAGAAGTGGCGCGCCCGACACGAGGGCTTCCCGGCGGCCCGCTGGCCGCAGGTGGGCGGGAGGCCGGCGTGGCACTGGCCGGACATCCAGGCGTGGCTACGCGGCACCGGCCGTCCCAGTGAGCCCGTCTGGGTGGAACTGATGGAGGGCGAGTCCCCGTACGCCGCCGGAGTGGACTACGGGGACGTGGCACCGCTTCCCAGCGTTGAGGGTGATGCCGCGCTGTGGGCGTGGTTGGACGGCGAGGGCTACGGCCCGGACCAGCCCAACTTGTGGATCAACCTGGTCCCCATCGGGACCTGGGCCCCGAACAACACCCCTGCGGCGCAGCGGATCTGCGCC
The DNA here is from genome assembly GCA_035492655.1 of Kutzneria sp. Classification (GTDB taxonomy): domain Bacteria; phylum Actinomycetota; class Actinomycetes; order Mycobacteriales; family Pseudonocardiaceae; genus Kutzneria. The sequence continues at coordinate 24,095 of DATJJB010000640.1, read as the reverse complement.
GTGACCGTCGAAGAGCTGCGCCGCATCGAGGCGGCCATGGAAGAGGAGCAGTCATGACCCCGGTAATCATGAACGTGGACGCTGACCTGGTCGCGGCGCCGGACGCGGAACTGCCGCCGATGGACCGGTTGTGGGCGGCCCTCGGTCTGCCGATGGACGGCGTACAGCGCCAGCCGGCGCCGGTGTCCGGCCCGTACCGTCGACTGGCCGCCGGCCTGCACTCCGTCGCGTCCCGGCGGGACGGCAACGCCTACGCCGTGTGGGAGACCGCTGGCCCGCAGGACACCGACGCCTGGGGCAGGCGCACCTACGCCAGCCACCTCACTTGGTGGTCCTACGCAGGATCGTGGGGTGCCCGCGCGTGGCACGTGAGTGCCAAGGTCCTCGTCCAGGTGGACGAGGATCTGGAGACGTCGATGTCCTTGCGCGACGTCACCCTGGCCGTATCCGGCCGGGACGGTGACGTCACCGTCTACTACGGTGACGCGCTGGCGTGGGTGCTCGCCGGTCCCGTCCGGGACCGGGCCGCACGCCGCGCCCTGCGGGGCGTCGCCGGGGTGCCGGATCCCGACGACGATCCCGCGCCGGACCTGAAGGACTGGTACAGGGTTGTCGCGTCCAGGGATCTCCCGGATGCGGCGATCGCGGACCGAGTCCGCCGGTTCGCGGAGATAGTTACCGCCTGATGGGCAACCACACGACGAAGCCGCCCCGCCCCCAGACGGGGGCGGGGCGGCTCGTAGGGACGCGGCTGGTGGCGGGCTACTCCAGTCGGCCCGCGTACTTCCCGGTCGCCTGCGGCGGCGCGGCGGGCCGGTTCGGCACCAGGTAGACGCTGAGCGCGCCGACGACGGCGAGCGCGACGGTCACGACGTGCCCGACGGTGCCGGTCAGGCCGAGGTCGGACAGCGCCGTCAGGACGGCGAAGAGCAGGCCGATCCAGAACTTCGCAGCGGTCATGATCAGAGTCCCTTCGTGGCAAGCCAGCCGCGCAGCGCGGTGGCCATCCGGTGGTTGTCGCCGACGTGGTGCTCGGCCACCCACGGCCGGGCGACGGCGGCGAGCGCGGCATCCGGGTCGGCGGGCGCCGGCGGTACCGGCGCGGGGGTCGGCTGCGGCGCCGGCTGGGTCAGCGGCGTGAAGATCGTCACGTCGCCCTGGTCGGCGAGCAGCGCGCCGAAGTCGGCGAACGTCAGGTAGGCGCGGCCCTGGATACCCCAGCCCGCGCCCCACGAGTTGGTGAGCCAGACCCGCCCGGCGTCAGCGTCGACCTCGTCGACCACGAACTCGTGGCCGCCGACGACCGGGCCGGTGATGCGCAGCCGGCCGTCAGGGTCCGGGTCGAACATGTCCTGATGCCAGGCCACGCCGACGATGACCGGGGTCTGGCCCAGCGCCTTGAGCGCGCCGCCGAGCGAGAACGTGTGCTGGTACCCGGAGATCTCGCCGGCCGCCTTAAGCATCTTGGCGATCGTCAGGCCGTCGGAGCCGGTGTCGTCCGGCGGGTACTGGCCGGGGTAGTCGTCGGCGCTGGTGGCGTCGGAGTAGAGCTGGACGGCGCCGGCCTCGGTCAGCGGGTACCGCGACACCGGCGTGTACGTCTCGTAGAACGGCTCGGTGCCCAGGCAGCCGATGCCGGCGTTGCCGGTGCAGGAGCCGAGCTGCCCCTGGTCCAGCACCGGGATGCCCCGGGTGTGCTTGGCGTTGACGATGCTCAGGCCGGCGGTCGGGAAGCCGTACCGCCTCGACTGGCTGTCGTGGCGGATGTGCCGGGCCAGGCGCGGGTCGGTGCTCGGGATGCGCTCGTAGTGGACGGTCAAGGGTCGTACCTCTCTGTCAGACTTGGTGCGGGACTCGCGGCCTGGCGTTGTCGGGTATGGTCCGTGAGCGCGCGGCCGGGCGGGTGGGGTCGCTCAGCACCTCAGGTCGCGGCGCAGGCGGGCGACATCGGCCGCCAGGCGCTTGCCCGTCGGCGTGGTCGGCGGCTGGCCCCGGTACGCGTCGTCGAGCGTCGTGACCAAGCTGCAGAAGTGGCGGCCCGTCGCAGCGGCCACGTGGTTGGCGTACAGGATGCTCGACAAGGTGAAGACGAACATCGACACGTAGATCACCAGCAGCGCGTAGCGCGACCGGGCGATCACCCCAGCCACCCCCGGGCGACCTCGGCCACCGTCACGACGAGTCCAGCGGTTGCCGCTCCGGCGCTGAGGGCGATGACGGCCCGGTTGTATCTGTTGGCTCCGGCCTGCCAGGATCCGGGCGCAGCAGCTGCAGCAGACCCACCGCCCCCGGCACCCCGAGCAGCGTCGTGTACACCGCAAGCAGCGCCGGGGACACCGACCCCGTGGCTTCCTGATGGACGATGCCGCCCAGTCCGACCAGCAGGCAGCCGACGTCCCTCATGATCGCGATGACTGCTTGAGCGCGCACGCACGATTACCGGCCCGTCTGGAGCTGCGCGATGAGCTGCGCGGCGATGTCGGCCGCGGTCGGCACCATCACCGGCACCGGGGCGGAGAGCGCCGCCTTGAGCGCCTCCAGCTCGGCGCGCAGTTCCTGCACCTGGGCCACCAGCCACACCGCCTCCCCGGCGCGGGGGCCGCCGGCCACCGTGGGCGAGCCGTCCGCCAGCGCCGCCACCCGGTAGATGAGGGCGGCGACGTCGTCGTCGGCGCGGGCCGGCGCCGCCACCGCCGCCGCGATGGCCTTGAGGGTCGCGGTCGTCCACACCGGCTCGCCCTTGGTGGGGCCGTCCGCGACCGTGTCCTTGCCGCCGACGAGCGCGGCCTCCCGGTAGATGAGGGCCAGGCCGTCCGGGTCGTCGCGTAGTGCCATGTCGTCTCCCATGATGAGGGTCCGCAGATCGTCGAGGGTGCCGCGGAACGCGTTGGCGTCACAGCCGGGCTGCGAGCCGATGGTGAGCTGGCTGCCGTACTGCCACAGGACCGGCGTCTGCCCGGAGTACGCCGCCCAGCCGGCGCCGGAGTCACCCGGGTACGCCTGCCGGTAGTGCCCGGCCCGGTTGGCGCCGTAGTTGGCGTTCCATAGTGGTACGCCGAGGCCGGCGAGGCCGGCGAGCTGGTCTCCGTACTGGCCCTTGCTGGCGTACGCGATGACCCGCTTGGGCTGCGCGGCCTTGAGCGCGCCGCAGAACGCCACGCCGGTCGAGGCGGCGACATTGTCGTAGCTCCACCGCTCCAGGTCCGGCTGAAGGAAGAAGCCCGGGTATCCGCGCCACCACGGCACCTGGGCGTCCAGGTAGGCCAGGAAGTAGGCCACCTGCGCGGCCACGCTTGGCCCCGAGCGGACCACGTGGTACGCGCCCAGAAACTCGATGCCGACCGCGCGCGCCCGGTCGAGCCTGTCGGCGAGGTGCTTGTGCTGGGTGCTCGTACCCTCGGTTGCCTTGTGGGTGAAGAAGGTGATGCCGTCACGGCGGGCGGCGGCGAGGTCCATCGGGCCCCGCGACCAGTCGAAATCGCTGGCGTCCCAGCCGTAGATGGTCACGGCGCATCCAGGAGGACGACGGTGAGGGTGGAGCCCGGATACTCCCAAGACGCAGCGGTGCCGGCGGTGCTGTTCTTCTTCGCGGCCAGCTTGAGCGTGTGCGCGCCGGCCGGCAGCGCGACCGTCCAGGTCTGGGATGCGGTGCGGTGCTGGTAGGTAGTGGCCAGGTCGTGCACGATCTGGCCGCTCGCGGCCATCGCCACGCCGTCGACGAGCAGATCACCGGTGCAGTAGGCGCCCAGCGCGCCGGTGGCGCAGGAGATCTGCAGCGTGCCGGTGACGACCGCCTTGGCGTGGGTGCCGAGCACGGTGACGCTCATCGTCGCGCCGTCGACATCCTGGTTGGTGGTGGTCAGCACGTCGCCCGTGTTGGACACGGCGGTGCCGCTCTGCAGCGGGCCGTTGAGGGCAATGGTCAGAGCTGACAGCGCGGTCTCCACGCTGTCGGCCAGGTCGTGGGAGATCGCGCTCGGATCACCCGGGTCGAAGGACTCCGCGTAGCGAATGCTCCACACCTCTGTCGTGCCCATGTCAGCTCCCGGTGGCCAGGTCGTAGCAGGTCTTGCCGGATGCGGCGATGGCCGCGCAGGTGGCGTACGTCGCCGCGATGTCGGCACAGGTGACGCCGATGGCGCCGCCGGCGCGGCCATCTGGGCGGGACGTGGCCACCACCGGCAGCGGGTACCGGCGCCACGCATCGCCGGCGATGCGCGTGAACCGCATCTCGGCGAGGTCACCGACGGACAGGTACCAGGTGTCCCCGGACCAGGCGGCGGGCAGTCGCAGGATCAGCGGTGTGCCGTCGGCGCACATCGCGCGCACCCGCCGCCAATCGGCCTGGGTGCCGACCTGGATCGTCACCGTGCCCTGGGCTGTGGAGCGCACGTCCGACACGATCACAGCATCAGCCCGGCCGAGCGCGGCGAAGACGCCACGCCGGGCCGGATAGGTCAGGTCGATGCCGTCGATGTCGCCGGGGATGACGGTGGCGGCGTTGGTGGCCGGCAGCGCCGGATGTCCGAGCCACGCGCTGTCCCCGGACGCCAGTGTGACCACATTGGACACTTGGGTGACGCCGGGCGCATCGGCGCTGGTCGCCTCATAGCTGATCGGCACGTCGAGCGGGCACTCGTGGTCGTAGACGACGAGCTGGGCGGCGACACCGCCCGGGTCCGCGTTGCGCACCGCGACGCGGCTGCCGTCCGGGTTGACGCGGTTGATGGTGGCATGCGTGACGTCCCAGCCGAGCACGACGAGCACCCGGGCCACCGGCGTGCCGTCGGCGGCGGCCGTCTGCGGGGTGGCCCACAGGGCCGCCTCAAACACGCCGTCACCGAACAGGCCGTCCCCGAAATACATGGTGGACGTCATGACGAGACGACCCGGTAGGCGTAGCCGGCCGGGCACAGCAATTGGTTGGAGGCGCTGGCGGCGCTCCACTGGGCGGTGAGCACCAGCGACTGGTCGGATACGGTGTCGACGGAAGTGTTGGAGGCGCTGGCGTTGCAGAACGGTGTAGCCGCCGTCGGCAGGTCGCTGAACCCCTCCAAGAAGCCGTGCCAGTTGCTGCCCGCGCCGATGCCCTTGGCGGTCATCACGCCGCGCGCCCGCCAGGTTTTGCCGGTCGCACCGGACGCGGCGGTGAGCACCACGGAGCCGACGACGGAGCCGGCGACGCCGCCGATGCGCAGGCGCAGCGTCAGCGTCGGCGTACCCGTCACCCCGGCGGTACCCCACGCCTCGACCGTGTACGTGGCACCGGCGGACATGGTGTTGGCGCGGATCGTCAGCGAGTGCAGCACCGTCTCCGTGGTTGAGTTGGCGAGGGTCAGCAGCGCGGTGCGGGTCGAGGTCGCCTTGTGGTAGGTGGGCGAGCCGGTGCTGCCGATCGCGGTGGCCACATTGGACTGTGCGAGCACGGTGTTTCCGCCGCCGTCGGCGATGGGGATAGACACACCCCACATGAGCGAGTCCGCGACGGACACGTACGTCGCGCCTGTGACCGACAGAGCGGTGATGGGCGACTGGGTGCCCAAGCCGTCGTCGTTGACGCCGGGCATGGTGGCGGCGCCGTTGATGTAGACCGGCATCGTCGCGCCGTTGATGTTGATGGCGTTGCCGGTGCCGTTGGAGCCGTCACGCCGAAAATGGCAGTTCACAATGGACAATGGGCCAGGCCCGGTGGCGGTGACGCTCAGGCCGTGGGAAACGTTGCGGTCACTGGAGCATGCGGTCATCGTCATGCCGCCGGCTGAGGATCCGGTACCCCACGCGCCGGCGACGGAGAAGCCCGCGCCACTGTTCCATTCGCTGCGGCAACCCACCAGGTGGCCGTTCTGGAATTCGGTGATGGTGAACCCGTCGCCGCCGGTGTTGCCGATCGCCTGGCAGTCCAGCAACGTCGAGTCCGTCATCTTGTTCAACACGAAGCCGCTGCCCCGGTTGCTGTCGGCCGTGACCCGGAACATATTCCACGAGTACGGGTGGGTGCCGCTGGTGTCGATGCCGTGGCGGGGCATGCCCCGGATCCACACGCGGTCCAGCTGCACATCATGCACCAAGCCGTTGGCTTGGATGCCGTCGACCGTGCCGGATGCGGAGCTGCCGTCGATGTTGAGGTCGGTGATGCGCTGGCCGCTGGACTCGGTCGGGTAGCCGCCGGTCGCCTTGTCCACCAGCAGGATCGCCGCCGCGCCGCTGAACGCTGCGGTGAGTTTGAGGCCGGCGGCGAACGGGGTGTCGGTACTGGCGAAGACCCGCAGCGCCTGCATGCCGCGCAGCCACACGTTGGGTGGCAGCACGATGGGGGCGGTGATGGCGCACTTGCCGGGGATCAGCACCATGCCACCGGTCGTCGCCGCTGCCGCCACCGCCGCCGCGATGTACGTGTCGTCCGGGCTGACCCCGTCCGCGTACGCACCGTACTCCCGGACGTCGTAGGCGAGGGAGGTCAGCCGCCCGTCCAAATTGGATAGTGCGGTCTGGGTTGTGCTGCCCCATCCCGGGTTGCCGAGCACGGGCAGTGTGAACTGCTTGGCCACGCGGAACCTCCAGGGGCAGCACGAAATGGTGGTCAGTAGGGGAAGACGCCGAGACCGCGGTGATCGAAGGAGCATGACTTGCCGGGCGCCGTCTTGTACTGGAGCCAGAATGTCGTCGGGCCCTCATTGAGGCCGGTGAGGAACACGAACCGGGATGCAGTGACGGAGTACTCGGTGAAGGTGGTACCACCCACCTGCACCGTCGAGCCGACCCGGTTGATGTTGTCGGGAGCGATCGTGTTGGCGCCGGACGCCACCAGCGTCGCGTAGGCGCCATCGAATGCGTCCGGAGTGACATCCTGCCAGAACACCGAGATCGTGGAGAAGATCAGCGCGCGGCCCGTCTGTCCAATGTCGACGGTCACCGACGGGCCGAAGGTGGCCAGATCGCCCCAGTCGGACGAGGTGCATCCTTCGTCGAGGTCGATCACCTGGCTCGCGGGCCCGAACACGAAGTCGGACAGCCTCGAGATCTGGCCGGCGCCGTTGACCGCGGCCAGCCCGAACGAGCCGTCGCCCAACCGGCCGATCTCTACGACGGTGGCGCCCGTGTCGTCGCGGACCGCGAGCTGTCCGGGGACGGTGCCGAAATTGCCCAGCACCACCCAGGTCGAGCCGCTGCCGAGCAGGGCGACAATGTCACCGGCCACCGGCAGGTATGAGGACAGGTAGGAGGCGGCGACCAGGGCGCCGCCGCCGACATCCACGGTGATCGCACCGGCCGCGTAGGACGTGACGGTGCCGATGCGCATGCTCGCCCCGCCCTGTCCCGCCTGCGATACGGCAGCCGCTACGCCCATCGTCATCCCCCTCCGTCGCTCGTGGTCGACGTAACCGACCGGGTCTGGATCTGCATGGGAGTGCCGACGTCCAGCGGCAGCGTGAACGCGTCCACCAGGTGTTTCTCCGTCCCCTCGGAGGTCTCCACCTGGATGACGTCGCCGGCCTCCAGGGCCGGGTTCGGCACGCACTGGATCTCCCGGGTGCGGGTGATGCCGATGACGCGCGACAGCCGCGCCTGCCCAGCCACCACCGCCTGGGCGGCGTCCGTCACTAGCGCGTTGGACAGATGGCGGACCACCTTGCCGTACGGGCCGCCCCAGCGGGTGGGGCTGGCCGGGTCGACGTCCACGACGGTGACGAGCAGCGGCGTGTCGCCCGCCCGCTCCACATCTACAATGATCTTGTTGGCGACGTCCGTCCGGCTGCGGCCCTGCGCATCCGACACGATCACCGCATCATCGGTGTCCGCCCGCAGTGTCCACACCGGAGGGTCGTCCAGGGTGGGTATCGGGCGTACCACGCACTGCTGGCCATCCGCCGTGATATACACCTCGGCGCCGAGCGCGGTGGCCAGATCGTCGATGGCCTGGCCCCTGTCGTACTGCCACATGATGGAGGCGGGCACCGTCCACAGCCGGCCGGTCATGTCGACGAATGAGGCGGGTACGCCCGCCTCGAACACGAACTGCCGGATCACGCTGGTTAGCAGCGCCCTCGTGTCCGGTGTGCGGGGCGTCTCGAACTGGAAGTCGTTGATGGCGGCGAAGCGATCCGAGCAGACGACCTCGACCGCGCCGGACAGCCGCTGGCGCGACACACTCTCCACCCGGCCGGCGAACACCGGGGCCGGCTGGCCCACCATGGCGCCGGCCGCATCGCGAATGCCGCGCCACGCCCGGATCTCGGCGCCGAACGGGGCGAGCAGGTCGGTCGCGCTACGCGGCCACATCTCCTCCGCGACGACGAACGTGGCGGTACGCCGCACCCGGTTGCGGGCCGTCACCTGCACCGAGCCGGACTGAATGTCGAGGTCGGCCGCCTTGGCTCCGGCGAACCACACCTCGACGTGGGTGTACAGCTGGTGGGAGCGCGTCAGCGCGTCAAGCCAGTCGGGCGTGGCACCCGCCCACATCAGACGCGCACCCCGCCCGACACTGCCGCTGTCGTCGCCCGGTCGTATGAGGCGATCCGCGCATCCACCACAATCTTCACCCGGGACGTGATCTCCTCATCGCCCACATACACCCGCACCTGTGGCGCGGCGACATTGACCACCGGGGCCGCGGTCGCCTTCCCCCCGCCGGGCATGAACCGGCCGCCGTACCAACGGCTGGCCTGGTCGAGGATCGCGGTCGAGCGGGCATAGTCGCCCAGGCGCGGAATGAACGCCTCACCGCCGGTGGCGGGCTCAGCGAAGCCGTACGTCGGCGAGGTGCGCGCCGGGTACAGCGCGGCGCTACCGAGGCGCACCAGGCCGTCGGCGGCGTAGTCGATGCCGCCCCAGCGTCGGTAACTGTTGAGCTGACCCTGCACGTGCGACGTGTCGCCATGGGTCACGACGGTGACTGTCGTGGTGATGTGCTTGCCGTTGAGCGCGTCGAGCGTCTGCTTGTACTGCCGCACCGACGACGCCGCACCGGCCAGACCCGGCGCGTTGATGCTCGTGGCCACGGCCGCCGGCATCTGCGCGTAGGTGCGGATCAGGTCGTCGATCTGCTGCTTGGTGAATCCGGCCTGAGACAACGTCTTGCGCAGCTGCGAGATGTAGCCGTTGTACGTGTCGCTGGCGGCCTGGACCGAGCCGGTCTCGGTGAGCTTCGCCTGTGCTGCCTTTTCGGCCGCGTCGACCGTATCCAGGATGGCAGACTTGTTGTCGCGGCCCTTCTGGGTGTTGATGTCGAGGGTGCGGCCGTTCTCCTTCAACGTGTTCGTCAGATCGCCAATGGACTGCGCGAAGCCGATCTCCCCTCTGGCCCAATCCTCAGCAGCACCGTGCAACTCCTTGAAGACGTCGTCGAGGGTCTGGCCCTTGCTGATCGCGTCCTGCAGACTCGACGCCATCGTCTTGGCGTTCTGGGCGACGTTGACGAAGCTGTTTGCGCTCGCGGCGGTCGAGGTGGCGGCGTTGGCCTGCGCCTCGGCATATTGCGGCAGACCCTTCTTGAGGTCGTCGATCGATATGCCGGCCTTCTTCGCCTGCGTCGCCAGCGCGTCGAAGTCCTTCTTCGCCTGGTCGCCGTTCCCGCTGGACACGAGCGATGCCAGTGCCTGGTCGATGGCGCCGAGGCGCTGCTGAGCGTGGTAGCCGCTCTCGTCGAAGACCCGGCCGAGACCGGTGACAGACTCGATGGTGCCACCCACCGCGTTCCCGAATTTGGCCATGCCCCCGCTGCCGAGCGTGCCGAGGTCGTAGTCGAGGTGGCCCAGCGAGTCGCCGGCGGCCTTACCGCCGGCGGCGAACTTGTTGAGATCCTGTGTGGTCTTGCTGACCTGTGGCGTGATGTCCTTGCCGAAGGCGGCAGAGGCCGCCTGCGCGGCCGCCAACACGATGGCGAGCCTGCCGGCCACACCGGCTACCTTGCCCAGACCCGTGGCGGCGACCTGACCCGCAGGTCCCATGTCGCGCAGGGAGGTCATGAGTTCCTGACCCTGTTGGCGTAGCTTCAGCCATCCGGTACCGAGCAACAGGCCGGCACCCGATAGCCCGGCAAGGAGGGTGACGGTCTGCTGCACCGGCGCGGGCATCTGACCGAAGGCATTTACCGCGCCGGTCGCTGCCTGCGCCAGCTTGCGCAGCCCCGCATTGGCACCGGAGCCGCTCTGGATGGCCAGCGTCTCAAGGGATCCCTTGAGCTGCTCGACGTCGCCGCTCAAATTGTCCATCTTCTGCCGCGCGGTATCGGCTGCGGCACCCTGGTCGTTGACCGACCCGATGTACTTCTGGATCCCGGCCGAGCCCTGCGTGTACAACACGTTGGCCGAGCGCATCGCGTCGCTACCGAAGATCTGGGCAAGGGCCTGGTCGCGTTGCTGCTGGGTCAGGCCACCGAGCTGCTTCTGCAGGATCCCGGCGAGCGCTGTGATGCCGACGAACTTGCCCTGCGCGTCATAGACGTTGATACCCAACTGCTTCATCAACGCGGCGCTCTGCTGCGACGGGTTGGCCAACGCCTGCAACATCGTCTTCAGCGACGTACCCGCGTCGCTGCCCACCAAAGCGTTGTCGGCAAAGGCACTCAACACGCCCGCAGTGTCCTCAAGGGACAGTCCGAACTGGGAGGCGACGAGCCCGCCCTGCTTGAGCGAGTCGCCCATGCCCGTCATGTCCGCCGCCGACTTGTTGGCGCTCGCCGCGAGCACATCGGCGATGTGCGGCACCGCCGAGCCCTGAAGCTTGAAGATGTTCATGGCCTGTGCCGCAATCGTCGCGGCCTGGGACAGATCCATCTGGCCGGCGGCGGCCAGCGACAGCGCACCTTGCAGGCCACCGCCCAGGATATCCTTCACCGACACGCCGGCCTTGGCGAGTTCCTCCTCAGCCTGCGCGGCGTCGGTGGCGCTGTATGCCGTCGCCTGCCCAGCCTGGATCGCTGCGGTCCGTAGATCCGACAGGCGCTTGGCGTTGGTGCCCGCCACCGACCCAACCGCCGACATCTCCTTGTCGAAGTCCATGGCGGCCTTCGTGGCCATGCCGAAGGCGCCGAGCAGGCCGGCGCCGAGACCGCCGGCGGCGATGGCGAGGCCGTTGAACTTGTCCTTGTGCTTGACGCCCAGCGTGTCCAGTTCGCCGCCGAAGTCCGACACGGACTTCTTGGCGGTGGCCAGTCCGGCCGTCAGCCCCTGGACCTTGGCGACCAGGTTGACGGAGACAGTACGGTCGGCCACCTGACACCACCCTCACGTTCTGGACGGGCAGGCGTACCCTGCGTGGCATGAGGGCAGGACAGAAATTGACCAGGCGCGATGTCGCGAACCTGGCGGTACTCGCGATCTTTGGGATCGCGCTCGGCTATCTGATCTACCTGGCCGGCTGGGGCGCCGTCGCGCTCGTGCCGGTCCTTGGCGTCGCCGCGCTGATCGGGCTCGTGATCGCCGCACTGCGGCGGCACACCACCCGGTAGCTACCTCAGCTCGGCCCGCCAGCGGGTCGCACCCATCCGGGCGCTGCTGCTCTTGTAGGCATCGGCGTAGGCGTCCTGCGAAATCTCAATCGCCGTGCACGCCCCGCAGCGGTGCGGCGGCGACACCCGGTACGCCTCGGCGTCATGCTCGGTGGTCTCCGCCAGATCCCGGCCGCAGCCGTCGCAGGTCCTCTCGCGGTACAGGGCGAGCGCCAGCATCCAGGCGCGCTCCTGCTCGTCCCACTCGATCTCGGGCTGGCTGGCCACTATCCGGCCGGCGTCGTCGTGCTCGTAGACGGTCCGCGGCTCCCAGCCCTCGAACCGCTTGAGGGAGATGCGCAGACGCGCCGCCGCCTCTATTCGGGCGCGGAGCTCCGGAGCATCGCGGAGGCGCCCGGCGAGAAAGGGACGTCGACCTCGCCGCGGTTGACCACGATCGCGGCGCCGGCCAACGCGTCGAACTGCGCATCGGAGAGTTGGTCCTGCAGGAGGGTGTCGAGTACCTCGGCGTCGAGCAGCGGCTCGACGAGCGATGCGGCGACCAGCGCGGGCCAGAAGGTCAGTGTGTTGTATCCGTAGGCGCCGTCGAGCCGGTCAGGCTTGCCGTCGGCGTCCAGCCGTGGCGGGTGCGCGGCGTACAGCTCGTTGTACTCCCGGCGCGGTAGCGCACGCAGACGGAAGACGACCGTGGCCTGCGCCATCTGCTCTTCGAGCGCCCGCATCTGCTCGGCGTACTGCCGGGCACCGGAGCCAGCCAGCGAGTCGCCGCTCGCCTGTTCCGCGGCGGCGCGCTTGCGTTCCAGGTCCTCCCACGCCGCGACGAGGTCACCGCGCAGGCACAGTTCGACGGTCTTCTCCGGCCTCTTCGCCGACTTGATGATCTCGGTGACGTCCATTCCTGCCCTTCCTGCCCGTGGTGTGGTGGGGCGCCGGTCCGGGCAGGAAAGCCGGCGCCCCAGCTTGTTACGCGACGACGGCGCGAAGGTTCGGCTGAGCCGAGATGATGACCGGCACCTCGTACTTGCGTACCGACTGGTTACCGCCGTCCGGCGGGAGCAGGGACACCTCGCCGCAGATGATCGGGTAGACCTCGACCGGCTGGGTCGAGGTCCAGGCCGTGGTCTCCGCGACGTCCCGGCGGATCACGATGTAGCCGGCCGTCGCGGTGATCAACGTCGAGTAGGCCGTGTCGCCGCTCGCCTGCTTCTTCAGGCGCAACCGGGTGTCGCCGAAGCTGGGGCGGCCGGGCACGGCGGTGCTGAACTTGGAGTTCAGCGCCGTGTTGTCGACCTTGTCGGTGCTGCTCTCGAAGTTGACCAACCCGTCGGCGGTCAGCACGCTCTGGAGCAGGATGCCCGCGTTGAGCTCGGTCGTGGTCGGCGCCGCGATGTTGCTGATCGTCGGCGCGTATGCGACGCGGGTGTTGCCATCGGTAAGGACGTCCGCCACCGATCAGCCCTCCTTGGATCCGCCGCGAGCCGCGGCCTTGGTTGGTGCCTGGGTCTGTGCGGCCGCCTCGACGGCGGCCTGTTGCGCGGCGAGGTGCTCGGCCACCACCGGCGAGACCGGCTCCGGCGGCGCATCGGCGCGCACCCAGCCCATCGCCAGCCAGTCCTCGACCGCGCCCTGCGGGCACTCGAAGTGCCCGCCGGTCTCGGGATGCTGCAGCCACACGCGCTCGTCGCTCATGCCGGGTACACCTCGTAGGTGAGCGCCGTGGTGGGCGTGGACGTGATGGTCACCAGGCCGGTGCCGAGGTTGACCTGCGATGGACTGATCTGGAACGCCTTGACGCCGGTGGCGACCGTTGCCACGCCGGAGACGCTCGCCGGATTGCCTGCGGGCGTCGCGCCGCCATCGGAGATCGTGATCGTGTTGATGGTGCCGGCGGTCCGGACGAGCAGGATGCAACCCTGCGTGCCGAGCTGCGCCTGCGTGATCGTGTCGGAGGCCGAAGCGTTGTTGACGGTGACCGCCGTCCCGCCGGCCGTAGGCACGGACATGGTGAGTGCCGCCATCCGGCGCACCTCCTTGGGAGATCCGCCGGGTGGCGGAAAGTGTTGGTACAGAACGCCTTCGGGCTAGCAGGCGTACATCTGGTAGACCGAGATCGAGTCCATGACGACGGTCCCGGTGCTCTCGTCACGGTCCGGCGGCGTCGGCTCCTGCGCCTCCCGGATCGGGGCGCAGCTCAACCCGACCACCGTCGGCTTGACGTCCAGCAGTGCGGTGCGCACCCGCTGCGCTGCCGCCCGGGCGGCGCCCGCGTTGCCACCCACGCTGTGGCAGTACCAGGTCGTCAGGTACCGGGTGGACCCGCCGCGCAAGTCGTTGTCCGGGTGGTGCGCGGGCCGGCTCACCGTGGCGTAGACCACGACGTAGGGCGGCACGCCGCCGGCCGGTACCGCGCCGTCGTAGACGGTCAGCGAGGTGTCCGCGCGCAGCAGAGTAAGGCCGGCGTCGACGAGCGCCTGGTCGAGACCGTCGGTCACGCGAGCAGGTCCCCAGCCAGGCGCGCCAGCGCCGCCTCGGTCTTCGGCGCCTCGGATTGCAGCGCCGGCAGGCCGCCGGGGCGCGGGGCATTCTTCGGGGTGCCGAACTCGATGATGTTGCCCAGCGCACCCTGGCGTCGGGCCTTGTCTGGCCCGATCTCGGCGCGGACCGAGCCCGGCAGGTGGTACAAGTCGTAGGAGATCGCCCGGGGCAGCGCGGGGGCGTGGCGCAGGCCGGTCCAGCGGCGGGCCCAGTCCTGCTTGATGTTCAGGGCGCCCTTGGCCACCACCGCCTCGACAACGGGCAGGGCGCGGGACTGCGCCTTGGTGAGGCTGGCGAGCAGCCGGTCGACACCCTCGACGGTGACGGAGATGTCGTCGGCCATCAGCCCGTCACCTCCTCAATCTGGATGCGCCGCGCAGTCTTGTGGGTACCGCCGGCGAGCCCCCGGATCCACCACTGGCGGCCGGGCAGGTCCGCATCCAGCGCCGAGGTGTCGCAGGTGACCACGTCCTCGACGGCCGGGCCGGTCACGGACATCGGCAGCTGCAGCTCGTACGGCACCTGGTAGACGCGGGCCTCGCCCACGTCGGACCCCTGGCTCTCCAGCGCACGCTGCTGTATCCGGCACCTGCCGGAGTAGACGACGGTATACGTGCGGGTGATCTGGCCGGTGTCCGGGTCGGTGGCCTCCCCGCTCTGGCGTCGGATCGTGCACGCGTCGACCATGAGCGCCTCGGCGGCGCGGCGGCCGGCGAGCACGGCGGTCGTGGCGCTCACTGGACCTGCCCCGGCTCGTCGGGCGCGGTGCCGGAGACGGGGCGCACGACCCGGCCGGTGTTGGGTCTGGTTGTCGTGGGCTGCGGCGCGGGGCCGGCGGGTACGGGCATCAGGACCTCACAGCCGCGTCCAGTGCCACGTCGGGGCGGCCGAGTAGGTGAGGGTGATCTTCCGTCCGGTCGGCACCATCACCAGACCCGAAGTGACACCCAGCGTCTGGCCGTCCACCGCGATCGCGGTCACCGTGCCGCCGCTGACATGCACGGCGCAGTCACGCCAGAACGGGTTGCGCAGCGCGGTACCTGACGAGGGGACGGCCGGTGGGGTTGTGGTGCCGGAGGTGCCGTCGATGTACTCCACGCGCACGTTGGTGGGGTCCGACACGGAGATCGTGTTGATGATCCCGCCGAGGCCGACGTAGCCGCTGGCGAGCCCGTTGGTGTCGGCGATGTGCGCGCCCCCGAAGGTGCCCTCGACGGAGAGCGCGGCGACGACGGCCTTGCCGCCCTGCACGAACTGGATGCCGTTGTTGCACACCTCGGCCGAGGCGTTGCCGATCCAGGCCACATGCTGGCTGCCCGAGCTGTTCTCGAACGAGCCGATAATCGTGAACGCGGTGAAGCAGTAGATCGCCCGGATCGCCGGGGCCGACAGATGCTCGGTGAGGTGGAAGCCGTACGTGAAGCCCTGCACCGACACGTCATCGACGTTGTTCAGGTCGTTGTTGCCCGGCCACGGTAACGCCACACCGAACGCCCAGCCGCTGCCCTGACCCACCGTGATGGACGTGGGGGGCTGGTCCACGAGCACGGCGCTATGCCGGATCGTGGCCTGCGCGCAGCCACGCAGGTCGATGCCTGACATGTCGGCGCCGTGCGCCGTGTTCGGCACCTGGATCTCGACGCCCTCAATGATCACGTGAATATTGCTGAAGGTGGCCGCCGACGAGCCGTAGCCCTGCTGGGGTGTCGGGCCGCCGATGACCGACGCCTCGCCGATCGTGCCCGACGTGTCCGTCGCGGAGATTGTCGAGCGCAACACCACCCCGGAACGCTGCCGGGTGGTCTGCGTCCAGATCGGCATGGCCGAGGCGTCGACGGCACCCCGGATGCGCAACACCACCTTGTTGGCGGTCATGCCGATGACGGGGATCGGGATCTGCGCGTTGCCGTGCGTCAAGCCCTGCTGCACCGGCGCGCCGGCGATGCGGTACTCCACCGGCGGCACTGGGATGTACACCTCCGCCGCACCCGAGTGCGCCACCGCATATGCCACCGCATCAGCCACCGCCGCGACGAACGCGGGGGTGTCGTCGGTGACGCCATCACCCACGGCGCCATACTGCGCCACCACGTTGAAAGACCACGGGCTGCCGCCGGACTCCAACGCGTCGAGACGGTCGCTCACGCGTGGGTAGATCGGCACCACCGGTCCGGCATTACACGAGGCGTAGAGCACCTTGACGCCGTCGGGGAACTGGAAGAGCGGGATCAGTGTCGTCGCCGGCATCGTCAACAGCGCCCCGGGAATTGGCGCGCCAGCCGGGTACGTCAGGATGTCCGCCGGGGTGGTACCGGCGGCGTCGGAATACACCGTCAGCGGCAGGCCCGCGGTCGAGCCTAGCGCGTTGTCCGCACGGACCTGGAAAGCCAGCCGTGAGCCCTCGTCGGGGCCGACCAGACGTGCCATGTCGCCCCCTCAGATCGTTGTGCGGATGGAGAATGCGCGCCGGCGGCGGCCGGCGACGCCGAGCTTGTCGGCGATGGACTGGACCATCGCCGCGCCGAGCACCTCGGCGGCCTTCGTCTCGGAGTAGTCGTCGATCGAGTACGCGCGGATCCCGGTCGGGTTGTCGTACAGCACGCTGGCCGCGTCCAGCACCACCGAGACCACGTCGTCCGGGATGGTGGTGTAGCCATGGGAGTAGGTCACCTGGACCCGTGGCGCCCACACACCCAGCGGTCGGGTACGCGGGTAGCCCATGAGCCGGCCGCCGGTGTTCCACCACCACGGGAAGCCACGGGTGAGCTGGTTGCCGACGCGGGAGTAGTCGCGGTCCTCGACCATCAAGACCGCGACGCCACCAAACTCGGCCATCTCGGTGATGGTCAGCGGGTTGGAGTCGTCGACGACCAACGGTCGCTGCGGCAGCGTCAGCACCCGCTCATTGCCGGTGAGGACCACCGTCTCCTGTGAGACGAAGGTGAACACCTGCGCGGAGATGGCCCGGATGAGCCCCGACGCGCCGTCGACCGCGAGCTGCGCGGAGGACGTGTCGAGGTCCTTCTGGAGCCGGGAGGCGAGCTGGTCCGGTGTCGCCAGCGCGGTCATGCTCGCCCCCCGATCCCGTCAGTCCTGCGGTACGAGCTTGGCCAGCGCGGCGAGCACGCCGGCACGCGGCGCGTCCCGGTGGTTCTCCGCCTCGAGGGCTGCGGCCGCGCGGGTGGCGTCTTCGCCGACCCACTCGAGCACCTGGGCGATGGTGCCGTCCGGTACCCCGTCGCCGTCCCCGTCGACAGCCGGACCGTCCGTGACTTCCTCGACCGGCGCCGCACCGGCAAGCAGGAAGTCGGCGAACTCGCCCGGCGGAATCTGCTCGCCCTCGATCAGGTCGTGCAGGCCGTAGTTGTAGTAGACGCGGCACGTCTTGATCACCCGGAGCATCAGGCGTGCTCCACCATGACCGCGCGCTTGTACAGCGCCGCGTCGCCGGTGCCACTGTCGCTGGGCACACCGAAGTCACCGGTGTAGGCCCAGCTCGTGGAGATGACCTGCTGCAGGCGGTCCGACGGCGGCCGCACGATCAGCGCGACCTGGGTGGTCGGCGCCGCCTCGATCATGCGGATCGACGGGACATCCTCCACGCCGGTGCCGGCCAGCAGCGAGCCGATACCTTCGAACGGCGCCGCGACCACCGCGCCGTCGCCGACCACGATGGGCCGGAACACGGTGGCACCCGAGTTGCTGGTGACCGTCGGCGTCTCGTTGTTGCGCACCCAGTCGATGCCGGAGAACCGGCCGATGGACAGGTCCCGCCAGACGGGCGAATCCTGGCGACCCTGGAGGGCCTGCTTGAAGTCCGCGTCCGCGAAGAGCTCGGCCTCGGTGTCCGGCGGGATGTGCGCGGTGTAGTAGCCGCCGTTGGTCGGCACGTTCATCTTGCGCAGACGCACCACGGCCGCCCGGAACATGGCCAGGGTGGCCACGTCGGCGGTGGTGATGTCGTAGGCGGTGTTGCGGGCCGCGGTGCGTACCGAGGTCGGCGCGTTCTGCGCCACCACGTAGTCACCGGCGGTGTCCACGCGGGCGGTACCCAGGGTCAGGGTGCCGGGCCCGGACTGGGCGCTGGTACCGGTGACGGTGTTCGCGACGCCCGTGATGCTGACCGTCAGCGGAGTCGAGCCGGACACCGCGGTCGGCACGCCGTTCACCAGTGTCCGCGTGAAGCCGCTGACGTCCGCGACCACGATGCTGGTATCGGACGAGCCGCTCGCCGTCGCCCAGGTGCGGCCACCGGCGTACGCCCGGTAGATCTTGTTGCGGGCGATCTGGTTGAGCGACTGCGCGGCGTTGATGCCCAGGGTCTGCACGTCGGCCAAGAACTTCGACGCCAGGGTCATCGCCGACTGGATCATGTTGGTGTCGACCGACAGGCCGTACTGGTCCATCGTGACGGACCACTGCTCCACGGTGTACGTGCTCGCGCCGGAGATGTCCGCGCCGCCCAGCGGCGTGGTCGTCGGGGCGATCAAGCCCTTGCGGGTGAAGGTCTTGGTGTCGCCCAGGGCGCCCTGCCATGGCTCGCTGTCCGCGATGGCCGGGAACAGGAACCCGGGGATCAGGGCATCCCGGAAGACGCGGTCCAGCATGCCGTTCTGCATGATCGCCTGAATGGCGGCCGGCAGAGTCGACCGCACGTCGTGGCGGTCGAGCCGGAACCAATCGGCGCGGGTCGTCAGCTTCATCACTTCTCCGTTGTGATCTCGATGGACACGATGTCCGGGTGTGCGTGGGCGATCTGCTCGAGGCCGAGCAGAGTCGTTTGGGTGAGCGCCGAAACCGCGGCGCAGACGCGCCCGTCCTCAACCCGACCCTCGTGCCCGTCGACCGCCAGGCTGAAATGCCCGTCAGCGAGGGTGGCGGCGATCCGGATCACGAGCGGGGGCGGATGCCGTACTTCGCCATCTCGGCGTTGACGATCGCCTTGTCCGCGGTGCGGAAGTCGGTCGCCTGGCTGTCGCCGCCGCGGCCCTGCGACGGGTCCGGTGCCGGATTACGCGGGGCCGCCGTGCCGGCCGGCTTGGCCAGGTGCGGCTTGCGCTCGAGCACCTTGCCCAGCGCCTCGGTGATGGCCTCGGTGTCGACCTCGCCGTCCTTGACGTATTGGGACAGGTCGCCGAGGTTGAGCGCCGCGTCGTCGCGGTCGGCGAAGCCGTCAGCGAGGGCCTTGACTTCCGCCTTGACGGCGCGGGCCGTCGCGGCCTGCTCCCGTTTCTCGGCAGCCTCGACCCGCTCGGCGAGCTTCTCCGCCTCGCTCTTCTGGGCATCCTCGATCGCCTTGAGCTTCGCCGCCTGTTCGGCCGCCAGCTTCTCGGCGGCCTTGCGGGCGGCCCGTTCCTCGGCGAGCGCCTTCTTGCCGGCATCGCCCAAAGGCTCGGCTGGCGGGTCGGCGGGCTTGGGCGGCTCAGCCGGTGGGTCCGCCGGCTTCGGCGGGTCGGCCGGGTCGTCGTGGCGGGCGAGAGAGAACCACGCCTGCCGCGGGAGATACCTGGTGGTCATCGCGACCTTCTGTTCGGCCGCCGGCATCGCACCGGCAGTCAGAGGATGTAGCCGTGCACTCGCAGCGCCCGGATCGTCTCGTCGCGAGACCAGCCGAGCCTTTCCGCTTCCGCGTAGATCGACTCAGGCGTGAGTCGGACCGGCCGCCCCCGGCCACCGCGGCCGGTCGCTCGCAGTCGCTGCCCGGCGATGGAGACCGAGCGCAGGTCGCGCTTGGCGTTGCTCACCTGCGCCAGGTCGCCGCCATCGGCGATGGCCTTCGCGTCGGCCTGCGACCAGCCGGCCGCCCGGTGCTGCTCTGGCGTCATCACCTCATACAGCGCCTTCGGCGACTCAGGCTCGATGACCTCGGCCGCCGGCACCATCACGCAGTCGCACTGGGGGTGACGCAGGAAACCCCGGCTGTAGCGGTACCAGCGGCCAGCCAGAACCACGCAGCGACTGCAGGACGGCGGGGTTGTCAGCCTGGTGTACCCGGCGACCTTGCGGTCATTGACCTGAGCTACACCGGTGGCCACACGGGCCGCGTCGGAGACCTGGGTGGCGACAATGCGCTCGAGGTGGCGGCCGCCGATGGTCAGCGCGCTCGCACCGTCCATGCCGCCGGCCGTGAGCGCTCCGACCTCGAAACTCGGGTACCCCAGCAAGCCCTGCAGTGTCCGGCCGTCGCTGGCCACGCCGGCGAGCGAGCGGGTCGCCACCTGGCCGGCCGGGTCAGCTGTCTCGCCGGCCAGACGCAGCGCGGTGGACACGTACCCGTCGGCGCCCCGCGCCGCCTCGGCTTGGTGGCTGGTGACCAGGCTCAGTACCAACTGGGCGATCGCCCGCCAGGTCGCGTCGACGTTAGCCGCGTCGACCAGGCCCCAATGCCGTCGCACCTGGCGAACCGCGTCGGCGGCCAGCTGCTCCTGGCGCACGCGGTGCAACTGGGCGAGCCGGGTCAGCTCAGGCGCCAACACCAGAAGGCACCGGCGGCTTGGGGGTGGGCGACGCGGTCGGGTCGGCGCCAGCGGCCGCATCGCTCAGTCGCGGCGAGCGCAGTTCCATCAGCTCGGCCGCGCTCGGCATCTTCAGCGTCGCCGCGTCCTGCTTGTCCATCTCTTCCATCTGCCGGATCTGCGGATCGGTGAAGCGCATCATCTCGCGCGCGTAGCGCAGCGGCACGATGCCGGCCTGGTAAGCCTTCGTCGCCGCGTCGGTGGCCTGCGCGATGGTCGGCGTCGACGGGTCACGCCAAGCGGTGGCCAGGCGCTGCAAGCTCTTGTCCCAGATGCCGGTGTAGATGCGCATGGCGATCTGGACCGTGCGTTCCCAGCTGACGTCGAGCATGCCCTGCTTGACCTCGGCACGCAGGTTCAGCCGGGCCTCGGCGGACTTGATGCCCTCGGCGCTCGCAGGATTGTCCGTGCTGAAACCGAGGTAGTGCGGGGGCAGGCCGTAGAGGCTAGACACCAGCTGCGCCAAGGCGTCCAGCGTCTTGTGGAAGTTGGACAGGTCGGAACTCTCGAACTGGCCGAGCTTGGCGTCTTCATTCTCGGTCGCCCAGAGTCGGCCCACGACGTTCTTCCAGACCGAGATCGGATTGTTCTGCTCATCGACAAAATCCGACTCGCTGATGCCGACCGCCCAGTACTTCGGCAGCGCGTGGAAGTTGGCGCCAACCATCATATCTGTGGCGATCTTGCAGGCGGCATCCGACAGCGGCAGGATCGGCTTCAGCTCTGAGACGCCCAGTGGGCGCTTGCGGCGGGCCCGGTTCAGGATCGGTACCACCGGCACCGCGCCCAGATCGTGCGTGTCGCGGTCAATCTCCGACCAGCCGGTGCCGTCTTTCTCGTAGTGAATGGTCGCGGCCGGCAGGTACAGGGTCGCCCGATCGGCGTTCTGCGCCTGCTCTTCACCCTGTGACGACCACCGACGCAGCGCGGCGGACGTCTGGCGGGTCCGCGGGTCCGTCGTGGCGATCATGTCCAGCGCCGACTCATCGGTGATGACCGGCGGGTCGCCGTCGGCATCCGGGCTGCCGATCGTGACATAGGACCGGCCCAGCGCCAGAGCCTCGACATGCGCCCGGGCCGCGCCGGCGTCCATGTCGTTGGCTTCCCAGATCTGCCAGATCTCATCATCGCCGGACACCTGGTCGGGCCGGCGGAAGCCTTCCAGCTTCAGCCTCTCTACCACCGAGTCCACAGCCAACTGGGGCCAGAACAGCACGACCTGGCGGATCTGCCCCTCAAGCTGCTGGATCAGCTCCGGATGCATGTACGAGAGGGGTTGCTCACCCTCGTAGTAGGCGTCCATGAGCCGCAGGTGTTGCAGCTGCCGATCGTGCAGCCCGATGAGGGACATCAGGGTGTCGTACTCGGACGTCATCAGCCCCTCACCACCACTCGTCTGCGCGTCTTGGCCGGCCAGAGCTTGGCCGCGGTCACGTCGCCGGCCGCCTCGTGGCAGATGATGCTGGTAATGGACGCGTCGATCTTCCGTCCATCCTCCGGCTTGGTGAGCACATACCGACCGCCTGGGCGGGGCAGCTTGTGGGTCGCCTCGACATGCGCCTCGGTGGTCGTGCACCCGTCGTGCGACCAGGCGCTCTCCGCCTTCGTGACGTCGGTATGCAGGCGCTCGGCAGCGGCCTGCATTTGCAGCGGCCGGGCCGTCGCCCAGCGGATCACCTTCTTCTCGCCGTATTCGGCCGACCAGGCGTCCGCCTCGGTCGTCCAGTAAGGCGGGTCCAGATACATCCGGACGATCACGAAGCGGGTCATCAGCTCCTTGACTGCTGCGCCGACTTCCAGTCGCGGCACCTGTCCGCCCCACTTCGCCGGATCCCAGATCGTCGGGACTTTCAGTCCGGCCAGTCCGTAAGTCGGTGTGAACTGATACCCGTCCTCGGTCTCAGCTCTGATTGCGGTCCAGTCGTCGACGTCGCTGCCGTCGAACCCCAGCACGATCGCGGTGCCGTCGGGCACCTCACGCGGCGCCTTGCGGGCCTTCCACGCCTCGATGTCCATCCAGACGCCGGCGCCGGCGGCCATCCGGTTTCCGAAGAACCGTTCCGCCTGGGCCAGGTCACCCTTGTCGATGAGCTCCTGGGCCTCGGCGTCGATGGACTCGATCCGCACATGCGTCGAGCCGCGGTACACGAACTCGTGGATCTTCCGGCGGTTCGCCTTGACCTCGTACTTGAGGTGCTTCGGTGGCGGCCGGTGGAATTTGAAGATGTCCTTGGCCTTGGCCTGGTACGTCAGCTGCGCCTGGGACTTCTGCGTCGGGTCGAAGGCGTTCGTCGTCTCCTGACCCCGGCCCTGCATGCCGGCGAGGCCACGACGCTGGGTGTCCGCGACGCCGATCATCTTGTTCTGTGCCGTCCAGATACCCGTCTCGTCCTGTGCCACATAGGTCACCGGGTTGCCCAGACGGGCCTGCGCTGAGGACGTCACGACATCGATGCGGCCCTCTTCGGTGCCGATGATCCGGGTGAACTGCTCACCGACGCGCAGCAGATCCGAGAGTGGGCCCAGGCGCACCATCGACTTCAGCGGCCGGTAAATGTTGTCCGTCTGGTCCTCGGCGAACGCCGTGATCTGGATCAGCGGCGTCGGCCACCGCATCCCCATCGCCTCGCCCGGCCGGTACGCATACTCCCAGCCGCACCCGCACCCCTGGTCCTCGCACACCCAGCCGTCGTCCCTGCCCGCCCACCCCGCGAACAGCGCCGGCCCGACCGCCTCGAGCGCCACGCCGGTCGCCGACCACGGACCTTTGCCGGTCTTCTGTGGCGCGATGATCTGGCTGCGACGGTAGTAGAACGCGGTACCCATGAGCGGGTCGTCGGGGATCCACTCGGCGTCCTGGCGGACCCGGTAGTGGTTGAGGGTGCACCAGGCCTGCCATGGATACATCTCGAACGGCCGTCCGGCGCGGAAGCCGTCCGGGATCCGGCAGTGGCGCTCGATCCAGTCGACCGCGATGAACAGAGCGGGGAAGTCGACGACGAACTGGTCTGCGTCAGCCCGTCGCGTCGCCACGGACGACCTGGAACCGGTCGCGCGCGGATGACCGGGCAGGCTCCTCGGCGGCGGCAGTCTTCGTCTTGGTCTCGCGCTTCGCCGCGATCTGGTCCCCGGCGATGCGCCAGCGGTGCATGTGCATGCCCGGGATCGTCAGGCCCAGCGCGTCGGCAAGCTGGCGCACCAGAGTGGTCGCCGCGGTCGGCGAGTTGCGTTGCTCAGCCTCGACCAGGCGTCGGACGTAGAGCGCTACCGGGACTGATTGCAGCAGCCGTTCCCATTGCACGGCCTGGGGCATCCTCCAGAGGTCTTTCCAGATCTCCGTTTCGCGGGCGGTGGCATCGGTCAGCGGCCATGCCGGCGGGTCGCCCGCCCGGCCTTCCGCTGGCAGAACCGTCCACTCGCCGTCACTCTTGCGGTCGCGCCGCAGCGCGTTCGGGTCCGGCGGTGGGCCGGACCGGGATCGTGCACCGCCACTTGCCATGGTGGATACTCCTCCGCCGCATCGCGCGGCATCGGCTGGTCGTCACATCGCGTGACGGTCGGAACTCATGAACCTGGCTGACCAAACAGCCACC
>DATJJB010000639.1:0-3873 GCA_035492655.1 Kutzneria sp. | reverse complement strand
GCGCGACAAGGTCGTCCAGACCATCGCGACCCAGCCGTGGCCGGAGGCCTCGGTGGGCTACGAGCCCGACGCCGTGACGCTCACCCACGACGGTCACCTGCTGGTGACGCTCGGCCGCGCCAACGCGGTCGCCGTCTACCGCTACACCAAGCCGCAGGAGCCGGTCAGCTACGTCGGGCTGCTCCCGACGGACTACTTCCCCGCGGAGATCACCACCGTCGGCGACGACGTGCTGGTCTCCAACACCCGTGGCATCGACGCCCGCCGCCCCACCACGGCCGCCGGGCACGGCACCCACGACACGACGTCGAGCCTGACGCGGTTCAAGCTGCCGTCCGACAAGGAGATCGCCAAGTACACGAACACGGTCTTCGAGCAGAACGGCTGGGGCAAGAACGACCTCAAGGAAGCCCACGGCAACAAGCAGAAGGCTGAGGCGATCCCGAAGCGCCTCGGTGACCCGTCGACCATCAAGCACGTCTTCCTGCTGGTCAAGGAGAACCGGACCTACGACCAGGTCTTCGGTGACATCCCGCAGGGCAACGGCGCCCCGGCGCTGGCCCAGTACGGCGAGAACGTGACGCCGAACCAGCACGCGTTGGCTGAGCAGTTCGGTCTCTACGACAACACCTACGACATCGGCACGAACTCCGCCGAGGGTCACAACTGGCTCATGCAGGCCGACAACCCCGAGTACACCGAGTCCTCGGCCGGTGAGTACCTGCGCAGCTACGACACCGAGGACGACGCTCTCGGCCACCAGCGGACCGGCTTCATCTGGTCCGGTGCGCAGGCGGCGGGCAAGACCGTGCGGGACTTCGGTGAGTTCCAGCAGTTCCTGACCAAGCCGGCCGGCGCGAGCTGGCAGAACCTGTACTGCGACACCAAGAACATGCAGGCGACCGGGCAGAACACCGCCTACACCCTGGACTCGTCCTCGCCGATCCCGTCGCTCAACGACGTGTCGGTGCACGGCTTCCCGAAGTTCGACACCAGCGTCCCGGACATCTACCGGGAGGAGATCTGGAAGCAGGACTTCGAGAAGAACGGGCCGGCGAACCTCAACATGTTCTGGCTCTCCAGCGATCACACCGGGGGTCCGGTGAACGGGGCCGCTCAGGTCGCCGACAACGACCTGGCCGTCGGCAAGATCGTTGACGAGATCTCGCACAGCAAGTACTGGAAGGACTCCGCGATCTTCGTGGTCGAGGACGACTCCCAGGCCGGCACCGACCACGTCGACGGCCACCGTGCTCCGGTCCAGATCATCAGCCCCTGGGCCCAGCACGGCAAGGTGGACAGCCACTACTACACGCAGATCACCATGATCCGCACCATCGAGCAGATCCTCGGGATCCACCCGATGAACCAGAAGGACACCGCCGCCACCCCGATGACCGCGGCCTTCACCAACAAGCCCGACTACACGCCGTTCACCGCCCTGCCGAACCGCACCTCGCTGACCCTGGGCCTGTCGACCGCGAACCTGCCGTCCTGCGGTGCGGACGTCCCGGCGCCGCAGGACCCGGCCGCCGCGGCCGCGCCGACGGCGAAAGTGCCGGCGGCTGAGCAGGGGACCGCGGCGAAGTGGGGGGCCTGGAAGGCGCAGCAGAAGTTCACCGGGCCCGACGCCAAGGCCGACTCCGCCAGCCCCGAGCAGATGAACCGCTTCTCGTGGTACGAGGCGCACGACTTCAAGAAGCCCTACCCGGGCGAGACCGAGATCTACACGCCGGACCAGGTGCCGGGCGCCTACATCCCGTCGTCGGAGAACGACGGCTGACCTCCGACTAAGTCACCATTTACACGACGGCCCGCCGGGATCCCGGCGGGCCGTCCGCCTCTACCGTCAAGGTGCCCGCCGTTCGCATCGGTCACTTGAACGGCATGGTCACGAGCAAGCCGACCTCCGGCGTGATGAGCGGTCACATGCGAGTGGCATCCTTGCGTCATGAACGACGCAGCACCCGCTCCCCGCCGTGCCCGGCTCCGTGCTCCCGAGCTGACAGGCAGGGGCGGCTGGCTGAATACCGGCGGCAAAGAGCTGACTGTCTCCGACCTGCGGGGATCCATCGTCATTGTTGATTTCTGGACCTTCTGCTGCATCAATTGCCTGCACGTTCTGGACGAGCTGCGCGAGCTGGAGGACAAGCACCGCGACACCGTCGTGATCGTCGGCGTGCACTCGCCGAAGTTCGTGCACGAGGCGGAGCACCAGTCGGTGGTCGACGCGGTGGAGCGGTACGGGGTGCGCCACCCCGTGCTGGACGATCCCGACCTGGCCACCTGGAAGCAGTACGCGGTGCGCGCCTGGCCCACGCTGACCGTGATCGACCCCGAGGGGTACATCGTCGCCCAGCACTCCGGGGAGGGCCACGCGCACGCGCTGGAGGCGCTCGTCGCGCAACTGGAGGCCGAGCACGGCGCCAAGGGGACGCTGCGGCGCGGCGACGGCCCGTATGTGCCGCCGGAACCAGTGGCGACGGATCTGCGGTTCCCGGGGAAGGCGCTGCGGCTGCCGTCCGGCAACCTGCTCGTGTCGGACTCGACCCGGCATCAGCTCGTGGAACTGGAGGCGGACGCCGAGACGGTCGTGCGGCGGATCGGCGAGCCGGGTGACTTCAACGAGCCGCAGGGGCTGGCGCTGCTTCCGGACGGAAAGATGATCGTCGCCGACACGGTCAACCACCGGCTGCGGACGTACGACCCGGCGGACGGCGCGATCGAGACCGTCGCCGGCACCGGGCGGCAGTGGTGGCAGGGTTCGCCGACGGCGGGGCCGGCCCTGGAAGTGGACCTGTCCTCGCCGTGGGACGTCGCCTGGTGGGACGGCAAGGTGTGGATCGCGATGGCGGGCGTCCACCAGTTGTGGACGTACGACCCGCAGGCCGGGACGGTGGGACTCGCGGCAGGGACGAGCAACGAGGGGTTGGTCGACGGCCCGGCGGCCGACGCGTGGTTCGCCCAGCCGTCCGGTCTGGCCGCCGCCGGCGACCGGCTGTGGGTCGCGGACTCCGAGACCAGCGCGCTGCGCTGGGTGGAGCGGGACGGTGACGGCTACACGGTCCGTACGGCCGTCGGCCGCGGCCTGTTCGACTTCGGGCACCGGGACGGCGCGGCCGGACAGGCGCTGCTGCAGCACCCGCTAGGGGTGACCGCGCTGCCCGACGGCTCGGTCGCCGTGAGCGACACCTACAACCACGCACTGCGCCGTTTCGACCCGGTGGCCGGCGAGGTCACCACGCTCGCCACCGATCTGCGCGAGCCCTCCGGCGCGGTGCTGGACGGCGCGGACATCGTCGTCGTGGAGTCCGCCCGGCACCGGCTGACCAGGCTTCGGCTGCCGGAGGAGTCCGTACGAGTCGAGGGCGCGGCCCACCGCACTCAGCGACCCGCCACCGCTGTGGCGCCGGGGGCCGTGCGACTGGACGTGGTCTTCACCGCCCCCGCCGGCCAGAAGCTGGACGGGCGCTACGGGCCGTCCACCCGGCTGCTGGTCGGTTCCACCCCGCCCGAGTTGCTGCTCCAGGGTGAGGGCAAGGGCACGGATCTCTTTCGGGATCTCGTTCTCAACGGCGAGGTCGCCGAAGGGGTGCTCCACGTGTCGGCGATGGCCGCCTCATGCGACGACGACCCGGACAACGAATATCCCGCCTGCCATGTCCACCAGCAGGACTGGGGTGTTCCCGTCCGCCTGAGCGGTGACGGGGACACCCGCCTGGCCCTGGTTCTGGCGGGTATGGACGCCTGACCCGCGAGCCCCGGCGCCTCGCGGCGACAGGACCGGCCTGATGGGACGGGCGCGCACACCGCCCGTCACCGGGGCCCGAGCCATTCGGCGAATGCCGTCCAATCTGGTCACCGACGTCGCGA
>DATJJB010000638.1:0-6267 GCA_035492655.1 Kutzneria sp. | reverse complement strand
GTCAACAAGCTGGTGCCGGCCGCCGGGCGGGCGACCGGCGCGGTGAGCGGCGTCGGCAAGGGCCGGCACACGTCCAGCTCGGCGGTGGCGTTCCCGCTGCCGGCCGGCGGCTGGGTGGTGGACACCCCCGGCATCCGCTCGTTCGGCCTGGCCCACATCACGCCGGACGACATCGTGGCGGCGTTCCCCGGCATGGCCGAGGCCGCCGAGGAGTGCCCGTCGGGCTGCGGGCACCTGGGACCGCCCGAGGATCCGGACTGCATGTTGGACACGGTCGTCGCCGAGGGGCTGGCGACCGAGGGCAGGCTGCGCTCGCTGCGTAGGCTGCTGGCCTCGCGGGCGGGGCTGGCCGAGGAGTAGGTAGTGGTGGAAGACGAGAAGCTGGCGAAGGTCCTGGTCGCGGTGCGGGACAGTTCGCGCTACGCGAGCGTCGCCGACGACACGGTGCGCCGCATCGCGACGGCCTCGCTGACCGCGGCGCGCGGCGACGTCAACGACGCGGTGAAGCGCACCAAGCGCGGGCTGCACGAGATCTTCGGCGCGTACCTGCCGAGCACGCCCCGGTACGACAAGATGCTCGGCCTGCTGCGCGAGGCCAAGGACCGCGACGAGCGCCGGGACGTGCTGTCGCGGACCATGTCGTCGCACGCGTCCACCAAGGAGCGCCTGCCGATACTGGACGAGTTCTACGGGGCGATCTTCGAGCGACTGCCCGAGCCGCCGAAAGTGGTCGCCGACCTGGCCTGCGGCATGAACCCGCTGACCGTGGAGTGGATGCCGGTCGGCGAGGACGTGCTGTACCGGGCCTCGGACATCGACAGCCGGCTGATGGCCTTCCTGGACGAGGCGCTGAGCGTGCTCGAGGTGCCGCACGAGGTCGCCGTGCACGACCTGCTGACCGGACCGGATCCGGCGCCGGCCGACGTGACGCTGCTGCTCAAGGCCGTGCCGTGCATCGAGACGCAGCAGAAGCAGCTGGGCTGGGGCCTGATCGACGCCATCAACTCGCCGGTCGTGGTGGTGAGCTTCCCGACGAAGTCGCTCGGGCAGCGCTCCAAGGGCATGTACCGGACGTACTCCAGCGGCTTCGCCGCGCACGCCGAGGGCCGGCCGTGGCAGGTCGAGGAACTCGAGTTCGGCAACGAGCTGGTCTACGTGGTCCAGAAGTGAGGCGGGCCCTCGGGCTCGCCGTCGCCGCGGTCGCGGTGACGGCACTGACGGCCTGCTCAGCGAGTGTTGCCGGAACTGGCTCAACCGATCCAACAGTTGCACCACCCGCGCAGACCGAGCTCTCGAACCTGTCCTCGAGCACGGCCGCGAAGCTGGCCGCGAAGACGTCCGCGAAGTTCACCGTGGACTCGACCACCGAGCTGCTCGCCGCGCACAGCGTCACGTCGGTCACTGGGGCGTTCCGCCGCGACGACCAGGGACTGTGGATGACGGCGACGATGACCGTGAAGTCGCCGGACACCACCACGCTGTCGTTCGTGCTCACGCCCACCGCCGTCTACGTGCGGCCGCCGGCCGACCAGAAGCTGCCGGCGGACAAGCCGTGGGTGCGGGCCGCCGCGGACGGCTCCGACGACTTCTCGAAGGAGTTCGCGCCGCTGTTCGCGTCGTTGAAGCAGACCACGCTGTCGCCGCTGGCGGTGCCGCTCGACTCCGCGACCACGACCATCACCGGTTCCGACCTCCAACCCGTCGGTCCGGTGCCGGCCCGGCACTACGCCTTGAAGACCGACCTCACGACCGTGGCCAAGAACCTGCCCGACGGGCCGCTCAAGGACACGACGCTGTTGGAGGCCAAGCTCGGCGGCATGCTGGAGGAGCTGTGGGTCGGCAACGGCAACGTGCCGCTGCGCTCGGAGTCGAAGCTCGACATCCCGGCCACGAAGGGCACGCTGACCGTCAGCCGGACCTACACGGGCTGGGGGCAGCCGGTCGACGTCCCGGTGCCCCCCGACAGCCAGCTCTCCCCGCCGCCGAGCGGCGGCTGAACGTTCGGAAAGGACCATTCCTGTCGTTCAACGCGCGAAAGCACGCTTTCACGCAGCCCGTCAGCCCATGTGCGGATAGGTGTGGTCGGTCGGCGGGACCAGCGTCTCCTTGACCGAGCGGGGACTCGTCCAGCGCGTCAGGTTCAGGATCGAGCCGGCCTTGTCGTTGGTGCCGGACGACCGGCTCCCGCCGAACGGCTGCTGCCCGACCACGGCCCCGGTCGGCTTGTCGTTGACGTAGAAGTTGCCGGCGGAGAAGCGCAGCGCCCGGTGCGCCTGCTCGATCGCGGCGCGGTCGGTGGCGAACACCGCGCCGGTCAGCGCGTACGGCGTCGAGGTGTCGTCCTCGTCCAGGTTCGCGGCGAAGTCGTTGTCCTCGTACACGTGCACGGACAGGATCGGGCCGAAGAACTCGGTCGTGAACACGTCGTGCCGCGGGTCCTCGCCGACCAGCACGGTCGGCTGCACGAAGTAGCCGACCCGGTCGTCGGCCACGCCGCCGACGAGGATGTCGACCAGCCGCTCGTTGCGCACCCGCTCGAACAGGTCGCTGTGCTTGGCGAACGCCCGTGCGTCGATCACGGCCCCGCCGAAGTGCGCGAAGTCGGTGACGTCGCCGAAGCTCAGGCTCCGTGTCACGTCGGCCAGCCGGTCGCGCACTCCCCCGTCCCA
Source organism: Kutzneria sp. (assembly GCA_035492655.1). GTDB lineage: Bacteria > Actinomycetota > Actinomycetes > Mycobacteriales > Pseudonocardiaceae > Kutzneria. The sequence continues at coordinate 3,598 of DATJJB010000638.1, read as the reverse complement.
CAGCGAACGGGCGATGTAGGCGCGGGAGGCCGCCGAGCACTTCTGGCCCTGGTACTCGAACGCACCCCGGACCAGTGCCGTGACCAGCGAGTCGGGGTCGGCCGACGGGTGCGCGACCACGAAGTCCTTGCCGCCGGTCTCGCCGACGATCCGCGGGTACGACCAGTAGTGGTCGAGGTTGTCGGCCATGCTCCGCCACAGTCGCTTGAACGTGGCCGTGGAACCGGTGAAGTGCAGCCCGGCGAAGTCCCGGTCGGCCAGCGCGACCTCGCTGACCGCGGCGCCGTCGCCCGTGACCATGTTGACCACGCCAGGCGGCAGGCCGGCCGCCTCCAGCAGCTGCATGGTGAAGTGCGCGGCCAACTGCTGCGTCGGCGACGGCTTCCACACCACGGTGTTGCCCATCAGCGCCGGCGACAGCGGCAGGTTGCCGGCGATGGCGGTGAAGTTGAACGGCGTGATCGCGACGACGAAGCCGTCCAGCGGCCGGTGGTCGAACCGGTTCCACACGCCGGGGCTGGACTGCGGCTGCTCGGCGATCAGCTGCCGGGCGAAGGACACGTTGAAGCGCAGGAAGTCGATCAGCTCGCAGGCCGCGTCGATCTCCGCCTGCTGCACCGACTTGGACTGGCCCAGGATCGTCGCGGCGTTGAGCGTGTCCCGCCACGGCCCGGCCAGCAGGTCGGCGGCGCGCAACAGGACCGCCGCGCGTTCGTCGAACGGCAGCTCGCGCCAGGCCGGCGCGGCGTCCTTGGCCGCCTGCACCGCATCGGCGACGTCGTCCTTGCTGGCCTGCGCCGACACACCCAGCACGTGGGCGTGATCGTGCGGCTGCACCACGTCGATCGGCTCGCCGCCGGCCATGCGCCGACGGCCGCCGATCGTCATGGTCAGCTCGTGCTTGCTGCCTTCCAGTTCGGCGATGCGCCGTCGCAGCGACTCGCGTTCGGCGCTGCCGGGGGCGTAGGAGCGAACCGGCTCGTTGTACGGCTGGGGTACCGAGGTGACCGCGTCCATCCGCCCATCACATCAGCTCCAGCAGGAATGGCAACTCCTGTGGCGCGTACCAGGCCAGCGCGTGGTCCTCGGCGCTGCCGACGGTGAACTCCGCGTCCGGGTCGCCGAGATCGGCCGCGTCCACCACAGCCGACGCCGCCCGCACCGCAGGCTCGGCCTCGGCCGTGTCCACGTGCACGGAGGCGATCATCTTCATGGTCACCGGGCCCGACACCTTGACCACCGAGTAGTCCAGGTCCGGCCGCAGCTTCACGTCGTCGACATCGGCCGCGACGACCGCGCGCCGCGGCAGCGCCTCCGTGTTCTCGGACAGCTCCGCGGCCAGCAGCCGCAACGAGGCACGGGCCGCGTCCAGCATCGCGATGTACTCCATGTCCTCGGTGTCGCCCGAGGCGTAGGACTCGCGCAGTGCCGGCGTCAGCGCGAACGCCGTGCCGCCGACCGGCCGGAACTCCTCGTCGGCCACCAACTGGTGCAGCATGCCGAGCGTGGCGGGCAGGAACACCCTCATGACGCAGCCACCGTTCCCACGAGTTCTTCCAACGACTCCTCGACCATCCCGGCCACGACGTCCACATCGGACATCGCGTCCCGGTCCGCGTTCAGTCCGAAGTAGACACCCCCGTCGTAGGAGGTGACCCCGATGGACAGCGCCTGGTTCTTGGCCAGCGGGACGATCGGGAACATCTCGATCATCTTCGCACCGGCCGCGTACAGCGGGACCTGCGGGCCCGGCACGTTGGTCACCACCACGTTGAAGATGCGGCGGGAGAACGAGCTCGCCGCCCGCGCGCCTAACGCGTGCAGCGTCGGCGGCGTGATGCCGCCCACCCGGACCAGTGTGTCCGCGGCCACCGACTGGCCGGACTCCTTGTGCGCGCGCATGGCGTGGCTGATGTGGTGCAGGCGGACCACCGGGTTCGACTCGCCCACCGGCAGGTCGACCAGGTACGCCTGCACCTTGCTGCCGACGCCGTTATCCGACTCGGTGTCCCGCACCGACAGCGGCACCAGCGCCCGGATCGTGTGGTACGAGTTGACCGCCTCACCGCGGGAAAGCAGCCAGTTCCGCAGCGCACCCGAGACCGTCGCCAGCACCACGTCGTTGACCGTGCCGCCGTGTGTCTTGCGGACCGCGCGGAAGTCGTCCAGCTTCGTGCGCGTCGTCGCGAAGCGCCGCTGGTGCGTGATCCGGACGTTCAGCGGGCTGCCCGGCGCCGGTCGCGCCGCCGCCTTCACCGCAGACACCACGCCCGTGACCGCCTCGGCCACCTTCTGCACCGTCGCCGCCGCGTCCATCGCCGCCGAACGCGCGTTCTCCACCAGCTCGCCCGGACGCTGCACCATCTCCGCCACCGCGTCGAACACCAGCTGCGTCACACCCGGCTCCGGCTGCGGCATCCACAGGTTCTCGGCCGGCGGCCGCGGCGATGCCGAAACGTCCAGGATCACCTGGCCAAGCTCGACCGCGCCGATGCCGTCGACCATCGCGTGGTGGGTCTTGGTGATCACCGCGATGCGGTTGCGCTCCAGCCCCTCGACCAGGTAGGTCTCCCACAGCGGGCGGGTGTGGTCCAGCGGCCGGGACATCAGCCGGGCCGCCAGGTCGTTGAGCTGCTCGTCGCTGCCCGGCTTGGGCAGGGCCGACCGGCGCACGTGGTAGGTGATGTCGAAGTCGGGGTCGTCGGCCCAGACCGGGCGGGCCAGCCGGCCCGGCACCTGGACCACCTTCTGCCGGTAGCGGGGCACCAGCGACAGGCGCTGCTCGATCAGCGCGACCAGGCCGTCGTAGTCGAAGCCGGTCCGAGGCTTGCGGAAGACCGCGATCCCGCCGACGTGCATCGGGGTCGTCTGGTCTTCCAGGTACAGGAACGACGCGTCCAGCGCCGAGAGGCGGTCCGGCATGGTGCCGATCCTGGCACATCCGTACCGCTGTGCCATCCTGCTTGACGTGCGTGAGGCCCCCGATGTGTCCCCCAAGGATCGTTTCGTCACCGTGTACGGACGCAAACCGGTGCTGGAGGCCCTCGCCGACGACGGGCTGTCGGTCGACAAGGTCGTGCTCGCCGACACCGCTCGCGGTCCGGCGGCCCGCGAGATCCTCGACGCCGCCCGGTCCCGTGGTGTGCAGGTCCAGCGGGCTTCCGCGCAGCGGGTCAAGGTGCTCGCCGGCAACGGCAAGCAGGATCAGGGCGTGTTGGCCGACGTCGTCGCCCCGCGGATGCGGACCCTGGCCGCGGCACTCGACGACCGTCGGCCGCCGGCCTCGGTGCTCCTGCTCGACGGCATCACCACGCCGGCCAACGTCGGCATGATCTTGCGCACCGCCACCGCCGCCGGGCTCGGCGGCATCGTCGTGCCGCGCAAGGGCGTCGCCACCATCGACCCCCTCGTCGTCAAGGCGTCGGCCGGCGTCGCTTTCACCGCTCCCGTGCTGCGTTGCTTCACCGCCGCCGAGGCCGCCGAGCAACTCCGGGACGCCGGCTACACCCTCATCGCCATGGACGCCGGGGCCCGCAACACCGTCTTCACCGCCGAGTTCCCCGACCGGGTCGCCTTCGTCATGGGCAGCGAGACCTCC
>DATJJB010000637.1:0-2210 GCA_035492655.1 Kutzneria sp. | reverse complement strand
CGGGCCTGGAGCATGTGGCTCACCGAGGTCGCCGTCAGCAGCACCGCCACGCCGAGGCCGACGCCGATCGCCGTCAGCGCCAGCCGCCCCCAGCCCGCGCGGCCGCCGCCCACCGCGAGGCGCACGCCCAGCGTCAGGTCGATCCACCACTGCCAGGTCCTTCGTCGCGGCCGCAGTCGCAACACGGTCACCGAACCAACTCCACCTGCGTGGACTTGCCGTCCCGGACCACGACTTCGCGGTCCGAGTAGGCCGCCACCCGCACCTCGTGCGTCACCAGCACCACAGCGGCGTTGGTGTCCTTGGCCGCCGCGACCAGCAGCCGCATCACGCGCTCGCCGTTGAGGGAGTCGAGGGCGCCCGTCGGCTCGTCCGCGAAGACCACCTTCGGGCTCGTGACCAACGCCCGGGCCACCGCCACCCGCTGTCCCTGACCGCCGGACGTCTCACCCGGCCGCTTGTCCGCCACGTCCGCGACTTCCAGACGGGCCAACCATTCCATCGCCCGGCTCTCCGCCTCACGGCGACGCACCCCGCCCAGCCGCAACGGCAACGCCACGTTCTCCAGCGCCGTCAGCTCCGGCACCAACTGGCCGAACTGGAACACGAAGCCGAACTCCGTGCGCCGCAGCTCGCTACGGTCCACATCGGACAGTGTGCTCAGCGGCGTGCCTTGGTAGGACACGGTTCCGCTGTCCGGCCGGATGATGCCGGCCAGGCAGTGCAGCAGCGTCGACTTGCCCGAGCCTGACGGGCCCATGACCGCGACCACCTCGCCCGGCCAGATCCGCAGGCCCGCGCCGTCCAGCGCCGGCGTCGGACCGAAGGTCTTGTGCAGGTCGACCGCTGCCAGCAACGGTTCCGTCATCGCCGTACCTCCTCGGACAGCTGGTCGAGGCGGGCCGCCGTGAGCTCAAGCCAGCGCAGGTCCGCCTCGAGATGGAACAACGCGTGGTCGCAGATCAGCTGGTCGGCCAGGTCGCCCGTCAGCTTGCGGCGGGTCAGCGCCCGCATCGTCTCCAGGTGCGCGCCGCGCTGCACGTCCAGCACCTCCTGCGCGCTGCGGCCGGACATCAGCGCCAGCACCACCTTCGTGTACAGCGTGCTGTGCAGGTACGGCTCCGGGCGCTCCGGCGTGACCAGCCAGTCGCGGACGTCCGTCACCCCCGACGCCGTGATCGCGTAGCGCTTGCGCTCCGGGCCTTCGCCCGCCTCCACCCCGTCCACCTCGACCAGGCCGTCCCGGAGCAGGCGGGACAGCGTCGAGTAGACCTGGCCGTAGTGCAGCGGCCGGTCCTGGCCGAAGTGCTCGTCGTAGGCCCGCTTCAGGTCGTAGCCGTGGCGCGGCCCCGTCTCCAGCAGGCCGAGCAGGGTGAGTCCGATCGACATGCCCGCCACTCTACATCGAGTGTATACCTTCCGGCTATACCTTCGGTGTACATCCCGTGACCTGCGTCGACCTTGCCCCTAAGCCAGCCCCAACTGTCACATGCGCTCCTCACTTGCGTCCCTGTGCCACATGAGAAGCGCATGTGGCACCCCGCACCCCGCCGCGCCGCGCCGCCGGGAAGGGTGGTTAGAAGAGGAGCTGGGAGGCGGCGTAGATGACCAGGCCGGCGAGGGCGCCGACGACGGTGCCGTTGATGCGGATGAACTGGAGGTCGCGGCCGACCTGGAGCTCGATCTTGCGGGAGGTCTCCTCCGCGTCCCAGCGCTCGATGGTGTCGGTGATGAGGGTGAGGATCTCGGCCCGGTAGTGGGTGACGACGTACGCGGCCCCGCCCTCGATCCAGCCCTCGACCTTCTCCCGGGTGGCGTCGTCGGTCTCGAGCCGCTCGCCGAGGGTGACCAGCCCCTCCAGCACCCGCCGGCGCAGCTCGCTGGACGGGTCCTCGGCGGCGTCGAGCAGCATGCGCTTGGCGTTGGCCCAGGTGGTGCCGATGACGTGCTGCACCTCGGGATGGGTCAACACCTGGTGCTTGACGGCCTCGGCCCGCTCCATGGTGACGGGATCGGTCTGCAGGTCGCCGGCGAAGTCGATCAGGAACCGGTCCAGGGTGCCCCGCATCGGATGGTTGACGTCGGTCTTGACGGCCCACGCGAAGCCGAGGATCTCGTTGTAGACCCGCTCGCCCAGCAGCGAGTCGACGAACTTGGGCGACCACGAGGGCGAGCGGTCGGAGACGACGCGTTTGACGGCCTCGTGGTTG
>DATJJB010000636.1:0-22585 GCA_035492655.1 Kutzneria sp. | reverse complement strand
GCCGCGAACATGGCCGGCAGGATGGCGAAGTACTTGGCCAGGTCGTTGGCGATGCTGAAGGTGGTCAGCGCGCCCCGGGTGATCAGCAGCTGCTTGCCGATCTCCACGATCTCGATCAGCTTGGTCGGGTCCGAGTCGAGGTCGACCATGTTGCCGGCCTCCTTGGCGGCCGACGTGCCGGTGTTCATGGCCACCCCGACGTCGGCCTGGGCCAGCGCGGGCGCGTCGTTGGTGCCGTCGCCGGTCATCGCGACCAGCTTGCCGCCCTCCTGCTCCTGGCGGATCAGGGCCATCTTGTCCTCGGGCTTGGCCTCGGCCAGGAAGTCGTCCACGCCGGCCTCGGCGGCGATGGCCCGCGCGGTCAGCGGGTTGTCGCCCGTGATCATCACGGTCTTGATGCCCATCGCGCGGAGCTCGTCGAAACGCTCCTTCATGCCCGGCTTGACCACATCGGACAGTCGGATCACGCCGCGCACGGCGGCCACGCCGCCGGACAGTTCGGCACACACCAGCGGCGTGCCGCCCTCGCCGGAGATCCGGTCCACGACATCGTGCACCTCGTCCGGCACAACGCCGTGGTGCTCGGTGACCCAGGCCCGCACGGCGCTGGCCGCGCCCTTGCGCACCTGGCGGCCGTCGATGTCGATGCCGGACATCCGGGTCTGTGCGGTGAACGGCACGAACTCGGCCGACTTCTCGGAGTTGTTCGGCTCGGCGGCCAGCCCGAAGTCCTTGACGCACAACTCGACGATGCTGCGGCCTTCTGGCGTGCCGTCGGCGAGGCTGGACAGCCGGGCCGCGGCGGCCAGTTCGTCCACTGTGGACGAGCCGACCGGGATCAGCTCGGTGGCCCGCCGGTTGCCGAAGGTGATGGTGCCGGTCTTGTCCAGCAGCAGCGTGTCCACGTCACCGGCGGCCTCGACCGCGCGGCCGGACATGGCCAACACGTTGCGCTGCACCAAGCGGTCCATGCCGGCGATGCCGATGGCCGACAGCAGCGCGCCGATCGTGGTGGGAATCAGGCAGACCAGCAACGCGGTCAGCACGATCACCGACTGCGGGCTGCCGGAGTAGATGGCCATCGGCTGCAGCGCGACGACCGCGAGCAGGAAGATGATGGTCAGCACCGCGAGCAGGATGGTCAGCGCGATCTCGTTCGGCGTCTTCTGCCGGGAAGCGCCTTCCACCAACGCGATCATCCGGTCCACGAAGGACTCGCCGGGCCGAGTCGTGATCTTGACGACGATCCGGTCGGACAGCACGGTGGTGCCGCCGGTGACCGCGCACCGGTCGCCGCCGGACTCCCGGATGACCGGGGCCGACTCGCCGGTGATGGCCGACTCGTCGACCGTGGCGATGCCCTCGACGACGTCGCCGTCGCCCGGGATGACCTCGCCGGCCTCGACGACCACCAGGTCGCCGATGGTCAGCTCGGTGCCGGGCACGCGCTCCTCGCTGCCGTCGGCCCGAAGTCGACGGGCGACGGACTCCTTCTTGGTGCGGCGCAACGACTCGGCCTGCGCCTTGCCACGGCCCTCGGCCACCGCCTCGGCCAGGTTGGCGAACAACACCGTGAACCACAGCCAGATCGTGGCCACGACGGAGAACACGGTCGGGTTGGTGACGGCGAAAACCGTGGACAGCGCCGACCCGACCCAGACCACGAACATGACCGGGTTCTTCATCTGGTGGCGCGGGTTGAGCTTGCGCAGCGCGTCGGGCAGCGAGCTCACCAGCTGGCGCGGGTTGAAGGCGCCGGCCTGGAGCTTGCGCCCCGCGTTCTCGGCGTGGTGGCGGTCCACCTCCTCCACCGAACGCTGCTGGGAATCAGTGGTCGTGGTCATGACATCGCCTCCGCGATGGGGCCGAGAGCGAGCGCCGGGACGAAGGTCAGCGCGGCGACGAGGAGAACGGTTCCGGTGACCATGGACGCGAACAGCGGTCCACTGGTCGGCAGCGTGCCGGCCGACGGCGGCACCTTCTTCTGCACGGCGAGTCCGCCGGCCAGGCAGAGCACCGCCAGGATGGGGATGAAGCGGCCGAACGCCATGGCCACGCCGAGCGTGGACTCGAACCAGTCGTTGGTCACCGTCAGCCCGCCGAAGGCGCTGCCGTTGTTGTTGGACGCCGACGCGTAGGCGTAGAGGACCTCGGACAGGCCGTGCGCGCCGGGGTTGGTCAGGGCCGCGCCGGTCGAGGGCAGCACCGCGGCGATGCCGGCGAACACCAGCACCAGGGTCGGCATGGCCAGCATGGCGATGGACGCCATGGTGACTTCCTTGCGCCCCAGCTTCTTGCCCAGGTACTCCGGCGTGCGGCCGACCATCAGGCCGGCGAGGAACACCGCGACGATGGCGAACACCAGGATGCTGTAGATGCCGGTGCCGGTGCCGCCGGGCGATATCTCGCTGAACAGCATGTTCAACATCGCGCCGCCGCCGCCAAGGCCGCTGAGGCTGTCGTGGGCGGCGTTGACCGCGCCGGTGGACGTGCCCGTGGTGGAGTTGGCGAACAGCGCCGAGCCGGGGATGCCGAACCGGCTTTCCTTGCCCTCCATGGCACTGCCGGCCAGCAGCGCGGCCGGGCCGTTCGGGTGCGCCTCGGCCCACCAGATCACCGCGAGCATGCCGCCCCACAGCACGGCCATCACCGACAGGATGGTGTAGCCCTGCTTCTTGTCGGCCACCATCACGCCGAAGGTGCGGGTCAGGCTGACCGGGATCACCAGCAGCAGGAAGATCTGGATGAGGTTGGTCCAGGCGTTGGGGTTCTCGAACGGGTGCGCCGAGTTGGCGTTGAAGATGCCGCCGCCGTTGGTGCCCAGCTCCTTGATCGCCTCCTGGCTGGCCGTCGGGGCCAACGCGATCGTGTGCTGACTACCGTCCAACGTGGTCACGGCGATGCCGCCGGACAGGCTGTCCACCACGCCCAGCGCGATCAGCACGATCGCCACCACGACGGAGATCGGCAGCAGGATGCGGATCACGGTGCGGGTCAGGTCCACCCACAGGTTGCCGACCCGGTCGGTGCCGGCCCGCATGAAGCCGCGGATCAGCGCCACCGCGACGCACATGCCGATGGCCGCCGACACGAAGTTCTGCACGGTCAGGCCGGCCATCTGCACCAGGTGGCCGTAGGCCTGCTCCGGCACGTAGGACTGCCAGTTGGTGTTGGTGACGAAGCTGATCGCGGTGTTGAACGCGGTCGCGGGATTGATCTCCGGTCGGCCGAGGCCCAGCGGCAGCACGGTCTGCAGGCGCTGCAACAGGTACAGCACGACCACGGAGGCGAAGGAGAAGCCGAGCACGCCGTAGGCGTAGGTGGCCCAGCGCTGGTCGGACTCCGCGTCGACGCGGACCACCCGGTACAGCGCGCGTTCCACCCGCCAGTGCTTGGCGCTCAGGTAGGCGCGGGCCATGTAGTCGCCGAGCGGCTTGTACACCGCCGCGAGCGCGGCCAGCAGCAGGGCCACCTGGAGCAGGCCGGCAACAGTGTCGTTCATGTCAGAACTTCTCCGGCTTGATCAGGGCGACGAACAGGTAGACGAGCAACAGCAGGGCGAGCACGCCACCGAGGACGTTCGCCACCGCACCGGCCCCGTTCACAGCCGCTCCATTCCGCGCAGCATGAGCGCGAGCACTCCGAAGACGCCGATCACCAGCACGGCGTAGGCCAGGTCGGCCATGGCGCGCCTTTCCCCTTCACGAAGCGGTCACCCCCACGGCGACCGCGAACGAGATGAGCCTGCATCGGCCGCCACCGGCCGCGACGGCACCTGATGGCGTCTTGACGCGTCGATATGCCGCGTTGACGCGATATTGACGGGGCGGTGAGCCAGGTCTCCCACCCGATCAGGGGACGAACAAACGGAGTGTGACCAGCAGCCCGCGAACCCGATGCAGGGAAGGACGCCTTACCTGCGTTGAACGCAGGTAAGGCGTCCTTCCCTGCATCAAGACCGTGACTCGGTGTAGTCGAGTGTAAACGGTCAGCGGTTCTGCTGCGTGATGTGCGCGGCGACCTGGGTGCGGTTGTTGACGCCCAGCTTGTTCATGATGCTGCGCAGGTGCGTCTGCACGGTTCTGGTGCCCAGGAACAACTTCGCCGCGATCTGAGGATTCGTCAGCCCGGCCGCGACCAGCTCGGCCACCTCGCGTTCGCGGGCCGTCAGCTCGGACGCGGCCGGCGCCACCGACCGCATCGAGTGCCCGGCCCGGGCCCCGATCGCCACCGCCCGGCCGAAGCCCATCTCGGCCCCCTCGGCGACGGCCGCGTCGAAGGCCCGCTGACCCAACGCCGCCCGGAGCATGCCGGCGGCCTGCTCGTGCCCCATCGCGAACGGCCCCGGCTGGTACAGCCGCAGGCCGATGTCCGACCACAACTTGGCCGACGCGCCCAGCAGCAGCGCGGCGCGGTCGTGGTAGCCGGCGGCGGCGCAGGCCCAGGACAGCGTCTCCATCGTCCAGCCACAGCCCCACATGTCGTCGATCACCTGGAACCGCCGCAGCGCCTCCTCGATCAGCGTGATCGCCCGCTCCGGATCCGTACGGATGAAGTACGTGCCGTAGGCCCAGGTGGCGTTGGCCAGCGAGTAGCCGGCCTGTAGCCGCTCGGCCTCGGCCACCAGCTCGCGGCAGGCGGCCTCGGCCGTGTCCTCGCCACGGTTGTAGGCCAGCCACAGGTCGGCGGCGAACACGTCGCCGGCCGCGCCGATCCGGTCGAACAACGCGCGGGCCTTGGTCAGGTGCCGAACCACGGTGTCCTGGTCGATCTCCACGATCCAGGCCCGGATTCCCTTGGCCACCAACGTGGTCGCGTCGGCCAGGTCGTCGCCGGTGTCCGGGATCAGCTCCGGGGCCTGCGCCGGATCGCCGAGGAACACGGCGACGATGGACGCCCAGGCCAGGCCGGTGGCCCGCAGCGGCGTCGGCTGGGGTTCACCGCTGGCCAGCGCCATCCGCAGCCAGCGCAGGCCTTCGGCCAGACCGCCGACGACGTACCAACAATGGGAGCGCAGCAGTGAAATCGCCATGTCCAGCGCGGCGGTGGCCTCGCCCGGCGTGCGCAGGCTCCAGTCCATCGAGGCCAGCACGTTGGGCAGGTCGGCCCGGATCCGTTCCAGCCACCGCAGTTCGTCCGGACCGAGCCAGCTGGTGGCGGCGTCGCGGGCCAGGCGCTGGAAGTAGTCACGGTGTCGGCGGCGCACCGATTCCGGATCGTCCAGCTCGGCCAGGCGGCTGGTGCCGTATTCGCGGATCGTCTCCAGCATCCGGTACCGAACCCGGCCGCCGCGGTGCTCGCTGGTCAGCAGCGACCGCTCGGCCAGACCGGCCAACGCCGTGAGCACGTCCTCGCGCGCAAGGCCCCCGCGCGTCAACGGTTCATCGGCGCACACGTGCTCAGCGGCGGCCAGGTCGAGGTCGCCGGCGAACACCGACAGCCGCGCCCACAGCAGCCGCTGATGCTCGGTGCAGAGCTGGTAGCTCCAGTCCAGGGCCACGGTCAGGCCGGTGAGCAGCCGAAACCGGTCGTCGAGGCGTTCCAGCAAGGTGGCCATGCCGATGGTCCGCAGCTGCGCGGCGGCCAGCTCGATAGCCAGCGGCAGGCCCTCCAGCCGCTGGCACAGCCGCAGCGCGATGTCCCGGTCGCCAGCGCTCGGCACGAAGTCCGGCCGCGTTGCCTGCACCCGGTCGATCAGCAGGTTGACGGCCTCGGCGGTGAGCGGGCGCAGCTCCACCACGTGCTCGCCGGCGATGCCCAGCGGCTGCCGGCTGGTGGCGATCACCCGCAGGCCGGCCGCGGACGTGAGCATCGCTCGCACGATGTCGCCGACCGTGCCAACGAGATGCTCACAGTTGTCCAGCACCAGCAGCAAACGCCGGTCACGGACGTGATCGAGGAGCACTTCCGTGGTGGTGCGGGTGGAGTGGTCGTGCACGCCAAGGCCCTTGGCGATGGTCTCGCAGACCAACTGCGCGTCGGCGTCGCGGTTGAGCGTGGACAGGTCGGCCCACCAGGCGCCGTCGGCGAAGGACCGCCGCAGCTCGTGCGCGAGCCGGAGGCTCACCCGGGTCTTGCCGACGCCGCCGACACCGGTCACGGTGAGCAGATGCGCCGAGGTCAGCTGCCGGCGCATCGCGGCGAGGTCGTCACGCCGCCCGACGAACGAACTGATCTCCGTGGGTAGCGCGCCTCCCGTCATCGGCCCACCCTAGAGCCCCGCCGACTACGCCATCGCCTACGCCATCGCGCGGATGCCGGGACCAGGGCCCGGCGGGCACGCTGGGTGACAGGGGAGAGGGGAAGGCCGGTGGCCCACCCGCCGGGAGGTCGGGCGGGCCACCGTTCCCGCACGTCCGGACACCGGCCCAGGTCAGCGGGCTATCCTGGTCATCCGCTGTGACCGGTTCGTGGAGGGCTGCCGTGACCGCCGAGTACCAGGTCAGCCAGTCGCTCCGGCTGCTCATCTCGCTGCACCGGTTGTTGCGCACCGTGCGGCAGGCCGCGCCGGCCAACGGGCTGTACCCGACCCAGCTGATCGTGCTGTCCCAGCTGTTGCAGTGCGGGCCGATGCGGGTCGGCGAGCTGGCCGCGCAGGTGCCGTGCTCGCAGCCGACCGCGACCACCATGGTCAGCCACCTGGAGGCGATGGGCCTGGTCGCCCGCGAGCAGGACCCGGACGACGGGCGAGCGATCCAGGTGACGCTGACCGACACCGGCCGGGAGACGATCATCTCCGTGACCCACGGCGACGCCGAGATCATCGCCAGCCGGCTGGCCGAGCTCACGCCCGAGGAGGCCGCCCAGGTGCTGGCCGTCGCGCCGCTGCTGGAGCGGCTGTCCGGCCAGCGCGTCGATCAGAGGTAGAAGCCGATACCCAGCACGCCGACGAAGGCCGCGCCCACCAGCGCGTTGGCCGGGACCACCAGCCACAGCAGGCGGCGGTCGACCCGGCTGTAGTAGCCGACCATGATCGAGATCAGCGCGGCCGGCAGCACCAGGAAGATCATGCCGAAGAGGTTGTAGCGGGCGAACCCCATGATCGGCAGCACCCGCAGCAGCCACCAGGCCGGTTGCAGGCTGTAGATGTAGGCCAGCACCTTGCCGGTGACCGTGGACCGGTCCGGCGTGAGGTACGGGGTCAGCGCCTTGACCACCGGCAGCTCCGCGACCGCGTGCACGCCGCCCCGGCCGCGGACCAGGATCGGCAGCGAGATCGCCAGGCCGATCAGTCCCGTCAACAGGAACAGCGGCAGGCCCCGGTAGAACTCGCGCAGCGACACCCCGAACAGCATCGCGCTGGCCGTGGTGATGACCAGGCCGGTCAGGGCCAGCACCTCCACGCCGTCGTTGCGCTCCGCCTTGAGCTGCTGCGTCGGCTGCTCCGGGCTCGGCGGCGGCGGGTAGCCCGCCGCTGAGCGCAGCTCCGCCGCGTACGCCTCCGGGTTGCCCAGTCGCAGCTCCAGCTGGTCCTCGCCGTGGTCACGGGCCAGCTCGCGGACGTACTCCTCGGCGTCCTCCAGCAGCTCGTCCACTTCGGCCGGCGGCAGGTCGGACAGGGCGGTCCGCATCCGCGTCAGGAAGCGGTCAGTAGTTGATCCATCGTCTTCGCGAACGTCCGCCACGTCCTGCACGACTCCTCCAGTCGAACGCGCCCCGACTCGCTGACGCGGTAGTACTTGCGGTGCGGGCCCTCCTCGCTCGGCACGACGTAGGAGGTGAGCAGGTCGGCCTTGTACAACCGGCGCAGCGTGCCGTACACGGAGGCGTCGGCCACCTCGTCCAGGCCGCTCTGGCGCAGCCGGCGCAACACGTCGTAACCGTAGCCGTCCTCCTCCCGGAGCACGGCCAGGACCGCGAGGTCCAGGACGCCCTTGAGCAGCTGGCTGGTGTCCAACCGAACCTCCCGGTGATGCGCTGCGCCCACTATTCCGCAATGCGCACTACTGCGCAAGTCGTAGGTGCGGAAAGCACTCCTCACATCCGGCACGCTGGCAGAATCCGGGCCGTGATGACGGAGGACTTGTTCGTACGGCAGGAAAAGCTCCAGATCGAGGCGCACGCGGTGTGCACGGACCTGGACATCGACGGGCGGCTGGCGGCGTTCGGGGAGGCGGTGCACACGGGCAGCTCGGTGCTGGGGCTGATGGTGCGCCGGGACGTGGACATCACGGTGGCGTGCGACCAGCTGGACGTGGCGGCGGTGGCGCGGCTGGGGGCGGAGCTGGCCGGGCACGAGCGGATCTGGAAGGTGCAGTTCCGCAACGACACGGGCCGCTGGAACGTGGAGCCGGAGCAGTATCCGGACGGGCTGTACCTCGGGCTGGGCTACGGCTCGGCCGAGGGGCACAAGTGGAACTTCGACATCTGGTTCGTGGACGAGCCGGCGCGCCAACCCGACCTCGAGCATGTCAAGACGTTGCCGCCGCGGCTGACGACCGAGACCCGGCGGGCGATCCTGGCGATCAAGCAGGCCTGGGCCGACAACCCCGACTACGGCAAGACGGTACGCAGTTACACCATCTACCGCTCGGTGCTGGACGACGGCGTCCGCACGCCGGAGGACTTCGACCGCTGGCTGGCGAACCGGCCGAAGTGACTACACGTGCGGGTTCTTAGGCATGGGCTGGCACTTGGGGCAGGAGTAGGACGAGCGGTTCATGAAGGGATCGCGGCGGATGACGGCGCCGCAGCGGCGGCAGGCCCTGCCCTCCTGGCCGTAGACGGCCAGCGCCCGGTCGAAGTAGCCGGACTGGCCGTTCACGTTGACGTACAAGGCATCGAAGGAGGTGCCGCCGGCGGCGAGGGCCTCGGACATGACGTCGGTGGCGGCGGACAGCAGCGCGCCGGCCTGAGCCTTGGTCAGCTTCTCGGTGGGCCGGGCCCAGTGCAGCTTGGTACGCCACAAGGACTCGTCGGCGTAGATGTTGCCGACGCCGGACACCAGGGTCTGGTCGAGCAGGGCCCGCTTCACGCCGGTGCGCTTGCGCCGGATGGCGGCGACCGCGGCGTCGGGGTCGAAGGCGGGATCCATGGGGTCCCGGGCGATGTGGGCGACGGGGGCGGGCAGGGCGGTGCCGTCGACCTCGACGAGGTCGGCCAGCGCCAGCCCGCCGAAGGTGCGCTGGTCGACGAAGCGGAGCTCGGGCCCGCCGTCGTCGAAGCGGAGCCGGACCCGGAGGTGCTTCTCGTCGACGGCGTCCTCGGGCTGGACGAGCATCTGACCGCTCATGCCGAGATGGGCGATGATCGCCTCGGCGTCGTCGAGCTCCAGCCACAGGTACTTGCCGCGACGGCCGGCGGCGACGATGGACCGGCCGGCGAGCCGATCGGCGAAGTCCACCGGGCCGGGCTCGTGCCGGCGGACGGCGCGCAGGTTGAGCACCTCGACGGCGGTGATGCGGCGACCGGTCACGTGGGCGTCCAAGCCCCGGCGAACGACCTCGACCTCGGGCAACTCCGGCATTGACAACGTCCCCTCTTGGAAGACCCAGAAGGGGGCATTCCCGGCGATACGCCTGGAATGCCCCCTTCCGGGCACCACGTCCTCCGAAGATCAGCCGGCGTCGGCCGCCGGCGGAACCTCCGACTTGAGCGTGGTGTAAGCGGCCGCGGCCGCCTTCTGCTCCGCTTCCTTCTTGGTCTTGCCGCCACCGGAGCCCAGTCCCCGCCCACCGACATAGACGGTGGCGGTGAACTCCTTGCGGTGGTCGGGTCCCTCGTCGTCCACCCGGTACTCGGGCACGCCGAGGCCCTGGGCGGCGGTCAGCTCCTGGAGACTGGTCTTCCAGTCCAGGCCCGCGCCCTTGAGCGGCGCGGCCTCCAGCAGCGGATCGAACAGCCGGTGCACCAGGCCCCGGGCCACGTCGATGCCATGAGCCAGGTAGACGGCGCCGATCATCGCCTCGAGACCGTCGGCCAGGATGCTCGCCTTGTCGCGGCCGCCGGTCAGCTCTTCACCGCGTCCCAACAGCAGATGCGCGCCGAGGCCACCGTCGCCGAGATCACGGGCGACGCCGGCCAGCGCCATCATGTTCACCACGCTCGCCCGCAGCTTGGCCAACTGCCCTTCGGGCAGGTCGGGGTGTCTGCGGTACAGGTGGTCCGTCACCACGAGTCCGAGAACGGCGTCACCGAGGAACTCGAGACGCTCGTTGGGCGGCAGGCCGCCGTTCTCGTACGCGTAGGACCTGTGAGTGAGGGCCAACACGAGAAGCTCGGGGTCCAACTCGACACCGAGCGCCTCAAGTAGCGGGGTCCGATCCGGTGCCGGACCCCGGGATCCCTTACCTCCCACTGCGCTCAGCCTTCTCGCCGGGAGGCGGCGGTCAGGCCGGCTGGACGACCTGGCGGCCGTCGTACTGGCCGCAGGCCGGGCACGCGATGTGCGGCAGTTTGGGCTGGCGGCAGGCGCGGTTGGAGCAGGCCACCAGGTTGGGGGCGACGGCCTTCCACTGCGAACGGCGCGTACGGGTGTTGGAGCGGGACATCTTCCGCTTCGGGACGGCCACGACTAGCTCTCCTCCTCGGTCCCGCCGAACTTCTCCTGCAGAGCAGCCCAGCGAGGATCAATCGTCTCATGCGCGTGGTCGGGGCCCAGTTCGGCCCACTTGACGCCGCACTCGGCGCACAGTCCACGACAGTCCGGCGAGCACAGCGGAACCTGCGGCAGCGCGAGCACGACCGCGTCGCGCACCACCGGCTCCAGGTCGATGAGGTCGTCGACGAGCCTGGAGATCTCGTCTTCGTCCGTGGTCGCCTCGGTCGCGCTGTCCGGATAGGCGAACAGCTCGGTGAAGCGGACCTCGACCTCGCCGGTCAGCGGATCAAGACACCTCGAGCACTCGCCGACCGTGGCCGCCTGCGCGGTCCCGGTGGCGAGGACGCCCTCCACTACCGACTCGACCAGCAGGTCCAGCACGACATCGCTGCCGACCTCGACCCCGATGACATCCGGGAAGCCGAGACCCTCCGGCGCCGGAGCCACTCGGTGGTAGCTGCGGCTGGAGCCGGGTCTACGGCCGATGTCCCTGGTGTCGATAACCCATGGGCCGGCCGTCTGCTGGGGGCGCGCGTGTGATCGTTGCTTAGGCATGGTGGTTGTGTCGCTGGTGGGGTGACTTACCGTGGCCAGCTGGTCAAGAGTACTCAAGAAGATGGCCAGAAGGAAAATCAGCAGGTGGGAGGGGCTTTCAATCCCGCGCGTAGTCGAAAGGGGCACCCGACGAGGCGCTGGTGCTCGACATCGGGGCGCGCAGGCTGGCCCGGCCCTTGCCGACGGTGCGCAGGGTGTGGGCCAGCAGATCCTCGAAGTCGGCCAGCTTGGCGTCCACGTAGGCGTCGCACTCCCCGCGCAGGCGGTTGGCCTCGCCGCTGGCGGCGTCCAGCACCCGGGCCGACTCGGCGTGCGCGGCCTGCACGACCTCGGTCTGCTGGACCAGCCGGTGCTGCTCGTTGCGGCCGTCCTCGACGGCCCGCTCGTACGAGGCGCGCCCGGCCTGGACCATGCGGTCGGCCTCGGCCCGGGCCCGGCCGGTCAGGTCCTCGTACTCGTGCCGGCCGGCGGTGACGACCCGCTCGGCCTCGTTCTCGGCCTCGGCGATCAGCCGTTCGGCGTGCGCACGGGCGTCGGCGACCATGCGGTCGGCCTCGGCGCGGGCCTCGGCCAGCATCCGCTCGGACTCCTCGCGGGCCTTGCCGACGCCGGTCTCGCTCTCGTGCTGGGCCTTGGAGATCATGCTGTCGCGGTGGTCGAGCACGTCCTGCGCGTCGTCCAGCTCGCGGGGAATGGCGTCCCGGATGTCGTCGAGCAGCTCGAGCAGGTCGCCACGGGGCACGACACAGCCGGAGGTCATCGGCACGCCGCGCGCTTCCTCGACAATCGTGACGAGTTCGTCGAGGGCCTCGAACACCCGGTACACGTCGCACTCCTCTTGGCTTATACGGCTGGCACTCTCCAGTCTGCCCGCTGAACCCGCGCCGCGCCGGGAGATCGGGGGCGTGTCCGGCGCCCGATCTTTCGGACCGAGCGCCGGACAGACCTCACTTGTTGATGTTGACCAGGCTGAACGTGGCGTAGTGGTCGCCGGTGTAGAAGTACTCGCCGGCCGAGCCGGTGATGATGCGGCGGGCGCCGCGGGTGGAGGAGCCCGGGGTCGGCACCGTGTACTCGTGGTAGTAGCTGCTGGCGCACAGGGGCAGGATGTGCTCCTGGTTGCGGAAGACCACGCCGTCGTTCTTGGGGTACGGGAACGGCCCGCCCTGTTTGATCAGCTTGACGGTGGTGGTGGCCTGCGCGGGCAGGCTGGACAGGTTGACCTTCTGGTAGCCGCTGGTGTTGCCGCAGGCCACCTGGGCGGCCGCCGGGTGGGCGGTCGCGGCGGTGCTGACGTCGGCCAGGCCGAGGGTGCCGAGCACGGCGATGGCCAGAGCAAGCAGGGCCTTCACGGCTCGTGACGTGAGGTAGCTCATGCCGGCAACGTAACGCGATCAGGTGATCACCAGAAGGAGTGAACGTGACGCGACGGTTGACAGTTACGCCCGCTCGGCCAGCCGTGCGATCAGCCGCTCGTGCACCAGCTCGGGCAGCAGGTGGGCCACGTCGCCCTGATAGGCGGCCACCTCCTTGACCAGCGAGCTGGACAGGAAGCTGTGCAGCGGGTTGGTCGGCATGAACAGCGTCTCCACCTCGGACAGCTGGTGGTTCATCTGCGCCTGCTGGAGCTCGTAGTCGAAGTCGCTGATCGCCCGCAGGCCCTTCACGATCACCTTGACGTCGTTGGCCCGGCAGTAGTCCACGGTCAGCCCGTGCCAGCTGTCCACCCGCACGGTGGGCAGGTGCGCGGTGACCTCGCGGATCATGTCCATCCGCTCGTCCACGGTGAACATGGTCTTCTTGTTCTTGTTGATCCCGACCAGGATGATCAACTCGTCGAAGACGTCGGCGGCCCGGGTGACGATGTCCAGATGGCCGTTGGTCACCGGGTCGTAGGAGCCGGGGGAAACCGCGCGCCGCATGGCCGGACCGTAACAGGGAAACCAGCGGCTCACCGCGTGGCAGCGATCACTGCCCAGTGCAAGGTCGTCTCCCCGTACTTACGGCTGCGGGTCGGCTCGATGCCCTCGGGCCAGCGCGGATCCTCGCTGCGGGTGGACCGCTCCACGATGAGCGTCGCGTCCTCGGCGGCCCACGACCGCAGGGCGGCCAGCACCTCGGCCAGCTCCGGCTCCCCCAGCGCGTACGGCGGGTCGACGAAGATCAGGTCGTACCGGTCCCCCGGCGGCGTGGCCAGCACCGACTGCACGGTGCCGAGCCGCACGTCCGCGCCGGGCAGCCCGAGGCCCTTGGCGTTGCGGCGCAGGATCTCGCCGGCCCGCCGGTCGGACTCCACGAACGTCGCCCGGCTGGCCCCACGTGACAGCGCCTCCAGCCCCAGCGCGCCCGATCCGGCGTACAGGTCGAGCACCCGCGCCCCGTCCAGGCCGACCGCCGCCTCCAGGGCGCTGAACAGTGCCTCCCGGACGCGGTCCGAGGTCGGGCGGGTGCCGCTGGGCGGCACCTCCAGCCGACGTCCCCCGGCCGCCCCGGCCACGATCCTGGTCACCGGATCATCGTCGCCTACCGCTGACGACGCGGCCCGCGCAGGCCCCGCAGCCCGACCACGACCCGGGCCAGCAAGATGCCGCCGATCCACAGGAACACCAAGCTCAGCCACCAGCGCTGGGCCGAGTTCTCATCCGGGTTCGTCACCACGCCGACTATGGAGCCGGCGGCCGCCAGGATCAGGAACACCGACAGCACGCCGAACGCCAGCAGGGCGATCTTCGACCGGCGAACCACTGGCGGCTGGGCCGCGGGCGGTGCCGGCGGGGCGGGCGGCGCGGGGCGCTGCGGGATGCGGTCGGCCGCACGGGCCGGCTGCCACACCTTGAGCTCGTCGGGCACCAGTTCGTCGAGGCCGGCGATGGTCTCGGCCGACACGTCGTACAGGTTGGGCTCGATGCTGACGCTCACCGCGTCCGCGCCGACCAGCCGGCGCGCGCCGTCGGGCCAGCACTGCATCAGCACGCATTCGCCATACAGCACGGTCAGCACGCCGTGCGGCGACACCATGCTGACGCCGTCGTAGCCCAGGACCAGCGTGAGGTCCTTCTTCTGCAGCGACGGGAACTCGCCGCCGGTCGTCGCCTTGGCCGACCACATCGGGGCCTCGGCGAAGCCGGCCCAGTCGACGCGATTGCCCCGCGGCACCTGCATCAACAGGGAGTCCGTGGCCTGTACGGCCATCTCGCGCACGTCGTCGACCGTCACGGCCGCGAGCTCGGCACGGAAGTCGGTGAGCGAGCACCGCTGCCGGCCGTAGAGGACGTCGATCGCCTCGGCAAATACCATCGCCCGGGCCGCTTCCGGCCGGTCCAGCGAGGTGACGGCCTTGTCCCGCACCACTTCCAGCTCGTCGGCGTCGATGCGGCCGACCCGCAGCGCGGTCAGCACGTCGATCAGCCCACCCAGCACGGCATCCTGCTTCTCCGGCAGCGCGTCGGCCATCGCGGTGATCGTCGCGCTCTGGCCGTCACGGGGCGCGTACGCCGCGACGACCGCGTAGGAGTTGCCGTCCTCCGTGCGCAACGCCCGGAACAGCGCCCGTTCCAACACCATCGTGAACATCGACGCCCGAGCCGACCGCTCCACGATCGCCGTGAGACTGACCTTGCCGTTGCCCTCTTCGAAGTACGCCGGCGTCGTCGGCAGCGTCGAGGTCAGCGCCGGTAACGGCTGCGGGGATCCGGACGGCAGCGTCAGGTTCAGCCCCTCCGGCACCTCGCCGGCGATCCACAGCACCGCGTTCTCCCGGGTGAACCGGGTCGCCGCCCAGTCGCGCACGTCGTCGTCGCTGATCGCCTCCAGGCCCCACTCCGGGTAGCCCGCCGCACCGAAGCCGACCGCGCCGTAGCGCCAGACCAGCAGGCTGTCGTGCGGGCGGCCGGCCTCCTCGGTGCGCAGGATGGTCTTCTCGGTGGCGATCCGCTCCAGCGGCAGGTCGCGCAGCGAGTCGCAGACGCTGGTCAGATAGGTCGTCACGGCTTTGTCGCTGCCGCTGGTGAAGAAGTGCGTGGTGGTCAGGCCGGTGGACCCGTTGGCGTCGTGCTCCAGCAGTCCGTGCCGGTGCAGCGCCAGGTGCTCGACCAGGTGCGTGATGCCTCGCCTGGACAGCGGCTCGTCGGCGCAGCCGACCCGGAACACCAGGCCGGCCGCGAGCGGTCCGGTGCTGGGGACGACGAGGGTCCTGATGCCGCCGACCTCGGTCTCCTTGATCACCGCACACCGCCGAAGGCCTTGTCGCGCAGGGAGTTGAACGCCGCCGCCGGATCGGCGTAGAGCTGCTCCCACGGGTACTCGCTGGCCGCCTCGTCGCCGAGCCGCCGGTAGCACGCCGCGGCCCGCTCGTGATCGCCGATCTTGCCGAACAGGATTGCGAAAACCCCGCACGCCCGCGGCCAGTGGTAACCGCCGACGAAGTTCGGGTGCAGCACCGACTTCTCCCCCGCCGTGATGATCTCCTGCTGCACGGTGACCTCGCGCAGATAGTTGGTCTGCTCGGGGCCGTCGAGCTCCATGAAGTGCTCAAGGTGGGCCTCGCCGACCACCGCCGAGCTCAGCCCACCGAGGGGCGCGGCATCCATGCACTCACGGGCGAACGTGTGCAGCGCCTCCCACGAGCCGCTCCACTTCGGACACAACTGCTGCACCAGTTGGCTCTGCGCGGCGAAGCTGTGCGGGGCGAACCGTGCCAGCCGGTCGTAGCGGCGACGGGCCTCGCTCTGCCCGAGTCCGAGCCCGCGCGCGCTGGTGAGCCGGAACGACCAGGCCACGACGTCACCGGGATCCTCGGCCGTCAGCTCCATCAGGATCGGCTCGGCCTTCACCAGTTCGCCGCGCATGCCGGCGAACTGCACCGCGCTCACGTGCTTGGCCCGCGCGCCCGTGCGGATCTCCCAGGCCTTGGAGATCAGCCGCGCGCCGAGCAGCCGCCGGGCCAGTGGTGACGGCGGCAGCTCGGCGAGGAAGAGCTCCGCATCGCGCACGTCCGCCACCACTTTGGCCGCGAACATGGTCATGTCGACGTCGGGCAGGCCGGCGAAGAACAGCTCGATGGCCGTCCAGTCGGCCGCGCGCACCGATTCGCGCAGCTCGACCAGCTCAGGGAAGGCCGCCGCCTGATCGAACCGGCGGGCCGGGGGCGTGATCACCAGCGAGACAATAGATGAAAACCCTTCACCTATGTGGGGGCGTCCCGGCGCACCGTGGAATCGCTCTCACGATACCGCCTTCGCCCGCCTGCCCTTCCGCAGGACCAGCACGAACGACCCGGCCCAGACGGCGGCGAGCACCCACTCGAAGATCATCCCGGGCAGCCGGCGCAGGTGGTTGCCGTCATTGGCGAAGGCCACGGTGCCGGTCACCGCGAGCAGGATGAAGAACGCCGTCAGGACGCCGAGGAAGATCAGGCCGGCCTTCCTCGGCGCGGCCTTCTTCGGGGCCGGCGGTGGGACGGGCACCCCGACCGGGGCCGGCGGAACCTTGGCCGACGGACGCGGCACATGGGCTCGAGCCGGCCTCGTGATCCGCAGCCTCGGATGCACCTGCGCGTCGAGCCATCCGATGACGGTCGGCGGCATGTCGAACAACGTCGGCTCGACGGCCACGGACACGCCGTCCGCGCCGACCAGTTGCCGCGCGCCGTCGGGCCAGCAGCGCATCGCCACGCAGTCCCGGAACGTCACCGTCATCGCGCCCGAGGTGGTCACCAGGCTCACGCCTTCGCCGCCGAGCACCAGCTGCTGGCCTTCGTGCTCCAACGACGCATGCGCGTTGCCGTGAACCACTTTTGACGACCACACCGGCGCCGGCGTGAACCCGGCCCACTCGGCGCCGAGCCCCTTCGGCACCTGAAGCAGTCCGGTCGAGATCATCTCCATCGCAACCGCACGCAGGTCATCGACGGTGACCGCCGCGTAGGCGTCCCGCAGCTGCGCGACACTCGGCCCCCGGTGCCCGATGAGCAGGTCGACGGCGGCGCTCGGCAGGGAGTCGGCGACGGCGTCGGGCCGGTCGAGGCGGGACAGCGTCTTGGTCCGTACGGCCGCGAGGTCCGTCTCGTCGATCCGGCCGACGCGCATCGCGGCCAGCACGTCCACGAAACCGCCCAGCACGGCCGCCTGCTTCTCCGGCAACGCGTCGGCGACGGCCATGATCTGCGCGAACTGGGCGTCCCGCGGCAGGTACGCGGCGTGCGGCGAGTAGGAGTTGCCGTCCTCGCGGCGCAACGCCTGGAACAGCACCCGGTCCAGCAGGTCGGCGAACAGCGCGGCCCGCGGCCCCCGGCCGACGATGCCGCTGAACGCGAGGGTGGTGGTGGCTTCGGCATAGAACGCCGGCGTCGTCGGCAGGGCCGAGGTCAGCGGCGGCATCGGGTTCACCGGCCCGGACGGCAACGCCAGCCGCAGGCCGGGCGGCACCTCGCCGGCGATCCACAGGACCGCGTTCTCGCGGGTGAACCTCGTGCCGACCCAGTGCCGGAGGTCGTCGGGGCCAAGGGCGTCCAGGCCCCACTCGGGAAAGCCGACCGTGCCATAACCGACCGCGCCGTAGCGCCAGATCGGCAGCGACGGCACGCCCCGACCGGCTTCTTCGGTGCGCAGCACGGACTTCTCGACCGGTAATCGCTCCATCGGCAGGTTGGTCAGCGACTCGCAGACCGCGGTCAGGTAGCCGACCACTTCAGCGGGAGTGCCGCTGGTGAAGAAATGCGTGGTGGTGACGGCCGTGGCGGCGTTGGCCTGATGGTCGATCTCGCCGTGCCGGTGCAGCGCCAGATGCTCGACCAGATGCGTGATGCCGCGGCGCGGCAGCGGTTCGTCGGCGAAGCCGACGCGAAACACCAACCCGGCCCGCATCGGGCCGGCATGCGGCGTGACGAGCGTTCTGACGCCGTCGACCTCGGTAAGACTGATCATCCGTTCCCCCCTACAGCGGCGGATCTGAGCTCCTCGAATCCGCCCGCGGGGTTCTTATAGCACCAGGACCACGGGTAGTCGCTGGCCAGGTCGCCGAGCGCACGGAAATGCACGGCCGCTTTGTGCGGATTGCCCGCCCAGGAGGACAGGATCGCGAACACGCCGTGCGCCTCCACCCAGCCCGGAACCGGACGAAACGCCGGATGGAACAGGGACTTTCGGGCCGCCGCGTCCAGTTCCGCCTCGACGCCGGCCAGATACTCCCGCCGCTTGTCCTTGGCGAGGTTGTGCGCGTGTTCCAGGTGCGCCTCGGCGACCACGGTCGCGCACAACGATCCCGGTGGCGCGGCGTCGAGACATTCCCGCGCGAATCCGTGCAGCGAATCCCAGGAACCGCCCCATTTCGGACAAAGCTGCTGGGCGAGAGCGGACTGGCCCGAGAAATGATGCGGATCGGCCCGGGCCAACCGGTCATAACGTCGCCGCGCCTCGCTCTGACCGAGCCCCAGTCCCTGGCACACCGTGATCCGCTCGCGCCAGGCCATGACATCGGACGGATCGACCGCGGTGAGGTCGATCAGGATGGCCTCGGCGCTGCGCAGCTGCTCGTGCATGCCGGCGAACTGCTCGGCCGACACGTGCTTGGCGAGCTTGTCGCTGCGGATCTCCCAGGCATGGATGATGTGCCGCGCCGCCAGCAGCAGCCGGCTCAACCGCGACGGCGGCACCCGCCGCAGGAATTCCTCGACACCGTTGACCTTGGCCACGACCCGGACGGCCGCGGTCATCCCGTCGTCGGGCAGGGTCGCGAAGAACTGTTCCACGGCCGGCCAGTCGCCGGCCGCGAGCGCCTTCTCCAACTGGAGATACACGGGAAAGGCCGCGGTGAGCTCGAATCTCGGGGACGTCACTCGCGGGACGATAGAGGAAACGGAATCGCTAACGGACCGGATATGGCACAGCCGCCTGGGCTGGCAGCGCGGTGGAGTGGGCGTGCAGGGCGGCGCCGACGGCCCGCAGGATCGGGACCAGAACCTGGAGTTTGTCGGGATTGTCGGTGGCGCATTCGGTGATGCCGGCCCCGATGATCGGCCGAACGGCGGCGACGGCGCGAATGGCGTCAACCAGTTCGCTGATCAACAGACCGCCGGGAACGGGGCAGGTGACGTCGGCGAACTCGCTCGGGTCCAAAACGTCGAGATCGATGTGCAGATAGAACTGCGGCGCACGGGAGGCGGTGACGGCGTGCACGACCCAGGAGGCGTCGTAATCCCGTTCGATCGGCACGTGCCGCACGAGACCGCGGTCGACCATGGCCTGTTCACCGGGATCGAGGGCCCGCGCGCCGGCCAGCACGACGCGCCGCGACACGATCGGACTATCGAGCACGAAGTCGCGGTCGCCCTCACCGAAGGCGTGGCGTAATGCCATCCCGTGGTACGCCCCGGAAGGCGAAGTGGCCGGGGTGTTGAGATCACCATGTGCGTCGAACCACAGCACGCCGAGCGCCGGCCCGTAGCGCTGACGAGCGAAGCCGAGCGGCACGGTCTCCACGCCGCAGTCGCCGCCGATGGTCAGCACGGGCCCTTGCGCGTGACGTAAGGCCTGCGCCTGGAACGCGCGGTTGGCCAGCAGCACTTCGCGATTGTGGATGCCTCCCACCAGTTTCGACGTGCCGGCGCGCACCGGCACCCGGCGCACGTCCAGCCCTAACACCCGGCCGGCCAGGTCGGCGAGCGCCAACGAGGCAGTGGGCAACCACGGGGACTTGGGGACGACCGCGCCCTGACGCTGGGCCACGGACTGCAACTCCAGCACGAATCACACCTTGCCAGCCAACGAGATCGCGCCGCCAGACGGCAACACGGGGAACATCTCGTCACTCTACCGGGTGAAGCGGCAGCGCGCCGTAGAAGTCGCGTCCACAGTAGACAGACCGGTGCCCCCGAGCCGTAACGGCCGCGGGGGCACCGGAGTGGATCAGGACAGCACGATCAGCAGATCGCCGCCTTCCACCTGCTGCTGACGGGAAATGGCCAGCCGGCCGACCGTGCCCGCCTTCGGCGCGGTGATCGCCGCCTCCATCTTCATCGCCTCGATGGTCGCGACGGTCTGGCCGGCCTGCACGCTGTCGCCCTCGGCGACGGCGACGGTGACCACACCGGCGAACGGCGCGGCGACGTGGTTGCCGTTGCCGCGGTCGGCCTTCTCGGCCGCCGGCACGTCGGCCGCGACCGAGCGGTCCCGCACCTGGATCGGCCGCAACTGTCCATTGAGGACGGCCATCACGGTGCGCATGCCGCGCTCGTCGGCCTCGCCGATGGCCTCCAGCGTGATCAACAGCCGCACGCCGCGGCCGAGATCGACCGAGTACTCCTCGCCCGGCCGCAGGCCGTACAGCCAGTCCTTGCTGCGCAGCACGCTGGTGTCCCCGTATGCGTCCCGGTGGGTGAGGAACTCCCTGGTCGGCGCCGGGAACAGCAGCCGGTTCAGCGTGCCCCGCCGGTTGTCGGCCAGGCCCTGCACGTCCTCCTCGGAGAGATCGGCCACGGTGCGCGGCGCGGTCCGGCCGGACAGCGCCTTGGTGCGGAACGGCTCCGGCCAGCCGCCGGGCGGGTCGCCCAGCTCGCCGTGCAGGAAGCCGATCACCGAGTCCGGGATGTCGAAGCGGCCCGGGTCGGCCTCGAACTCGGCCGGCTCAACGCCCGCGCCGACCAGGTGCAGCGCCAGGTCGCCGACCACCTTGGACGACGGCGTGACCTTGACCAGCCGGCCCAGCATCCGGTCGGCCGCCGCGTAGGTGGCTTCGATGTCCTCGAACCGGTCGCCGAGGCCCAGCGCGATCGCCTGCTGTCGCAGGTTGGACAGCTGCCCGCCGGGGATCTCGTGGGTGTAGACGCGGCCGGTCGGCGACGGCAGGCCCGCCTCGAACGGCGCGTACACCTTGCGTACGGCCTCCCAGTACGGCTCCAGGTCGCACACCGCCTGGAGGTCCAGACCGGCAGGACGGGCGGAGTGGTCGGTCGCGGCCACGATGGCCGACAGCGAGGGCTGCGAGGTGGTGCCGGCGATCGACGCGGTCGCGCCGTCGATGGCGTCCACCCCGGCCTGGATCGCCGCCAGGTACGTGGCCAGCTGCCCGCCCGCGGTGTCGTGCGTGTGCAGGTGGACCGGCAGGTCGAATTCCTTGCGCAGCGCCGTGACCAGCCGCGCGGCGGCCGGCGGGCGCAGCAGGCCGGCCATGTCCTTGATCGCCAGCACGTGCGCGCCGGCGCCGACGATCTGCTCGGCCAGCTTGAGGTAGTAGTCCAGGGTGTAGAGCTGCTCACGCGGGTCGGACAGGTCGGCGGTGTAGCAGAGCGACACCTCGGCGATGGACTTGCCGGTCTCCCGCACGGCCTCGATCGCCGGCCGCATCTGCTCGATGTCGTTGAGCGCGTCGAAGATACGGAAGATGTCGATGCCGGTCTCGGTCGCCTCCTCGACGAACGCCCTGGTCACCGCCTCCGGGTAGGGCGTGTAGCCGACGGTGTTGCGACCGCGCAGCAGCATCTGGAGACAGAGGTTGGGCACGGCCTCGCGCAGCGCGGCCAGCCGCTCCCACGGGTCCTCGGCCAGGAAGCGCAGCGCCACGTCGTACGTCGCGCCGCCCCAGCACTCCAGCGACAGCAGCTCCGGCGTCATGCGGGCCACGTGCGGCGCGACCTGCAACAAGTCCTTGGTCCGGACCCGGGTGGCCAGCAGCGACTGGTGGGCGTCACGGAAGGTCGTGTCGGTGACCAGCACGCCCGGCTCGTTGCGCAGCCAGGCGGCGAAGCCCTCCGGACCCAGCTCGGTCAGCCGCTGCTTGGAGCCGGCGGGCGGCTCGGTCGACAGGTTCAGCTTGGGCAGCTTGGCCGACGGGTCGATCACCTGCGGCCGGGGGCCGTTGGGCTTGTTCACGGTGACGTCGGCCAGGTAGGTCAGCAGCTTGGTGCCGCGGTCGGCCGACTGCCGGGCGGTCAGCAGCTCCGGCCGCTCCTCGATGAACGCCGTGGTCACGCGGCCGTTGCGGAAGTCGTCGTCGTCCAGCACGGCCTGCAGGAACGGGATGTTCGTGGAGACGCCGCGGATGCGGAACTCGGCGACCGCGCGCCGGGCCCGGGCCACCGCCGCCTCGAAGGTGCGGCCGCGGCAGGTCAGCTTGACCAGCATCGAGTCGAAGTGCGCGCCGACCGTGCTGCCGGCGCCGATCGCGCCGCCGTCCAGTCGGATGCCGGAGCCGCCGGGCGAGCGGTAGGCGCTGATCACACCGGTGTCCGGGCGGAAGCCGTTCACCGGGTCCTCGGTCGTGATCCGGCACTGCAGGGCGTTGCCGCGCAGGTAGATCGCGTCCTGGCTCAGGCCGAGGTCGGCCAGTGTCTCGCCGGCGGCGATGCGCAGCTGGGACTGCACCAGGTCGACGTCGGTGACCTCCTCGGTCACCGTGTGCTCGACCTGGATGCGCGGGTTCATCTCGATGAAGACGTGGTTGCCGCGCTCGTCGAGCAGGAACTCGACGGTGCCGGCGTTGCGGTAGCCGATCTGC
>DATJJB010000635.1:0-16279 GCA_035492655.1 Kutzneria sp. | reverse complement strand
ATCAACGCCGTCTACGCCCGCCAGCCCGATCCCGCGTTCTTCGCCACCACCGTCGTCCGCGCCGCGTGTCTCAACCTCAACAAGGCGCTCGCCCAGGAGTTCGGGGCCGACGGCATTCTGGTCAACAGTGTCAACATCGGCTTCGTCGACACTCCGCAGTGGGGCAACATCCACGCCCGCCGGGCGCCCACCCAGGACCGCGCCGAGTTCCTCGACGGCCTCGCCGCCGCCGAGGTCCCCCTCGCCCGTTTCGGTCGCGTCGACGAGGTCTCTGGCCTCGTCGCCTTCCTCGCCGGCTCGCGTGCCAGCTACATCACCGGCGCCGTCATCGACGTGGCCGGCGGCATGGGCAAGTATGTGTAGGTGTTGCTCTTCCTCGACGTCGACGGGGTCCTGATCCCCTTCGGCGGCTCCGACTATCCCGTGTATCCCACCGATTCCGCCAATCCGCTGCTCTCCCGGCTCGACCCCGCCCACGGCTCGCGCCTGGCCGGGCTGCCGTGCGACCTGGTGTGGGCCACCACGTGGTTGTCGGACGCGAACGACCAGATCGCGCCGCTGCTCGGCCTGCCACCGCTGCCGGTCGTGACCTGGCCGGACGATGACCCGCCCGTTCCCACCGGCGTGCACTGGAAGACGCCGTTCCTGGTGGAGTACGCCGCCGGTCGGCCGTTCGCCTGGGTGGACGACGAGCTCGGCCCGGCCGACCGGGACTGGGTTTCCGCACGTCACAGCGGGCATGCCTTGCTGCACAAGGTTGATCCGCGGGTCGGCCTCACCGCTTCCGACTACTCGATCTTGACCAGGTGGTTCGGGGGTGCGGGTGGCCGGGAGCGTCGATGGTGATCCAGAATGTCGGGCATGGCCGAGTTCGACGAGTCCGTGGACATCAGCCGGCCCAATCCGGCCCGGATGTACGACTACTACCTGGGCGGGGCGCACAACTTCGCGGTGGATCGGGAGGCGGCGGACCGGGTGCTGGCGATTCTGCCGGAGACGCGCGAGTTCGCCATGCGCAACCGGGAGTTCCTGCAGCGGGTGGTGCGGTTCCTGGCGGCCGAGGTGGGCATCACCCAGTTCCTTGACCTGGGCTCGGGCATTCCGACGGTGGGCAACGTGCACGAGGTGGCCCAGGCGATCGACCCGAACAACCGCGTGGTGTACGTCGACCACGAGCCGGTGGCCGTGGCCCAGTCCCAGCGCCTGCTGGCCGACAACCCCTATGCCGCCGTCATCCACTCCGACATCCGTGATCACGAAGCCGTGCTGAACCACCCGGAAACGCTGCGTCTGCTGGACTTCTCCAAGCCGCTGGCCGTGCTGATGCTCCAGGTGCTGCCGTTCATCCCGGACGCCGACGACCCGGCGCAGGTCGTTGCCGCGTATCGCGATGCCTGCGTCTCGGGCAGCTATCTGGCCCTGGCGCACAGCCTGTCCTTCGACTACTGGCCGGGCGCGGTCGCGGAGGCCGTCGAGATGTACACCAAGAGCACCCATCCGCTCAATCTTCGCACCCCTGACCAGGTCGCCGCCTACTTCGACGGTTACGACCTGGTCGAGCCCGGCGTGGTCTTCACCGCGGTGTGGCGACCGGAGAAGCCCGTCAGCGACGACGAGGCCGTCGGCAGCCGAGCGGTGGCCGGCCTCGGCCGGTTGTCCTAGCCCTGATCGACCCACTCCCGCACGACGGCCGCCACCCGATCCGGCACCTCGATCTGCGGTAGATGCCCCACCTCGGCCATAATCTCCACCGTCCACTGTGGATTACGCCGTGCGGCCTCGTGGGCGGACCCGACCGACACGAGCCGGTCCTGCTCACCATGGATCAGCAAGACGGGAACCGGGAGGTCACGCAGGGCAGCCCAGGCGGCACGGCGATTGATGGCTAGCAAAGTCCTTGCCGAGGCAAGGAAAGCGTCGTCGGCGCCGGGGCGGGCGGCGCGGTGGTCGAGGAGCTCGGCGACCGCGGTGACGAGCGTGTCCGGCACCCGGGAGGGATCGAAGCAGCATCGCGTGTAGGTCTCCAGCACCTGCTGCCGCGCCGTGCGTCCACGACGGGAGAAAGCAAGCACGGAACGCCCCAGCATCGGCAAGGCCAGCCGGCCGAGGATCATCACGGCCGCGACATCCGGACGGGACCGGGACACCAGCGGCAGAGCCGGGTCGATCAACACCAGTCGCGAAACCGAGGAACCGCCGACGCGGGAAGCGATCAGCCCACCCATGGAGTTGCCGACGAGCACCACGGGCCCGCCGACGACCTCGGTGATGAACCGGCGGATCAGGTCGGTGTTGGCGGCGATCGTGGAAAGCCGGTGATCGGGGGCGTTGCGCCCGTAGCCGAGCAGATCGGGCGCGAAGACGCGGAAACGGTCGGTCAGCCGACCGGCCAGCAGCACCCAGTCCAGGTGGGAGCCGCCGAGCCCGTGTACCAGCACGAGGGCCGGCCCGTCGGCCGGCCCACCGAAGTCCACATAGTGGACGGGCCCGCCGAGATCGGCCTGCCGACTCACACCGCCCCAACGGCCCAGCGAGGAAATCACCTCGCAAGCATACGTTCCAGTACGTGAACAGGAGATCGATCGGTCGGCGGGTTCCCGACACCGCGAGCACGCCGATAGCCTGCGGCGATGATCCGAAAACTGGTGTGCCTGGCGGTGTCCGGCCTGGCGGCACTGCTGTTCGCGCCCATCGCGACAGCCGCCCCGCAACCGCCGCCCGAAGTGGTGCCCGAGCCGTCCTCGATCGTGACGACGCCGGGCCAGACGTTCACGCTGAAGCCGACCACGAAGATCGTCGCGCCGGCCGGGGCGGCGGCGACGGGGGAGTACCTGGCGACGCTGCTGCGCAAGTCGACGGGATTCCGGTTGCCGGTGACGACAATCGGCCTCCCGGGTGACATTCGACTGAACCTCGGCGGTCCGCAGAGCCTCGGCGCCGAGGGCTATCGGCTGACGGTGACGACCCTCAACGTCGACATCAGCGCGAAGGCCGAAGCGGGCCTCTTCTACGGCGTCCAGACGCTGCGCCAGTTACTGCCGGCCAAGATCGAGGCCAACAAGGTCCAAAGTGGACCCTGGATGGTCAAGGGTGTGACGGTGCAGGACACGCCTCGCTACGCCTGGCGCGGCGCGATGCTGGACGTGGCAAGGCACTTCTTCCCGGTGTCGCGGGTCGAGCAGTACGTCGACCTGATGTCGCTGTACAAGATGAACACGCTGCACCTGCACCTGAGCGACAACGACGGCTGGCGCATCGACATCAAGTCCTGGCCCCGGCTGGCCCGCTACGGCGGCAGCACGGACGCCAGCCGAGGCCCGGGCGGCTTCTACACGCAGGACGACTACCGCGAGATCGTGCGCTACGCGGCCAGCCGGCACGTCACGATCGTGCCAGAGATCGACACCCCCGGCCATGTGACGGCGGCGCTGGCCTCGTACGCGCCGTTGAACTGCGACGGCGTCGCACCGCCGCTGCTGAACCCGGGCTGGAGCTCGCTGTGCGTACCGCTGGAGATCACCTACAAGTGGCTGGACGACGTGATCGGTGAACTGGCGGCCATCACTCCCGGCGATTACCTCGATATCGGTGGCGACGAGGCCATCAACACCAGCGCGGCCGACTACAAGTACTTCGTGAACCGGGTGCAGGCGATCGTCACCGCGCACGGCAAGAAACTGATGGGCTGGCACCAGGTCGAGGCGGCCGACCTGGCCGGAACGGCGGTCGCCGACTATTGGGGAACGGCCGGTTCGACCGATGACGAGGCGCTGGCCGAGGTGGCGCAGGGACGCGGGAACAAACTGGTGCTCTCGCCGGCCGACAAGGTCTACCTGGACATGAAGTACGACGCCAGCACACCGATCGGGCAGGACTGGGCCGGCTACAACGGCGTGCGGGATTCCTACGACTGGGATCCGGCGACCTTCGTGCCGGGCGTCGCGAACGACGTCGCCGGCGTCGAGGCTCCGTTGTGGACCGACGTGTTCCCGACGTGGGACGACGTGCAGTTCATGGCGTTTCCGCGACTGCCCGGCATCGCGGAGATCGGCTGGTCGGCGCAGCGCACGCGTTCCTGGGACGACTACCGGCAGCGGCTGGCGGCGCAGGGACCGCGTTGGGACGTGCTGGGCGTGAAATACTTCCGTTCGCCCGAAGTGCCCTGGTAGCCGAAATCCCGGACAGGGGCCGCCACCCCGCCCCGTCCCGGCATACTGTGCGCCAGCGTCGAACCACTGGAGCATGGCATGCCGAGGAGAGAACGTCCGATCGACACCGAGGACGTCCCCGCCCGTTTCGCCGCCGGCCTGCGCGACCTTCGCGCCAAGGCCGGCAATCCGCCCTATCGCGAACTCGGCCGCCGCGCCCACTACTCCGCCGGCACGCTGTCCGACGCGGCCGCCGGCCGCAAGCTCCCGAGCCTCGCCGTGACCCTGGCCTATGTCCAGGCCCTCGGCGGCGACAGCGCCGAGTGGGAACGCCGCTGGCGCGACGCCGTCGCGGCCGTCCCGGCCCCCGAGCCGGCCGCCGAAACCGCGCCGGACTCACCTTACGTCGGCCTTGCCGCCTTCACGGCCGGCGACGCCGACCGGTTCTTCGGTCGGGAACGCCTGATCGACCTGCTGGCCACCCGCCTCGAACAGCGCCGCCTGATCGGCGTGTTCGGCGCGTCCGGCGCCGGCAAGTCCTCCTTGCTGCGCGCCGGCCTGATCCCACGGCTGCTGGCCGACGACCCGAACCGCACCGTCCGGATCATCGCCCCCGGCGCGCATCCGCTCGAGCAGCTCGGCGACCTCGACACCGCGGACGTCCTCGTCGTGGACCAGTTCGAGGAGCTGTTCACCCTCTGCGACGATCCCGAGGAACGCACGGAGTTCATCGACAAGGTCCTCGCCACCGACGCGCTGGTGGTGTTGGGCGTGCGTGCCGACTTCTACGGTCACTGCACCGCCCACGCCGAGCTGGTCGAGGCGCTGCGCGACGCCCAGATCGCCGTCGGCCCGATGACGGTCGACGAGCTGCGCCAGGCGATCACGCAGCCGGCGATCGCCGTCGGCTGCACGGTGGAGGGAGCGCTGCTGGCCGAGCTCGTCGTGCACACGCACGGCCAGGTCGGCGTCCTCCCGCTGCTGTCGCACGCCCTGCGCGAGACCTGGCGCCGCCGCCGCGGCAACACGTTGACCCTGACGGCTTTCCAGGCCGCCGGCGGTATCGAGGGCGCGCTCGCCAACACGGCCGAGTCACTGTACGACGGGCTCCGGCCGCACCAGCAGGACCTCGTCCGAGGCCTGTTCCTCCGGCTCACCGCCCCCGGCAAGGGCACCGAGGACACGAAGCGCCGCCGCCCGCTCGCCGATCTCGGCGACGACGAGAAATCGGTGCTGGACGAGCTCGTCGACCGGCGGCTGCTCACGGTCGACGGCGACACGGTCGAGATCACGCACGAGGCCCTGATCCGCAGCTGGCCGCGGCTGCGCGACTGGCTGGCCGACAACCGCGAGGGCATGAGGATCCATGCCCAGCTCGGCGAGGCGGCGGCCGGCTGGATCGAGCTCGGCCAGGAGAAGGCCGCGCTGTACCGGGGAACCCGGCTGGCGGTGGCCCGCGACTGGGCGGCCACGAGCGGAAACGCCCTCAGCGCCAAGGAAAAGGACTTCCTCGACGCCAGCATCGCGGTCGCCGACGAGGAACAACGGTCCACGAGACGAACAACCCGCCGCCTGCGGCAGCTCGTCGCCGGCCTGACGGTGTTGTTGCTGGTGGCCGCAGGGGCGACCGGACTGGCCGTGAGCGCCCAGAATTCGGCCAACGAGCAGCGGGACATCGCGCTGTCGCAGAAGGTCGCCGGCCAAGTGGCGCAACTACGCACCGCCAACCCGGCATTGGCCGCGCAGCTGGCCCTGGCCGCGTACCGGCTGCAGCCGACGGTCGAGGCACGCTCGGCCCTGCTCACGGCGTTCGCCACGCCGTATGCCACCAAGCTGCTCGGCCACGACAACAACGTCTGGTCGGTGGCCTACAGCCCCGACGGCAAGCTGCTGGCCAGTGGCGGCGAGGACGACAAGGCGCGGCTGTGGGACGTCAGTGGCCCGACGCCGAAGGTCGCCGCCGAGCTGCACGGCTACGGCAGCACGGTCAACGTGGTGGCGTTCCGCCCCGACAGCAAGATCCTGGCCACCGGCAGCAACGACAACACCGTGCGGCTGTTCAACGTCACCGATCCCCGGCACCCGCAGGAGATCGCCGCCGCGGCCGGCCACACCGGCGGCGTCGACGGCCTGACGTTCAGCCGTGACGGCAAGCTGATGGCCACCGGCAGCGACGACCACACCGTCCGGCTGTGGGACCTGTCCGATCCGAGCCACCCCAGCGCGATCGCCGTCCTGTCCGGGCACACCGGGCGCGTCAACGCGGTGTCGATCAGCCCGGACGGCCGCACGCTGGCCTCGGTCAGCTATGACGGCACCGGCCGGCTCTGGGACATCAGCGATCCGCGGCAGCCGCGCGAGCTGCCGTCGCCGATCAAGCACGACGGCGGCATCCGCGCGGTCACCTTCAGCGGCAACGGCAAGCTGCTGGCCAGCGCCGGCAACGACAACCTGGTCCGGCTGTGGGACACGAGCGATCCCGGCACCGTGAAGCCGCTGGCGGTGCTGCCGCACGACGACCAGGCCACCGCCGCCGCGTTCAGCCCGGACAACCGGATCCTGGCCACCGGCAGCGCGGACACCACCGTGCAGCTGTGGGACCTGGCCGATCCGACCAAGCCGGTGCGGCTGGACACGCTGACCGGGCACACCAACTTCGTCATCTCGCTGGCCTTCAGCCCGGATGGCAGGTCGCTGGCCAGCGGCAGTTGGGACCGTACGGTCCGGCTCTGGGACCTGGGCAGTCTGCCGCTGGCCGGGCACAGCACGACGGCCAACGCCGTGGCGTTCGCGCCGGACGGCCGGCTGTACACCGGCGACAACGACGGCACGATCCGGTCCTGGGATCCGGCCGCCGGCGGCGTGCCGGAGTCCAGGGCGAGCTTCCGCGGCAACGACAAGCCGGTGCGCGAGCTGGTCGTCAGCCCCACCGGCAGGTTCCTGGCCAGCGCCGGCAACGACAACTCGACCGAGCTGTGGGACCTCGGCGGCACCAAGGTGGCCGACCTGCCCGGCCACACCAACATCGGTTTTCAGGACACGGTGTCCTCGGCCGCGATCAGCCCGAACGGCAAGCTGCTGGCCAGCACCGACAACGACCACATGGCGCTGCTGCGCGACATCTCCAACCCGGCCGCCCCACGGGACCTGGCCGAGGTGAGCGGCCCGAGCAAGGTGGTGCACGACATCGCCTTCAGTCCCGACGGCACCACGATCGCGGTGGCCAGCGGCGACAACACGGTGTGGCTGTCGGACGTGAGAAATCCGAGCTCGCCGACGACGCTGGCCACCATCAAGGGCCACACCGACGAGGTCTACGCGGTGGCGTTCAGCCCCGACGGCAAGACGCTGGCCACCGGCAGCGGCGACAACACGGCCCGGCTGTGGGACGTGTCCGACCGTCAGCACCCGACGCCGATCGCCACCCTGACCGGGCACAGCCACATCGTGTACTCGGTGGCGTTCAGCCGCGACGGCCGGCTGCTGGCCACCGGCAGCAACGACGGCACCGCCCGGCTGTGGGACATGACCGACCCGCACAAGCCGACCCTGTACGCCGTGATCACCGGGCACGACGCGGGGGTGCGCGGCGTGGCGCTCAGCGCCGACGGACACACGCTGGCCACGGCCAGCAACGATGGCACCGCGCGGCTGTGGAACACCGATCCGGAGCAGGTCGCGCAGCGGATCTGCGGCCGCGTCTACCCGGAGATCACGCCGGCCGAGTGGGAGCAGTACCTGCCCAATGTGAGCTATCAGCCACCGTGCCGGCGCTGAACGGGGCCCAGCGGCGCAGCCGCGCGTCGACCTCGGCGTGGCGGCCCAGCCGCCGGCCGAGGTCGGCGTACTCGAGGGCCACGGCCATCCGCTGATCGATCAGCGTGACCGCGGCGGGATGGCGCCGCAGCCGGATGTCGAAGCCGACCAGCGGCGAGCCGCGCCAGGCGTTCAGGCTCGCCGTGTACAGCTCGTACGCCCGGAGCAGGTCGCCCGCGCCGCACGCTGCGGCGGCGCGCCCGGCCAGCGTCCGGAAGTCGAGCAGGTCGAGCTGGCCGGGCTCGACCTTGAGCAGGTAGCCGGACTTGGCCACCGACGACAGCCACGGCGTCTGGCCAAGCAGCCGGCGGACCGCGTCGGCGTGCCCGCGCAGCAGCCGCTGGCAGGAGGCCGGCGGCGTGTCGCCCCACAACGTGTGGATCACCTCGTCCCGACCGACCTCCTGGTTGGGCTGGAGCGCCAGCACGGCCAGCAGCGCCGCCGCCTTCGGGCGCAGCAGGCTCAGCTCGCGGCTGCGGCCCTGCACGCTCAGCGGGCCGAGCACGCCGATCCGCACCCGGTCGGTGCGGTGCGCCGGCACGCCGTCGAGCACCTGCTGGATCTGCTGCCGCGACGCCATCCGCGGCGTGTTGATCCGGTTGTTCTCCCAGTAGCGCAGCGCCCGCACGCTGACACCGGCCCGCACCGCGAGCTCACGCTGCGTCATGCCGGCGGTCTGCCGCTGCTGCCGCAGCGAGCTGCCGAACTGCCCGTCGTCCACGATCTGCTCCCCACCTCGGCCGTACCGGCCAAGCAGTAGTCGCGGCGGCGGGTTCGGGGTCGCGCGTCCGGCGTCGAACGACAAACCCGGAACATCTGCGGAACAAGCCGGCAACCGGCAGGGTTGGGCTGAACAGGTGGGTCGCCGGGAGAGGAACATCGATGTCGAACACGTATCGGGCCGTCGAGTACCGCGAGCACGGGGATTCCTCGGTGCTCAAGGTTGGCGAGCGCGAGGTGCCGGAGCCCGGCCCCGGCCAGGTCCGGCTGGCGGTGAAGGCCGCCGGGGTGAACCCGTTCGACTGGAAGGTGCGCCGCGGCCTGTTCGGGCCGTCGATGCCCGGGACGTTCCCGGCCGTCCCAGGATCGGATGTCTCGGGCGTGGTCGACGCCGTCGGACCGGACGTCACGGCGTTCACCGTCGGTGACGAGGTGCTGGGCGCTGCCTCCGGCTCGTACGCGGAGATGGCGCTGGCCTCGGCCGACAACCTGGTGACCAAGCCGGCCGAGCTGTCGTGGGCCACCGCCGCCGCGCTGAACACCGGCGTGACCACGGCCTACCGGGCGTTGGCGCTGCTCAAGCTCGTCGCGGGGGAGACGCTGCTGATCGACGGCGCGGCCGGCACGGTCGGCAGCGTCGCCGCCCAGATCGCGATCGCGCGCGGCCTGACGGTGATCGGGACCGCGAGCGAGCGCAACCACGAGTTCCTGCGTTCGCTCGGCGTCATCCCGGTGCTCTACGGCAAGGGCTTCCTCGACCGGGTGGACGCGATCGGGCAGATCGACGCCGCGCTGGACGCCTCCGGCCGCGGCAACCTGCCGGCCCTGATCGAGCTGACCGGCGGCACCGAGCGGGTGATCACCATCGCCGACGGCCAGGCCGGCGAGCTCGGCGTGCACTTCACCTCGGGCAGCGCCGAGGAGCAGGTGCCGGGGGCGCTGGCCGAGGGCGTCGCGCTGGCGGCCGCCGGCAAGCTGACCCTGCCGGTGGCGACGTATCGGCTGGTCGAGGCGGCCGAGGCGCAGGACGAGAGCGAGGCCGGGCACGTCCGGGGCAAGCTGGTGCTGCTCGTGTGATGACCGAGCCGGGTGGTGAGACACTCGGCTTATGATCAGTTCGCGTCAGCTGGAGTACTTCCAGGCGGTGGCCCGGGAACTGCACTTCACCCGGGCCGCCGAGGCGCTGCGCATCGCCCAGCCGGCGCTGTCCCAGCAGATCCGCAAGCTGGAGCGGCAGCTCGGGCTGGACCTGTTCGAGCGCAACAACCACAAGGTCGCGCTGACGCCGGCCGGCACGGCGCTACTGACCCACACCGAGCGCATCCTGTCCGACCTGGTCGCGGTCGAGGAGGAGATGCTGGGCTGGGCCGGCGGCGTGCGCGGCCACGTCCGGCTCGGCGTGGCCCGCGGCCTGACCGCCCGGCTGGCCGTGGTGTTCGCCGCGTTCTCGGCGACCTACCCGTCGGTCGAGATCGAGCTCCAGGAGCAGAACACCGTCGAGATGCTGGCCGGGCTGCGGGCCGGCCGGTTGGACGTGGTGACGCTGGCGGCCCCGCCGCCGCCCGGTGACCGCGGCCTGGTGGCCCACTCGTTCGGCGCGGAACCGCTGGTGCTGGTCACCGGCGAGAACACGGCGCTGGCCAAGCGCTGGCGCATCGACGTCGACGAGCTGGACGGCGTCGACCTGATCAGGTATCCGCCCGGCTCGGCGGTGGGGGACATCATCGTCGGCGCGCTGGCCGCGGCCGGTGTCGAGCCCAGGGTGCGCTTCGAGACGCGCGACTACACCACGGCTCGTGCGCTGGTGAACGTCGGACTGGCGGCGGCGATCATGCCGCGTTCGGTGGCCGAGTCACCGGGACCGGCGGTGCGAGTGGTGGAGCTGACCCCGGAGCCGGTGTGGACGCCCGCACTGGCCTGGTCGGCCAATCGACGACCGGCGCCGGCACTGGAGACGCTGATCGACTTCATGGTCGGGCACCCGTCGCTCGCCCTGGACGGTGATATCTGAAAAGTCTGACCATCAGCTTGTTCAGGTCTTGGACATATGGCCGGCGGCGGTCGATCGTAGTCGACATGACCGTCACCTCCTTGGCCGATGTGGCCGACGCCCAGCCGCCGGCCCAGCTGCACCGGGTGCGCCTGGCCGACCACGACACCGTGGTCGCGCAGCGCGGCGACACCGGGCCGGCCGTGCTGCTCGTACACGCGCTCGGCCTCGATCACCAGATGTGGGAGCCGGTGATGGACGCGCTGGCCGTCGGCCGGCGCGTGTTCGCCTACGACGTGCGAGGTCACGGCGTGGCCACCGGGTCGCCGAGCCCCTACACGATGGCCGACACCGCCCGCGACCTCGTCGGCGTGCTGGACGCGATCGGCGTGCAGCAGGCGCACGTCGTCGGGCTGTCCTTCGGCGGCGGTATCGCGCAGACGGCAGCCGTGCGGACCCCGGAGCGGTTCGCATCGCTGGCGCTGCTGGCGACCACGGACTTCCCGTTCGACGCCTTCGAGGGCCGGGCGTTGTCCGGGGAGAACGACGGCATGGCGGCGCAGGTCGCCCCGTCGCTCACGCGGTGGTTCACCGCGGACGCCCTCGCCGTGAACGGCGCGAGCGTGCGGTACGCGAGGGAACGCGTGCTCGGCGGCAACCCCGTCGACTGGGCTGCTGCCTGGCGCGCGTTCAAGGGCCTTGACGTGCAAGGAAAGTTGGCCGCCCTGGGGGTGCCGACACTCGTGCTGGCCGGCGAGGCCGACGTGTCCACCACGCCGGGCATCATGCAGGGGATCGCCGCCAGAATCCCGGGTTCGCGGTTCCGCGTGCTGCCCGGCACGCCGCACATGCAGACGCTGGAACAGCCCGGCCTGGTCGCCGACGCGCTGGCGGAGTTCTGGAGATGAGGGCGGCCTGGTACGACCGGGTCGGCCCG
The DNA here is from genome assembly GCA_035492655.1 of Kutzneria sp. GTDB lineage: Bacteria > Actinomycetota > Actinomycetes > Mycobacteriales > Pseudonocardiaceae > Kutzneria. The sequence goes on along the minus strand of DATJJB010000635.1, from coordinate 4,668 downwards.
GCCGAGGACGTGCTCGTGGTGGGGGAACTGCCCGACCCGGAGCCGGGTATCGGCGAGGTGCGGGTCCGGTTGTCGGCCACCGGTATCAACCCGGCGGACGTGAAGCGCCGGGCCGGCGCCGGCGGCCGGGCCATGACCGAGCCGCGGGTGATCCCCGGCGACGACGGGGCCGGCGTGATCGACCGGATCGGCCCACGTGTCCCGAACGCCCGGCTCGGCGAGCGGGTCTGGCTGCACTGCGCCAACCAGGGAACGCCCTGCGGAACGTCGGCCGACTACGTCGTCGTGCCGGCGGATCGGGCCATCGCCTTGCCGGACAACACCTCTTTCGACGTGGGTGCGTGTCTGGGCGTGCCGGCTCTGACGGCTCATCGGGCAGTCTTCGTCGACGGCCCGGTGTCCGGCAAGACGGTGTTGGTCACCGGCGGGGCCGGGGCGGTCGGTCATTACGCCATCGAACTGGCCAAGCACGGCGGGGCCACGGTGGTGGCCACCGCCAGCACGCCGGACAAGCAGAAGGCGGCGCTGGCCGCCGGTGCGGATCACGTCGTGGACTACCGGTCGGCCGACGCGGCGGCGGAAATCCTGGCCCTGTCCGGCGGCGGCGTGCAGCGGGTGGTGGATGTCGCGTTCGGGGCGAATCTCCCGTTGACGTCGGCGGTGATCGCGACGAACGGGACGATCGTGGCCTACGGCTCCGACGCCGTGACCGAGCCGGCGCTGCCGTTCTATCCGCTGATGCGACGAAACGTCACCATTCGCGCGGTGCAGGTGTTCACCATGCCGGCGCCGGCCTTGCGGGCCGCCACCGAGCACGTGAATCGGCTGCTGGCCGACAACGCGCTCACCCATCCGATCGCCGACCGCTACCCGCTGGACGAGATCGTCGCCGCCCACCGGCGGGTGGAGAGCGGCGACGCGGTCGGCAAGGTCCTGCTCGCGCAGCGGTAGGTTGAACGCACAACGTTTTTCCCGACCGCGAGCGGAGTGACATGCGCAAGGGCATGGTGGACGTGGCGACCCCGGACGGCGTCGCCGACTCGTACCTGGTGGTGGGCGACGGCGGCGGTCCCGGGGTGCTGCTGTTCATGGACGCTTTCGGACTGCGGCCCCGTATCGAGGAGATGGCCGACGCGATCGCCGCGCGGGGCTACTCCGTGCTGGCCCCGAACCTGCTCTACCGCGGCGGCCGCGCGCCGCTGTTCGACCTCTCCGATCTGGGCGACCCGGACAAGCGGGGCGCGCTGTTCGGACAGATCACGCCGCTGAACGGCGCGCTGCCTCCCGAGGTGATCGCCAGCGATGCCGGCGCGTACATCGACTTCCTGACCGCGCAGGACGGCGTCGAGGCCGGTCCGGTGGTGATCACCGGCTACTGCATGGGCGGCACCAACGCGCTGCGCGTGATCGAGGCGCTGCCGGACCGGGTCAAGGCCATCGCCTCGTTCCACGGCGGCCGGCTGGCCACCGACCAGCCCGACAGCCCGCACCTGTCGGTCGGCAACATCACCGGGGAGGTCTACTTCGGACACGCCGACCAGGACCACTCGATGGACGCCGACCAGATCAAGCTGCTGGAGAGCGCGCTGGACGAGGCCGGCGTGACCTACACCTCCGAGGTGTACGAGGGCGCCGACCACGGCTTCACCATGACCGACACGCCCGCGTACCACGCGGCCGGCGAGCAGCGGCACTGGGAGAACCTGTTCGCGCTGCTCGAGCGCACCCGCTGACGGCGCCGGTGGATCTCGCCGCACCGGCGCGGCGAGATCCACTGTGGACAATGGCACCCGGTGTCACGGCAATCCCTTGTGGTTGAGTCGATTGCCCAGTCGTCGTGTGCTCGTCTCGACGCGGTGTACCGGCCAGGCCTAGCTTGGGTCGGTCCGAGAAAGACCGGCATTCGTGGCGTGCTCAGGCGGAGTCCGGTCGGGAGAGGCAGCCATGACCGCAGTCGCCAACACCGGTGCCGAGGTCCAGCTTTTCGCCGGCGACCACATCGTCGTCGGCGACCACGCGGACGCGCTGATCATGCGGGCCGGCTTCGCCGCCGAGGTCAACGGCATCCTGACCCGCTGCCTGCTGCGGGCCCCGATCATCCTCGCGGTCGGCCGGCAGCGAGAGTGGATCTTCATCACCCAGGCCCGGACGCGGCTCCGTGCCTCGACATGGGCCGACCTGGTGCGGATCCAGGTCGGATTTCTGCCCACCGGCACCGTGATTCCGTTGCCCGGTGACGGAGAAGAGCGAAGCTGGCTCCAGCGGCCGGTGTTCGGGGAGTGCCTGCCGCCGTGGAGCGCGGTCGTGTCGGCCGCACGGTCGGCGTCATCAGTGTGCGGCTCCTGGTGAGTACAGCTCCGTGAGCAGGGCGATCGCCGCGTGCGTGGCCGGATGCGGGTCGTGGCGGCGCCAGATCAGCTGCACCGGGACCGGCGGCGCGTCCCGCACGCGGCGGTAGACGATGCCGTCCCGGCGGTACTGGGTGACCGTGGCCTGCGGTGTGATGCCGACGAAGTGGCCGGCCGCGATGGTGGCCAGCCAGTCGTCGACATCGTTGGTGGGCACCAGTTTCGGGCGGTGCTCCGGCGGCCAGAGGTCGGCCGTCGTGGTGCCGGTGCGGCGATCGACCAGCAGGTCCCGGTCGGCGATCTCGGCCAGCGTGATCGACCGCCGCTTGGCCCACGGATCGTCGGCCGCCATCACGCAGTAGCGGGGTTCGCTGCCGACCGTGGCGTGCGAATAGCGCCGGCGGTCGATCGGGGTGCGCACGACGGCCAGATCGCACAGGCCCTCGGCCAGGCCGCCGGTCGTCGTGTTCGTGCGGATGAACAGCAGCTCCACGCCGGGATGCCGGGCCGCCCAGCGGCGCTGGAACTCGGCCGTGTGCCGGCCGATCGCCGACCAGGCGTGGCCGATGCGCAGCCGCGTGTGGCCGGTCGTGGCCTCACGGACCAGGTTGTCGGCCTCCGCCAGCAGCTGCCGGGCACGGGCCAGCACCTGCACGCCCGCGGTCGTCGGCGTGACGGAACGGCTGGTGCGGTGCAGCAGACGCACGCCGAGCACGTGCTCAAGGGCCGACAGCGTGCGGGACACCGCCGCCTGCGAGACGCCCAGCTCGATCGCGGCGTCGGTGAACGTGCCGGTGTCCACGATCGCGACCAGGCAGCGAAGCTGACGCAGTTCGAGATCCATGCGTTTATCGTATAGATGACGTGTCGCATGCATTTTGCGTATGCGCCGGCCCCGCGCAGGCTGCGGTCATGGCGACGGAACGGGTCGGGGGCATGGCGATGATGCTGGGCGGCGCGCTGTCCAGCCAGGTCGGGGCCGCGACGGCGGCGCTGGCGTTTCCGGTGATCGGGCCGGCCGGCGTCGTCGCCGTCCGGCAGTGGGTGGCCGGCGCGGTGCTGCTGGCCGCCGGGCGGCCGCGATTACGGTCGTTCACCGGCCGGGAATGGCGGCCCGTGCTGGCCTTGGCGCTGGTGTTCGCGACCATGAACCTGTCCCTCTACACCGCGATCGACCGCCTCGGCCTCGGGCTCGCCGTCACGCTCGAGTTCCTCGGGCCCATCGCCGTCGCGCTGGCCGGCTCGCGGCGGTTGGTCGACGTGATCTGCGCCCTGGTTGCCGCTCCGGCCGCGATCGTGCTGGCTCGTCCGCAGGCGAGTACCGACTACCTCGGCATCGGGCTGGCGCTGCTCGCCGCCGCCTGTTGGGCGTGCTACATCTTGTTGAACCGGACCGTGGGGGAGCGGCTGCCCGGGGCGCAGGGATCTGCCGCCGCTGCCCTGATTTCCGCCCTCGTGTATGTCCCTATTGGACTCGTCGTGCTCGTGCTGCACCCGCCGACCCCGTATTCGCTCGGCGAGGCGTTGGCCGCCGGCGTGCTGTCGTCCGCCATTCCGTTCCTGGTCGACCTGTTCGCCCTGCGGCGGGTGCCCACCCAGTTCTTCGGGCTGTTCATGAGCGTCAACCCGGTGCTGGCCGCCCTGGTCGGGTTCGTCGTGCTCGGGCAGCGGCTGGCGTGGCTGGACTGGGCCGCCATCGTGGTCGTCGCCGGGGCCATGGTGGTCGCTAGTGTGGGGCCATGGGCGTTCGGCACACGATCACGGAGTCGCCCGTCGGACCGCTGACCCTGGTCGCCGACGGCTCCGCGCTGATCGGCCTGTACTTCGACGGCCACCGCCGCACGCCGCGGATTCCGTTGGGGGAGCGGGACGACACCGGCTTCGCCGAGGCGATTGCCCAACTCGGCGAGTACTTCGCCGGTTCCCGGACCTCGTTCTCCCTCGAACTGGCCCCTCGTGGCTCCGACTTCGAACTCGCCGTCTGGGACGCGCTCGTCACGATCCCGTACGGCGAGACCCGCACCTACGGCCAACTCGCCGCCGCCCTCGGCGACCCCGCCGGCGCTCAGGCCGTCGGCAACGCCAACGGCTGGAACCCCATCAGCATCATCGTGCCCTGCCACCGCGTCGTCGGCGCCAGCGGCCGTCTGACCGGCTACGCCGGTGGCCTGTCCCGCAAGCGATTCCTGCTGTCACTGGAAGAACCACCCGCCGAAGACCTCGGGCTGCTGTTCTAACGCCAGAACGCGCCCGGGTGCGGGGAGACCTTGACGGTGGGCGGGGTGTTCCAGTCGGCGGCGAGGATCTCGCGGAGGGCCGC
>DATJJB010000634.1:0-10692 GCA_035492655.1 Kutzneria sp. | reverse complement strand
ATCTGCTGCAGCGTCGAGTTCACGTCGGCGGTCAGGGTGGTGGTCATGGACTGGACCGAGACGGGGTAGTCGCTGCCGACGCCGACCGTGCCGACGTGCAGTTGCCGGGTCCGCCGCCGCTCGCTCAGTACGGGAGGAGGCATCGCGGGCATACCGAGCGCAACCTGTGCCGTCATCGTGTTCCCTCCAGGTCTCGCTGCGCCCAACCGTGGTGCAGCGACAGCATCGTCTCGGCCATGGCGGCGGCCGTCAGGCCGTGATCGGCGAGAACGGCCGACCGGTCTCCGTGCGGCAGAAAGCTTCCGGGCAGTCCGATGCTGTGCACCGGTGTCCGCACCTGTGCGTCGACGCACGCCTGCGCCAGCGCCGTCCCGACGCCACCGGTGCGCAGGCCGTCCTCGACCGAGATGACCAGCCGGTGCCGAGACGCGAGATGCACCAGGGTCGGATTTATCGGCAGCAGCCAGCGCGGATCGACCACGGTCACCCCGATGTTGTCGTCGCTGAGGGATTCCGCGGCCTGGATCGCCGGCCCGGCGAGCACGCCCGCGGCCACCAGCAGGACGTCGAGCGGCCGGGACCTGCTGCGGTGCAGGATGTCCAGACCGTCCATCCGGTTGAGCGCGGGGATGGCCGGACCGGCTTTCGCCTTCGGGAAACGCAGTGCGGTGGGACCGTCCGTCGTCCGCACCGCCTCGGCCAGCAGCGCGGCGAGTTCGACGGTGTCCCGGGGCGCCGCGACACGCATGCCCGGCACCGCCCCCAACAGGGCCAGGTCCCACATGCCATGGTGGCTGGCGCCGTCCGGGCCGGTGATCCCGGCGCGGTCCAGCACGAACGTCACCGGCAACCGGTGCATGGCCACGTCCATCATGACCTGGTCGACCGCCCGGTTGAGGAACGTGGCGTACAGGCACACCACCGGGTGCAGGCCACCCATGGCCAACCCCGCCGCGCTGGTCACCGCGTGCTGCTCGGCGATGCCGACGTCGATGTGGCGGTCGGGGAACCGCTGGGCGAACCGGCCGAGGCCGACGGGCTGCGACATCGCGGCGGTCAGCGCGACGACCTCGGGGTGCGCGGCGGCGATGTCCACCAACGCCGCGCCGAACGAGTCCGTCCAGGTGGCGCCGCCGCCGGTCGGGCGGCCGGTCGCCGGATCGAACGGGCCGACGCCGTGCATGTGGTCGTCCTGGTCGTCCTCGGCCGGGACGTAGCCACGTCCCTTCTGCGTGACGCAGTGCACCACTACCGGGCGGTTCCGGCCCGCGGCCTCGCGGCACGCCTGCTCGACGGCGGCGACGTCGTGCCCGTCGACCGGGCCCACGTAGTCGAATCTCAGTGTGGTGAACAGGTTCGGGCCGTCGTGCCGGCCGTGCCGCAGCTCGGCCAGGTGCGCGGCGACACCGCCGACCGTGGGGTCGTACGAGCGTCCGTTGTCATTGAGGACGATGACGACCTGCCCGCTGCCGCCACCCAGGTTGTTCATGGCCTCCCAGGCCATGCCGCCGGTCAGCGCGCCGTCGCCGATCACCGCGACCACGCGGCGGCCCGGCTCGCCGCGCAGCCGCAACGCCCGGTCCAGACCGTCCGAGTAGGACAGTGAAGTGGAGGCGTGTGAGTTCTCCACGTGGTCGTGCGGTGACTCGACGCGCAGCGGATAGCCGGACAGCCCGCCCGCTGTCCGCAAGGTGTCGAACGCGGCCAGCCGCCCGGTGAGTATCTTGTGGACATACGACTGGTGGCCGGTGTCGAACACGATGCGGTCGCGCGGGGAGTCGAACACCCGGTGCAGCGCGATGGTCAGCTCGACGACGCCGAGATTCGGGCCGAGGTGGCCGCCGGTGGCGCTGACCGTCTCGACGAGGAATTCTCGGATCTCGGCCGCCAGCGCGGGCAGTTGGTCCGGACGCAACTCCTTGAGGCGTGCCGGACTGGTGGCACGACCGAGCAAGGTGGCCGTCACGCGGGTTCACCGGCCGGTGCGGAGGAGGCTTCGCGCACTGCCGGCGGCAGGTCGAAGTGGACGGTCTCGCGGGTGAGCTCGCGTTCTTCCACGGTCACCGGCCCGAGTTCGCCCAGCGCGGCGATCACCTCCGAGACCAGCAGTGGTGGGGCCGAAGCGCCCGCGGTGAGCCCGATCGTGCGCACGCCGTCGAGCCACTCGGGCCGGATGTCGCTCGCGCGGTCGATCAGCTCGGCCGGCGTGCCCTGGCGGCGGGCCATCTCCACCAGCCGAACCGAGTTGGAGGAGTTCGGCGAGCCGACGACCAGGACGAGGTCGGCCTCGTCGAGGATCGCGCCCAGCGCGTGCTGCCGGTTCGTGGTGGCGTAGCAGATGTCCTCGGAGCCCGGCTCGCTCAGGAGCGGGAACCGCTGCCGCAACGCGTTCACCACCTCGGTGGTCTCGTCCACCGCCAGCGTCGTCTGGGTGAGGTAGGAGACGCGGCTGGGATCGGCCGGCGACAGCCGTGCGACGTCGTCGGCCGTCTCGACCAGGACGATGGATTGCGGCGCCTCGCCGAGAGTTCCCTCGACCTCCTCGTGTCCGGCGTGGCCGACGAGCACGACGGTGTCGGCGCGGGCCGCGTAGCGACGCGCCTTGGCGTGAACCCTGGCGACCAGGGGACAGGTGCCGTCGATGACCTCAAGGCCACGGCGCGTCGCCTCGTGGCGCACGGCCGGGGAGACGCCGTGCGCGGAGAACACCACCGTCGCTCCGGCCGGGACTTCGTTCAACTCCTGCACGAAGATCGCGCCGCGCCGGGCCAGATCGTCGACGACGGTGGCGTTGTGCACGATCTGCTTGCGCACGTACACCGGGGCGCCGCGCGACTCGAGAGCCCGCTCGACGATTTCGATGGCCCGCTCGACTCCGGCGCAGAACGACCGCGGACCGGCCAGCAGGACGTGGCGGTGGTCGCCGCCCGCCGAATGGTTGTCCCCACTCACCTTTGTCATGCCTCCATGGATACGGAGGTGCGGCGGAGCCGGCCAAGTTCCGCGCCGGGGGACGGTCCCGTGCGATCACCCGGCTGTGCCCTTTCCGGAGGTACGACACCGTGCGGTCGAGGCGATTCGTGAGGGTTTCCCCCCTTCGGCGCGGCCCGACGCGGACGCCGCCCCGCCGCCGCGCGTCGGCATTGGAGCATTTTGCGGAGTGAGGCGACCAATGACCGCACCACCTGACGCGGCCGACCGGACGGCCCGCCCCCTCGTCGATCGAGTCCGTATCGACCGGATCCGTGCCGCGGCACAGGGTTTCGGTGGAAACCTGGCCGCGATGGTGCTGCCGAACATCGGGGCCTTCATCGCGTGGGGACTGCTCACGGCGTTGTTCACCCCCACCGGATGGCTGCCGAACCCGACGCTTGCGGCCCTGGCGAAACCGACGATCACCTATCTGCTGCCGGTGCTGGTCGGCGCCAGCGGCGGACGGCTCGTGCACGGCCAGCGCGGCGCGGTCGTCGGCGCGGTGGCGACGATCGGCCTCGCCGTGGGCACCGACGTGCCGGTGTTCTTCGGGGCCATGCTCGTCGGCCCGCTCGCGGCGTGGCTGCTCAGGGAGATCGACCGCGCCCTCGGCGCCCGGGTCCGGCCCGGGTTCCGGATGCTGGTGGACAACTACAGCTGCGGCGTGCTCGGCGGCATGCTGGCGGTCGCCGGCATGCTGGTCGTCGGGCCCGCGGTCGAAGCCGTGACCCTGTGGCTGGGCAACGGCGTGCAGCTGCTGGTGGACCGCCAGGTGCTGCCGCTGGCCGCGGCCCTGATCGAGCCGGCCAAGGTGTTGTTCCTCAACAACGCTGTCAACCACGGCGTGCTGGGGCCGATCGGCGCGGCGCAGGCGGCAGAGCACGGCAAGGCCATCGAGTTCCTGATGGAGACGAACCCGGGCCCCGGCCTCGGTGTGCTGCTGGCCTGCCTGCTGTTCGGGCCTCGATCGATGCGTCCGACGGCGCCGGGAGCGATCGTGATCCACTTCCTCGGCGGCATCCACGAGATCTACTTCCCTTACGTGCTGGCCCGCCCACGCCTCGTGCTGGCGGCGATCGCCGGTGGCGCGGCCGGGATCGTGATGTCGGTGATCACCGATGCCGGGACCGTCGCCACGCCCTCGCCCGGCAGCATCCTCGCGGTCCTCGCGGTCACGCCGAAAGGCGGCTACCTCGGGGTGCTCACCGCCGTGGCGGTCGCCGCCGTCACCTCGTTCGCCGTGGGGTCCGCGCTGCTGGGACTGGGCCGGGCGGACCGGGAAACCGCCGACGCCGGCCGGCGCGCGGCCGATGCGGGGGAGTGAGGACGTGCCGACGATCGACGGTGCGAAGGTGCGCAAGGTGGTCGTGGCCTGCGACGCCGGCATGGGCAGCAGCGTGCTGGTGGCGTCGCAGCTTGCCGCGGCGCTGGCCAGGTACTCGGTCTCGGTCCGACACGCGTCGGTCACCGAGATTCCCGCCGACGCGGATGTCGTGCTGTGCCAGGAGGCCCTGGTCGTGCGGACCAGCCGGGTCGTGCCGGACAAGCCGGTGCTCGGCTTCCGGCTGTTTCTCGGCGACCCGCTGTTCGCACGGCTGGAACAGGCAATCAGAAACGGGGTTCCTCTTGCTGGCTGACAACGGCGTGCTGACCGCGGACACGGTGCGATTGGGCCTGGCCGCGAGGGACAAGGCCGACGCGATCGACCAGTGCGGCGCGGTGCTGGTCGGGGTCGGCGCCGTCGATCAGCCGTACGTCGCGGCGATGCACCAGCGCGAGCACACGGTGTCGACCTTCGTCGGCCAGGGCACGGCGATCCCGCACGGCAGCGCCGTTGCTCGCCAGCACGTGCGGCGGACGGCCGTGGCCGTGTTGCAGTTCCCTGGTGGCGTGGACTGGGGTGGCGACCCCGTCTCGATCTGCGTCGCGATCGCCGCTGACGGCGACGAGCACGGTCACCTGCTGTCGACGCTGGCCACGATGCTGCTCGACGAACGGCGCATCACCGAGCTGCGCCACGCCCGCGATGCCGCGACCGTGATGCGGCTGTTCCTCCCGAAGGCCGCGCCCGGACCGAATGTCAGGCCGGATACTCGCCGGTCAGTATCGCGGTCGCGAGTTCCACCCTGGACCGGTAGCCGGTCCGTTGGAACAGCCGGCTGAGCCTGCCCTCCACGCCCTTTTCGCTGATCTGCAGGACGGTGGCCAGTTGCCGGTTGGTGAGCCCCTCGGTGACCAGCGTGGCGAGGAGCCGCTCGCTCTCGGCCACGGTCGCGTTGCGGTCGCCGACGGCGACCGCAAGCCCGCGCATCACCTGGCGCAGCCGGACGCGCGGCAGCAGCGCACCCAGCGCGCCGTACAGCTCGTACGCCTCGAGCAGCAGCTTCTTGCTCGCCAGCCCATGGCCGGCGAGGTCGGCGAGGGTGCCGGCCAGCTCGAAAGGCTGTTCTCGGTCCAGGGCCAACCACACGGCCGCCTCGCCGGCGTGCTGATCGCGGTACGCGAGCGCCCTCGCCAGCAGCTGGTTGCGCCGTGCGCGATCGGTGCCGAGTCGATCGGCGATCGGGCCGATCTCGTTCGCACACCGCCGTGCCGCCTCCGTGTCGCCACCGGCCAGCTCCCATTCGCACAGCCGAAGCCACAACTCGTCGACACCGATCACCAGCCCCTGCTCGGCCGCCAGCTGGAGCCCGTCCACCAGCAGCTGCCGCGCGCCGTCGCGCCCGTCGAGGATGCCGGCCAACTCGGCCGCCGGCGCGGCGAGCAGGTGGGTGAGGATCGGCTGCTCCGCCACGGCCTGCTCGATCAGCGTGCGCGCCTGCGTGAGCTGGCCCCGCGCGGTGAGGATCGTCGCCAGCTCGCGGACCAGGCTGGTGTGCGCGGGCACGTAGCCGAGCGTGGAGCCGCTGGCCAGGGGCAGCCGGGCCAGCTCGAGCGCCTCGTCCCACCGGCCGGCCAGGCAGGCCTCGACGGCCTGGTCGGCCAGTGGGCGTCGCTCGGTCGTGCGCATGTGGGTCGCGAGCAGCCCCCTGGCCTGGCCGAGATCGCCGAGCAGCAGCAGAATCCGGGCCAGCTGGAAGATCAGGCCGAGCCGGTTGCGCTCCCCGTCGTAGTACGGCACCGCGGTCGGATCCGCGACCAGCGCGTCGAATTCGGCCAGCCGGCCGAGGAACGCCGCCGTGCATGCCTTGGAGAGCACGCCGAACGCGACGACCGAGCCGCTGCCGACGGACCAGATCGGCCGTGTTGCCGAGAAGACCTCGTCCGCCTCTCGGAACCGGCCCAGCGCGCACAGCGCGGTGGCCCGGATGAGCACGCGGTGCTGGTCCGAGCCGGGCAGCGACTCCCAGCCGTGCGCGGCGATCGCGTCGAGCGTGTCGACGTCACGGGTGCCCAGCAGCGACACGACGTAGACGATCTCCAGCTCCAGCACGGCGTCCGAGGACAGGTGGCCCACCGGGCCGGCGAGCAGGGTCCTGGTGCTGGCCAACGCGCGGTCGAACATCATGTGCAGGCAACTGGTGGCGGCGTGCAGGAGCAACACCGTGGCCCGTCGGGCGGAATCGGTCTCCAGATCGGCCGCGGCCGACAGCCAGCGCTCGGCGTGATAACCGTCGTCGACCATGGCCGCGGCGCCCTGTGCCAGCAGCTCCTTGGCCGCCCGGTCGGGATCGACCAGCTTGCCCGCGTTCACCAGCTGCTGCGGCAGATAGCAGGGGTCCTCGCAGGTGGCGTCGCCGGCCCAGAGCGCGGTGACGGCCGACTGGGCGAGCCGCCGTCGTTCGTAGGGGCCGAGGCACGACATCAGGCCCGTGGCGAGCAGCGGCACGCGGAACCGCCAGCTTCCCGGCGTCGGGCCGGGCCGCACCACGCCCTCGGTCCGCAGCGCGCGGAGCACATCGACGACCTGGCTCTCGTCGATGTCCACCGCCGCGGCGATCAGGCCGACCGCCGGGGCGTCCAACGGGTACAGCACCGCCAGCGCCTTGACCACCGACCAGCCGGGCTCGGCCAGCCACCGCAGATGGTCGAACACCGGATGGTCGGCGGGCAGCTCCGGCGGTTGGCTCGGCTGCGAGAGGAACGCGTGCCGCTGCGCCACCCGCAACGAGCCGGCCTGCTGGTAGCCCCGCACGGTCGCGAGCACGGCGGCCGGAATGCCTCGGCTGAGCCGGTGCACGGCCGCGGTCAACTCGGGTGTCGGGGTGGCCCGCAGCAGATCGGTGAGCAGCGTCGCGACCATTGCCCGCCCCAGCGGTCGCAGCCCGACCACCCGCACCAGGCCGGTATCCCGCATCCGGTCCACAGTGGACCGCTCGGCGCCGGCGGGATCACCGGTGGGCGTCCGGAACCCGCAGACGAATCTGATCGAGGCGCCGGTCAGCAGACGGACCAGCGACGTCATGACGGTCACCGAACTGTGGTCGGCCCACTGGAGATCGTCCAGGAGGACCACCAGGTCGTCGCGGCCGGCCAACGTCGATGCCAGCGCCGTGGTCAGCTGGCCGGCCGTGCCGGTGGCCGGATCGGTTCCGTCCCAGTCGCTCGCGGCGGCCAGTTCCGCCGCGAGGCGCAAGGCAACCGCGTACGGGCGGTGGCGATCATTCTGTGCCACCCGCAGGCTCATGGTGGTCATCCCACGTTCGGCCGCGGCCGCGCGGACCCTGGCCAGCACGGCGGTGCGCCCGATCCCGGTCGGCCCGGTGACCAGGATCATCGGCGGTTCGGCCGGGGACCGGACGGCGGACAGGATGTGGTCGACGATCTGGTCGCGGCCGAACAACGGTCCGGGTTCGGCGTCGTTCGTGGGCGTCACCCTCAGATCCTCACCGTTCACCGATGGTCACGACCGACGATGAAAACGATACCAACGGGCCTGGCGCGGGCCCGGCGAAGCCACGCTTTCTTGCCCAGGATTACTGTCACTGCTGCGGTTCCGGACACCCCTGGTTACTGTACGCCTGCGTCACGTTGCATATCGTTGACAACGCTTGGGGGAGCGATGGGGCGACGCCGAACCGCACCCTGCGGCCGAGACCAGGAACTGACTGTGCTGCGGCGGGCGGCGGCCGCCGCGGAGCACGGTCGGCTGATCGCCGTCCGCGGACCCGTCGGCGTGGGCAAGTCCACCCTGCTGGCGGCGATCGCCCACGACCTGCCGGCGGCCGACCTGGTGATCCGAGTGTCGTTCGGCGATCGCGCCGACGCCGCGGACGACCGGTTCGGTGTGTCCACCGTGCTCGACGCGATCCGCGACCGTTTCGAGCAGGTCGGCGATTCGCAGCTGGTCCGCTCGATCGGCGCGGTGACCCGGCTGATGTCGGTGCCCGACCACACCACGGAGTGGTGGACGGCGCGGATGGTCGTCGAGTTCGCCGCCCTGTTCGGCGGCATCGCCCAGAACCGTCGCGTGGTGTTGCTGGTCGACGACGCGCACGCCATCCGGGAGCCCGCGCTGGTGCTCGGCGCCGCGCGCCGCCCCGGCTGTCTGGTCGTGGTGGCCTTCCGGGACACCGGCGACCTGGCGCCCGGCGTGGCTGAGCTGGTCACGCTGGCCGACGACACCATCGAACTGGGACCGTTGCCCGACCACTGCGTCGAGTCCCTGGTCGGCCGGATCGCGGCGCCGCCGGACGAGTCGCTGCTCGTCGCCCTGCACGACGCCCTGGGGCCGTTGTTCGGCAATCCGGGCACGACGCTGGCCACGGTCGAGCACCTTCAGGACCGTGACCAGCTGACCGTGCTGCACGACCGGCTGTGCCTGCGCGATCCGGCCGAGCCGATCGTGCTGCCCGACGGCCACTGGCTGCTGCGCCGGGTCGGCCGGCTGGCGGCTGACGAGCGGGACCTGGTCACCACCGTTGCCGTGCTCGGCCGGCTCACCGTGGACGACCTACCGCTGCTCGCGAGGGTCCTCGACACGGAACTGCGCGACCTCGGCCGGGCGCTCGACCGCCTGATCATCGAAGGTGTCCTCGACGTCGGGCCCGACGGTCGCGTCCGCTGCCGCTGCGCGGCGCTGGCCGGCGCGATCGTCGCGGACATCGGGCCTGAGGCGTCGGGCCGGCTGCACGCCGCGATCGCCGCCGACCTGCTCGCCCGGATGCGCGGTGGTGAGTCGGTCGAGGCGTCCGTCCTGGCTGACCACGTGGCCCGTGCGGGATCCGCGCTCGATGCGGACGACGAGGTCGCCCGCTGGCTCGTGCGTCGCGCGGAGGAAGCCGAACAGGACCGGACCGAACAGGCCGTCCGGTGGTACGCGGCGGCGCTGCGGCGGCTCGGCCCTTGGCATCGCGAACACGCGCGCGTGCTGCCGATCCTGCTTCGTCTGGTGCTGCGAACCGGCCGCTACGACGTCGTCTACGAGTTGTTCGCCGAGCCGGAGGTGCTCGGCTCGCCGTCGCCGATGGTGCGAGCCGACCTGCGGGCCATCGCGATAATGGCGACACTGCACGTCGGTCGGGCGCTGCCGAGGCGGGCCGTGCGGCGCGTACTCGGCGAGCCGCTGCCCAACCTGATCGACGGGTACGGGGCGGTGCGCCGCCTGGCCGACAGTCGGTCGGCCGGCACCGTGCTCTCCGCCGCCGACGTCGCGGCGGTGTCCAGCGCGATCGTGGGCGACCGCCGGACCTGCGAGCGGGCGCTGCGTGAGTCGAGGCAAACCGACGATCCGGCGGCGCTGCTCGACGTCCTGATCGAGGCGACCTCGGTCGGAGACCTGGCCACCGCGTTCGAGGTGGTGCTCGGCGATCGCTACCGGGCGCCGGGTGCCGGCGTCCTGTCCGCGTACCAGCGGGTGGTTCGCGGCTATGCGCGCGGCGACTGGTCGGCCGCGCTGTCGGCGGCCCGCGAACTGCACCTCAGCGGTTCCGTGAGCACGCTGGTTCATTGCGCTGGCCGGTTGTTCGCGGCCGAGATCTGTTCCGCGCGTGGCGATGTGCGAGCAGCCGACGAGTGGCTCACCGCGGTGAACCGGCATGAGCGGCTGGTCGGCCTGCGCGGTTGGGTGGAGGTCGGATTGGCGCATCAGGTGGCCGGCCCGGTCGAGGCGACGAGCTTGGCGCTGCGTGTGCTGCGGCGTCACCGTAGCGCCGGCGACCGGTTGGGGCTGGAGCGCTTTCTGTTGCGTGCCTTGGAGATCGCGGCGTGCTCGGGTGAGCGCGCCGCCGCGGTCCAGTTGCTCGACGAGATCGAGGAACTGCATCGGCGCGATGCGTCCCCCAAGACCATGGAGCTCGTCTTTCTCGCCCGTGGGGCGGCCAACCACGACGCGCTCTACACCCGGGTGGGCGCCGATCTGGCTCGCCGGCGTCAGGATCAGCCCGATCTGCTGCGGGCTTGTCTGACGGCCGCCAAGTTCGCCGGCGAACCTCGGAGCTGGCTGAACGAGGCGTACGAGCTCGCCAAACTGTGCGACTCGCCGCTGCTGATCGAGTGCGTCCGCGCGGCCAGCCGCGAGCGCGGGGTCGGCGTGCCCCGTGCGCACCGCAGTCGCGACTCCTTGTCCCCGCACGAGCTCCGCATGATCGAGCTGATCAGATCCGGATACACCAATCGGCAGATCGCGGCCGACATCCAGGTGCGGGAGAAGACCGTCGAGAACACCCTCACCCGACTGTTCGCGAAGACCGGGTGCCGTTCCCGCGTCGAGTTGGCCGCCGCGAGCCTGGACGGACGGATACTGGACACGGCTACGCCCTCCGCGGGCTGAACGAGGAG
>DATJJB010000633.1:0-13350 GCA_035492655.1 Kutzneria sp. | reverse complement strand
ATGGGACGGAGCTTCGGCGGGCACGACTTTCTCCTCCCGCCGACGAGAGCGAGGAACATCGTGACCGTCGCCGGCATCTACGGCACCGCCACGGCGACCAGGCGCATCTTCTTCGTGCAGGTGGTGCCGGCGGCACTGGCGTTGGTCTTCGTGCTGCTGGCCGCCTGACCGCCGGCGCAGGCCCTGGGCTTACCCGTGGGACAGGCCGAAGAAGTCGACCACGTACTGCGCCATGCCGGACTGTAGGACACCGTGCGTCGCGCCCTGCACGCTGATGCCCTCCACCTGAACGGTGCTCCCGCTGTCGTATCGGGTGCGGGTCCAGGTCGACTGCGGGTGGTCGGTCGTGGTCGGGGTCTGGCTGATCCCCGCCACGTTGGTCCACTGCTTGATCTCCTCGCCGAAGTTGGCGTAGCGCAGGGTGGTGTCGTTCGTGCCGTGCCACAACTGCATCCGCGGCCGGGGCCCGGTGTAGCCGGGGTAGGCGGCGCGGACGAGGTTTCCCCACTGCTGCGGGGTTTTGCTGATCTGTCCGTCGGCGCACTGGCTGTTCCACTCCGACCCGTTGGTCGTGGCGAAGCAGCCGAACGGGACACCGGCGAAGGCGGCGCCGGCCTTGAACACGTCCGGATAGTCGCCGAGCAGCACGTTGGTCATCATGGCGCCGGAGGACGCCCCGGTGACGTAGACGCGGCTCGCGTCGGCGTTGTTGTGCTGCACCACGTAACGCACCATCGACGTGATCCCGACCGGGTCGCTGCCGCCGTCGTGCTTGAGCGCCTGCGGCGAGGACACGTCGAAGCACTTGCTGCTACGGGTGACCGACGGGTAGACCACGATGAATCCGTAGCGGTCGGCCATCTTGGCGAACTCGGTGCCGGTGTAGAAGGCCGGGCCGGAGCCGGTGCAGTAGTGCACGGCGACCAGCACGGCCGGCTTGGCCGCGGTCTTGTTCGGCACGTAGAGGTACATCTGCAGGTTCGACGGGTTCGGGCCGAAGTTGGTGACCTGGGTCAGCGTGGCGGCGGCGGCCTGCGGCGGCGCCAGCAGCGCGGCGGCGACCAGCGTGATCATCGCCAGCGGAGCCAGGAGCAGCCTGCGCAGGGCGGACCTTGCCATGGCGGTGGCTCCCCTCAGCCGTTCAATGCCTGGAGCACCGACGTGTAGGCGGGTTTCTTGGCGTAGTTGCCGTCGAACAGCAGCGGGGTCGAGCTGGCCCGCCAGGAGTACTTGTCGGTGATGCCCCACACCGTGATGTCGTTGCACCGGGCGACGGCCAGGCAGGCCTGCACGACGGTGCGGTAGTTGGCGGCCTGCGCGGTGCGGTCCGACCCGCCGATGTCGAGCTCGGTGATCTGCACGTCGACCCCGAGGTCGGCGAACCGCTGCAGGTTCGCCTGGTAGTCGCGGGGAACCTGGTTGACGCTGAAGTGCCCCTGGAAACCGACGCAGTCGATCGGCACGCCGCGGCTCTTGAAGTCGCGGACCATGTTGTATACGCCGGTGCTCTTGGCGTTGATGCCGTCGATGCTGTAGTCGTTGTAGCACAGCTTGGCGGCGGGGTCGGCGGCGCGAGCGGCGCGGAACGCGTCCTCGATGAAGCTGTTCCCGATCCGCTGCTGGAAGATCGAGCTGCGCAGCCCGCCGCTGCCGCCGTCGGCGAACGCCTCGTTGACCACGTCCCAGTACCAGATCTTGCCCTTGAAGTGCCCGACCACGCCGGCGATGTGGTTGCGCACGGCGGCCAGCAGGTCCGTGCCGGAGGAGATGCCGCTGACCCAGCCCGGCAACTGGTTGTGCCAGACCAGGGTGTGGCCGCGGACGCGCATGCCGTGGCTGACCGCGTGGTTCACGATGGTGTCGGCCGCGCCGAAGTTGAACGAGCCGCGGCCGGGCTCGGTCGCGTCCCACTTCATCTCGTTCTCCGGTGTCACACCGGAGAACTCGGTGTCCAGGGTGCGCGCGTACGCGGCTTCCCCCAGATGGCCGGCGGCGACCGCGGTGGCGAAGGTCCGGCCCTTCGCCGCGGCGGCCGCGCCGAGTGTGGTGGCGGCGTTGGCCGTGCTGTCCGCGCCGGCCGGGCCCGCGGCGAGGACACCGGCGATCGCGAGTGCGGCGGATGTCAGGGCCAGAACGGCGGAACGCCTTCGATAGCCGGTCATGAGTGAGGCTCCTGTGGGAAGACGGGTGTCCCAGTCCGGTGTGGACTGATCACGTGGGCTGTCCCGGGCACGCCAAAGACTTCGACGATGTTTCGGTCAACGACCACGGATTGTCCATGTGTCACGGATGTCCGGATCGGAATTCGCAGCTCAGACCGGCGAATTCCGCGACCGTCACAGGTGAAAGTTTCACCGCCGGCGGGCCGGCCGAGGAGCCGAACCGCGAGTGCGCCGCCTATTCGCCGTCGCTGGCGCCCTTGCCGGTGGCGCACTTGGCGGGATCGTCGCGCAGGCAGACCTTGCTGCCCGACACCCGCAGGCCCGCCTGGTCGAATGCCGTCACCCAGTTCGACGCGATGGCCGTCTGCGCGGTCGCCAACGGGACCAGGCCCGAGCACACGGCGTCGGACAGCTTGTTCTCCACCGCGTCCTTCGGGTTCGGGATCGACCCGGGCTCGACCCACAGATTGCGCGGATCATCCGGCGCGCCACCGAGTTCCAGTGAGACCAGGTGGTCGTACTCGCCCTTCTCGCCGGGCGCGAGGCTGTAGGACTTGGCCGACTGGGCCTTCATCCGGTCGGTGAGCGAGGTCGACGGCCGGACCGTTTTCGTCCACCCGCTACGACAGATCGTGTCCTTGATCGTGTTCTGGGTGACCTGGGGGTTGATCGCGCCGGGCGTGCAGTGCGGGTCGGGCAGTGACTGCCCGTCCCGCTGGCCGATGTGGCAGGTGCCGGGCGCCGGCATCGGCGCGTTCTTGTCATCCGCCGCCAGCGGACCTGACGCTGCGCCGGTCGTCGGAACCCCGGTCGGTGCGGGGCCGTCGGCGGTCGGCACCCGGCAGGCGGCGACTGCGATGAGCAGCGCGGGCACGGTCAGGGCAAGGGATAACGCGCGATGGCGGCAGGGAGCCATGCGGAAGATCGTAACCGCGAGGACCGGCCCGCGCCGCGCGAGGGACCGGTGGATCGATTCGCTGCCCTGCGGCGCCCAGGCTGGCATACCAAGGGGTGTAAGCCGGTCAGCGGTTATCCGCCGGGGCGATGGCCGTGAGAATCGGTGGTCACCGGACGAGGGAGACGCCCATGAGAAGCGTGCGGCTGTTCGTCACGGCAGTGGCGCTCGCCCTGAGCCTGGGGGCCGTGATGGTGCCGGCAGGCATACAAGGTTCCGGTCATCCGATGGCGGGCATCCAGGGCACCGGATCGATTGTGGCGGCGCCGTCGGCCGCACGCTGAGGCCTGGACCAGCGCCGATGTGACGGAGACCGACGACGGGCCGCCGCGCCGCGGCACGTCGGCTGCCTCCCGTCGCCGGTGCCGCGACCTGCCCGCTAACACCAGGTGGCGGTCTGATACCTCGGGCCCGCCAGCTGCGCCACCGAGCGCATGCACACCTGGGTGTCGTTGGTCGTTGGCTGGGCGTCCGTGTAGTTCCGCCCGCCCGGCTCGATGATGCGCCTGCCGCACTGAATCCAGGTCTTGCCGCCGTCGCCGGAGATCTCGAGCCAGAGGACATCGCCGTCGTGCGCGTCGGCCAGCCGGGCCCAGGCGTGCTGCATGCCGTTGATGTCGCCCTGCCGCAGTTCCAGCGTGCGCCCCTCCACCACCGCCGACTGGACGTTCGACTTGTTGACGGCATTGACGGGATCGACCATTCCCGCGCACGACACCTCGACGGGCATGTTCTTCCTCGCTTCCGCGGATCGTTGTGGATGCCTCGACCCTGGCCAGTGTCGCGTCTGCCTCGGCACTGAGGAAAGGGGCCACGGCGGGCCGGTGAGTCCACTGTGGACTCACCGGTGGCGGCGTCCAGCAGCCCGGCGCACAGCGACCCAGATCACTTCCATGAAAGAATCAAACCGCGTATGGTTATTTCATCGACGAGTGGAAGCCTGAGGAGTTGCCGTGACCCAGCAAGGACTTCAGTACGCGGTTCGGGTGTCGGACCTGGCGGAGCTACCACCAGGGTCGCCGCTCCAGTCGCCGCACGGCGAGACGCCGCACTGGTCGTCGATGGCCAGCACCCTGATCTACGGCGACGTCGAGGCGGTCCTCGTCGACCCGCCCGTTGCCGCCTACCAGGCGGAATCGCTGGCCGAGTGGGTGGCCGGGTTCGACCGTCGGCTGACCGCCATCTACATCACGCACGGCCATGGCGACCACTGGTACGGCACGTCGACCCTGCTGAAGCACTTCCCGGACGCCGTTCCGTACGCCACCGCGGGCGTGATCGCGGAGATGCGCGCCGGCACCCCGGGCGGCAAGCCGAGCGACTTGTTCGCCGGCATCTTCCCCGGCAAGCTGCCCGACACGCTCGTGTACGCCGAACCGCTGCCGGCCGGTGGCCTGACCGTGGACGGGCATCCGCTGCGCGCGATCGAGGTCGGCCACTCCGACACCGACCACACAACCGTCCTGCACGTGCCGGCGATCGGGCTCGTCGTCGCCGGTGACGTCATCTACAACAACGTCCACCAGTACGTCGGCGAATCGGCCGACGGTGGCCTCGACGCGTGGCTGAAGGCCGTCGACGTCGTCGAGTCGCTCACGCCGACAGCCGTCGTCGCCGGGCACAAGGACGCCACCCGCGACGACGACCCGTCGATCATCGCCGAGACCCGCGAATACCTGCTGGCCGCCGCGGAGATCCTCCACGGCCGGCCGACCCGTGTCGAGTTCCTCGACCACATGGTCAAGCGGTTCCCTGACCGGGTCAACCCCACGACCGCCTGGTTGTCGGCCATCCGACTGATTCAGAGCTGAGGAGCGCTCGAGAAGGTGCTCGACCACGACCTTTCCCGCCGCGCCTGGCCGGCCCGACGGGTGCGGTCGGCTGTTGCCAGACTCGCAGGGTGTGGCAGTTGCGCAAGTCTGCAAGTGTTGAGAGGGTGGGTGCTCGGAGCGGGGACGGAGGAGTTGTGGGCGCGTTCGTGGCTACATTGCGCACTCAGGTGGACCTTGCGCAGCGGTCGCTGGCGGGGGCGGGAGACGCCGGCGAGGTGCACAGGCACAGTGCACGGCTGCTGGACCTGCTGGAGCGGGCGGCGGCGAATGGGGTGGACACGGCCGGGTGGGTGCCGGCGGAGGTGGTGTCGGCGGCGTCGGTGGCGGCGGGGAGGGCCTGATCAGCGGCGCAGGGCGCGGCTGGCCATGGCGAAGACGGTGCGGGTGAGCTCGGGATCGTCCGGATCGGGCAGCCAGCGGTGGGCCGGGGTGTGGGCGGCCACGGCGAAGGCGCAGGCGCGGAGGACGTCGAGGTCGGGGCGGGAGCCGGGGTGGGCGAGCAGGGCGCGCACGAGGCCGGGTAAGGCGAGCAAGGGGTACGACGGGTCGTCGGCGGCGATCAACGGGGGCTGACCGGCCTCGGTGGAGGGCAGCACGACGGGGACGCCGCCGCCGAGAGGGTCGATGACGGCGTCGGAGCGGTAGGTGATCTGCCGCAAGGGATAGCTGAGCGCGTCGGTGGGCTCCCACGACACGATGTCGCCGATCCCGGTGGCCAGCAGCAGGGCGCACAGCGTGGGGATGGCGGTCGACTCGACGATGACGACGCGGGCCGAGGCCGGCGTCCGGCCGGTACGGGAGAGCAGCACCAGTAACCGGCCGGTGAGCCCGACGGCGGTCATCTCCTCGCGGGTGAGGCACGGGACGTCGGTGAACTCCGCGCGCAGATCCCGCGCCCGGGCCTGGTCCACGCCGCTGAGGTAGACGGCGTCGACGGGGCCGGCCAGCGGCACGATCTCAACACCCGGGATCTCGGCCGGCGGCTCGGTGTCGGCGTCGCCGAGGACCGCCACGCGAGGCGTGTGTGCCATCGACCCTCCAACTGCCCCGCTCCATGCAATTGAAGATTATCGCAAGTCTTTGAGACTGTGCCGAGGGGGTGCCTACGCCTCGGAGGGCTTGCGCAGGTCCTCCAGCAGCTCGACCTGGCCGGACAGCACCCCGGTGAGGATGGACCGGGCCACCGCGAGCAGCTCGGCCACCTGCGGGCTGGTCAGCGAGTAGTAGACGTTCGAGCCTTCCTTGCGGGTGGCGACCAGGCCGGCCCGGCGCAGCACGGCCAGCTGCTGCGACAGGTTCGCCGCCTCGATCCCGACCTCGGGCAGCATCTCGGCGACAGCGTGCTCACGTTGGCTGAGCAGCTCGAGCACCCGGATCCGCGCCGGATGCCCGAGCGTTTTGAAGAACTCGGCCTTCAGCTGGTACAGCGGCCTGCTCACGCGGACCACCACGCCCTCGTCGTCATGTCGTGAATCCTCCCCTGTGTCACCGCCGAAGGATCAACCGGGCGTTTACGCGGCGACGAGGTGGTGCGTGGTGCCGCTGCTGCTGGCCACCCAGGCGTCGGGCAGGGCGGCGGCCAGCGCGTGCTGGGCCCGCCAGCCGGTGCAGTGGCCGGGGACGATGCGGTGCGGGTTCATGCTGGTCAACGCGGCGACGGTGGGCGGGATGACCGGGTCGAAGGCGGGGCCGCTGAGGTGGAAACCGCCGAGCAGGGCGTGCAGCGCGGGGACGCCGGTCAGCCGCTGGGCGTGCCGGACGATGTTGATCACGCCGGCGTGGCCGCAGCCGGTGAGCACGACCAGGCCCCGGCCGCGCAGGTGCACGACGAGGGCCTGGTCGTCGATGACGGTGGGGTCGTGCTGCCAGCGGCCGCCGAGGTTGGCCTCGTGGGCGGCGGGCATGCCGCGCTCGAAGTCGGTGGTGCGGTCGACCTCGCCGGTGATCAGCACGCTGCCGTCGACCAGCAGCGAGGGCTGGGCCCGCTCGATGACGTCGAAGCCCTCGCCGATGAGGGCCTGCTTGCTCAAGGTCGGCATCTCGAAAGGTTGCTGCGGGAGGTTCAGCCGACGCGGCGTCCAGGCGAAGGGGTGGACGGTCATCGGCATCTGCCGGCCGAACCGGCGGGCCAGGCCGCCGAGCCCGCCGGCGTGGTCGAAGTGCCCGTGGCTGAGGATCACGCCCTGGACGTCGTCGAACCGGACGCCGAGCTGGTCGGCGTTGCCGAGGATGCCGGTGGGGGACAGGCCGGCGTCGAACAGCAGGGTGGTGCGCCGCTGACCGCGGCGGACGGTGACCAGCGCGGAGAATCCGTGCTCGGCCACCAGGCCGACCACGGTGTGTCCGCCGGTGAAGTGGTCGGCCGGGACGGGCGGCCCGAAGCCGGCGCGGGTGGTGTTGGCGTCGCTGGGCAGCAGTCCGTCGAAGGTGTTGTCCATCAGCACCGTGATGCTGACCTCGTCGACGGGCTCCAGCGCGATCGGATCCACGGCGCTGCCGGGGGCGAGCCGGGGTGCGGACAGCGCCGCCTCGGCCGTCGAGGTCTGGCTGCTGTCACACATGGCGCTCCTCCGGTCCGCGGGCTCTCGGATGCTACGTCGCGAGCACCGGCCTCGCCCGCGTGGCGGAGTGGTCGCGCGGGCGTCAGTGCACGACGACCTTGACCGGGGTGAGGCGGACGATCACCCGCTCGGTGCCGGGCTTGTCCGCCGTCCACGGATCGCCCTTGTAGCGCAGGGAAAGCTCGTTGATCAGGCTGCCGGGCGGGTCGTCGACGACCGTGACCGTGCCGCGGATCTCCACGTACCGGTAGGGGTTGGCGCTGTCGTGCACCAGCAGCGTCGCCCGCGGGTCGCGGTCGATGTTCACCGCCTTGCGCCGGCCGCGGACCGTCGAGACCAGGATGTCGTCGCCGTCCCGCTTGAACCAGACCACCGACAGGTGCGGCTGGCCGGTCGGCTCGATCGTGGCCAGCGAGGCGAACTCCGGGCGATCGAGCAGGTCGTGGACTTCTGCCGGCAGTGCGGTCACTGCGCCTCCTTGAACGAAAACGACTGGTCACCTCACCCTAACGTGTCACTTCCTCGGTCCCCGAGCAGCGCCACGAAGGCGTTGGCGACGGTCGGCAGTGGTGTCCTTTGTGGACGGTGCCCTACCACTTCTGGTGATCCTCAATCCCGCTGGGTTTTCCGGCCCAGCAGGTGGAACACGCGGCTGATGCCCCGGTACGGGTCGCGGCGGGCGGCTTCGAGTTCGGCGGCGGCGATGCGCGGGGCGTCGGCGAGGTCGAGGGTGGCGCCGCCGAACTCGAGCCAGTCGACGAAGAGCCAGACGCCGTACCAGTCGATCGGCTCGACATCGTGGGACCGCAGCAGTTCGGACAGCTCGGCCACGGTGTCGGCCCGGCCGGGCACGCCGAGGACGCCGATCTCGGTGCGGGAGTCGAAGGCGGCGACGGCGTCGTCCCAGCGGCGTTCGAGGGCCGGCCGGACGGCCATGGCGTTGGCGTTGGCCGTCATGATCGAGACGACACCGCCGGGCTTGAGGCACCGGCACAGCTCGCTGACCAGCGGTTCGGGGGAGTCGAGGTAGCCGAGCACGCCGTGGCAGAGGACGGCGTCGAACTGGCGGCCGACCGCGGCGAAAGCCTGCTCACCGGGGGCGTGCACCAACGTGACGTCGGCGGGCAGCCGGTCGCGGGCCTTGGCCAGCATGGCCTCGGACGGATCCAGCAACGTCACCTCGTAGCCGGCCTTGACCAGCGGAAACGACTGGTGCCCGGCCCCGCCGCCGACATCGAGCACGGTGGCCGGCGGGGGTGGCAGGTGATCGAGCAGCTGCTGGTGCAGCACGTACGTCCGGACATGGCCCTTGACCGAGGCATACGCCTCGTCGGCGAACAGGTCGGCCAGCTCGGCCCAGGAGTCGTCCACCTCACGATCGTGGCACTGGACCTCCAGTGTGGTGGAGATGTGAGAGTCATCGGGTGACGGTGGCAACAGGGAGCGCGCTGTGGGCGCCGGAGCGTCGAGGGGCGACCGTCGGCGTGTTGCTGCTGGTCATGCTGGCGGCGTTCGAGTCGATGGGCGTGACCACGGCGCTGCCGACGATCGTGCGGGATCTGCACGGCGAGGCGCTGTATTCGTGGCCGTTCACCATGTTCCTGGCGGCGCAGGTGGTCGGCAACGTGGTCAGCGGCCGGGTGTGCGACCGTCGGGGACCGGCGCCGATGTTGATGCTCGGTCCGCTGCTGTTCGCGCTTGGGCTGTTGGTCGCCGGCACCGCCGGCAGCATGGCGCAGCTGCTGGCCGGTCGTGCGTTGCAGGGCTTCGGTGGTGGCGCGGAGGTCGTCGCCGTGTACGTGATGATCGCCGCGGTGTACCCGGAGCGGGACCGCCCGGTGGTCATCGGCGCGATGTCGGCGGTGTGGGTCGTGCCGTCGCTGGTCGGGCCGGCGGTGGCCGGCGTGCTGACGCAGTACGTCAACTGGCACTGGGTGTTTCTCGGCCTGCTCCCGTTCGAGCTGATCGGCTGGGTGTTGGTGGTGGCCGTGGTTCGGCGGCTGCCGGTAGTCGCGCGGGAAGGGCAACGCCGCCGTGGGCAGGTCGTGGTGGCCGTGTCCGCCGCCGTCGGGTTGGCTCTGGTGAGCTTGGCCGGCGATCAGTTGAACCTCGTCGGCGTCGGGGTGATCGTGCTCGGCCTGGCCTTGGTGGTGCCGGCCGTGCTGATGCTGCTGCCTCGCGGCACCGTGACCGCGCGCCGTGGGCTGCCCAGCGCCATGGTGGCCCGGGCCTTGATGTCCGCCGCTTTCATGGGCTGCGAGGCGTTCCTGCCGTTGGTGTTGCAGCAGGTGCACGGCTACCAGCCGGCGTGGGCCGGGCTGCCGTTGACCGCCGGGGCCATCGGCTGGGCCATCGGTTCGTCCATCCAGGCCCGCCGGCCCGCGTTGGGCGAGACCGTTTTCCTGCGTTGGGGCTTCTTCAGTCTCACCGTGGGGATCGGCCTGGTGACCTTGGTCGCGCCCGCGTGGGGACCGGCGTGGCTGGCCGCGCCGGCGTGGATCTTCTCCGGCATCGGCATGGGGCTGGCCACCACAAGCGCTTCCGTGCTGGTGCTTCGCCTGTCACCGGAGAGCGACCGTGGCTTCAACACCGCCGCGTTGCAGATGTCCGATCTGTTCGCACAGTCGTTGTCCATCGGGTTGGGCGGCGTGCTGGTCGCTCTCCTTGGTCCGACCGGCGGCTGGGCCCCGCTCAACGCCGTTTTCGTTGCCTGCACACTGATCGGCGGCCTGCTCGTGAGCCGCCGGGCCGATCTGCCGCCGGCCTGACGTGGATCACCGGCGCTGATCCCGATTCGATGTCGATCAAGCGCGCTGAGCAGCCCCCGATTCCAGCCTGGACCGCGAAGCTGGCAATGCCCCGGCGTCCGGGATCAACCCGAATCGGCCGCCCGGGATTGTCGGCCCCGAGTGCTTGGATTGATTCGGGGGCTGCTCAGCGCGGCCCTGCTCAGCGGCGGCTGCCGACGTGCGGCGAACCGGCTTCGCCGGTTTCCAGCATCTCGACCATCCAGTCGTTGTACTCCGCGTCCATGTCGGCCCCGGCCAGCTCGTCCAGCTCCTCGACCAGGTCGTCGGCCGAGAGCCCGCCGGCGAAGCGCCGGGCGGGCAGGCCGTCGCGGTACATCACGATGGTGGGCAGCGCGCGCAGACCGTGCCGGTCGGCCAGCTCCCGCTGCTCCATGGCCTCGACGGTCCACACCGCGACCTCGGGCCGCCGCACGACGAACGCGTCGAGCTCGGGCTGGAAGCTCTGGCAGGCCGGGCTTTCGGCGACCCGGAACACCAGGACGGCCAGCCCCTCGGCGAGAACGGTGTCGTGCTGGTCGGCGGACAGTGCCTTCATCATGCGGCCACCGTACGGCCGATCACTCCACATCGGACGGTACCGGGCCGCCGAACTGCCCGTTCGCCCCCGGAATTCAGGACCAGGCGACCGGTAGCTCGAGCATCCCCGTACACGGCCATCTGCTGCCGGAACTCCACCGAGTCGAACGGCACGGCGACGGCCGGTCGACGTCCAGAAGATCGGCGCCGGGGAACGCGGCGTCGTCACGGTTGGCCCAAGGGCAGCGCGACGAGCAGACCCTCGCCGGCCCTGATCATTTGACCACCGACGACCACGTCCTCACGGGCGGCCCGCGGCAACCCGTTGTGCACGACCGTGCGGAAGCGCAGCAGCTCCTCGACGGCTGGCCGGATCGGCGTTGGCGATCGCCAGCTGTTCGGGGTGCCGGAGCAGGGCCAGCACGCTCAACGCGGTCATGTGCGAGGTGGACTCGTGCCCGGCGACGACCCGGTACTGCTCGACCACCAGCCGGCTCACCAGGTCGTCGCCGGGATCGGCGTCCTTGGCCGCGACCGGTCGCACCATGTACTCGGGTCAGCTCCAGCAGCAGCCGCTGCTGCGGGTCCATGGTCCGCGCCTCACGCGGCGAGATGCCGAGGAACGCCGCACGTCGGCCGGGCACTGGACCGGAATCGAGTCGCCGGAGCGCCAGGTTCAGCCGGCCAGCGTCACCGTGGTCGCGCCGAGCGACACCGATCCTCGCGGCGTGCCCAGCGACCCGCACATCACGCTGCCGTGGAACCAGGGCGCGCTGGACGACTCGGCCCAGGCGCACGAGCTGATCGTCGGCCCGGTCACGGCCGCCTGACCGGCTCGATCCGGGTCCGCAGCAGACAGAACTCGTTGCCCTCGGGGTCCATCAGCACGTGCCAGCTCTCCTCGCCGGTCTGGCCGACGTCGGCCGGGCGGGCGCCGAGGGCCAACAGCCGGGCCAGTTCGGCCTCCTGATCACGGTCGGTCGGGCTGACGTCGATGTGCAGCGGCAGCTTCACGCGCGGGGCCGAATTCGTCCGGTCGAAGACCAGCACCGGCTCCGCGCCACCGAATCCGGTGTCCGGCGGGCCGATCTCGACGGCGTTGCCCTCCCGGCCGATCTCCACGTAGCCCAGCACCTCGGCCCAGAACCGGGCCAGCAGCTCGGGGTCACGCGCCTCGATCACGATTTCACTGATACGGCAAGCCATTCCCCGAGGTTATCAGCGCCTGCCGCGGTCAGTCGGCCGAGGCCGTACGGTTCGGGCCAGTGGTCCGCGCAACTCTGTCCTTTGTGGACAATTGTGTCACCGGACCGCGGCGCTGGCCAGGTCGCGGGCCACCTCCTCGGCCGATGGCATGGCCGCGATCTCGTCGCCCATACGCAGCGCCGCCGCCAGATGCTCGCCGCCGAGGACCTTCGACACTGCCTGGCGCACCGTTTCCGCGTCGAACCGGTCCGGCGTCACCACATCCGCGACGCCCGCCGCGCGACAGGCCGCCGCGGTCGGGAACTGGTCCGCGCCCTGTGGCAGCAGCACCAGCGGCAGTCGGTGCGCCAGCGCCGCCAGTGTCGTGCCGGCCCCGGCGTGGCAGAGCACCGCCGAGCAGCGGGGGAGCAGGGCGGCCAGCGACACCCACTGTTCAATGTGGACGTTCGACGGCGCCTTGAACGTCGCCGGATCGTTGTTGTGCCCCACCGTGACCACAACTTCCGCGTCGAGGTCCGCCACCGCCGTCAGCAGGACCTCGAACACGTCGCGCCGGTTGAACACCGGCACCGTGCCCAGGGACACGTACAGCACCGGCCGGTGGCCGAGGTCCGGCAGTCGGTCGTCGAGCGCACCCGGCACGTGCGGCCGGATCGACCGGCTGATCTTGGCGGCCGGCCCCAGCTCCGGCTGCAACGTCGCCGGCACCGGATTCAGGTAGGAATCCCGGTACATCCCCGCGTTCTCGTCCGCGTCAAGGCCGTGCTCGGCCCACAGCGGCCGCACCCATTCCGCCATCTTCGACATCAGCGGCTGCTCCAGCACCAGGCCCGTGCCGTACGTCAGCGTCGGCACTCCCCGGCTGGCCGCCGCCAGCGGGGCCGCGAGGTCCACCGGCGCTTGCAGCACCAGGTCCGGCTTATGCTCGTCGATCAACTTCTGCAGCTCCGGCAGCCGCCGCGGGGCCATCACGCGGGCGAACATCGTCGCCCCCAGTCGCCACGGCTCGTGGCCTTCGGCGAACACCGGGTCATTGATCGCCAGCCCGGCCGCTTCCGGCGCCGTCGGCCCGATCCCCACCGCCGTCAATCCCGCTTGCCGGACCCTTTCCACCAGCTCCGGCCCCGTCGCCACCGTCACCTCGTCACCCTGGCTGATCAGGGCCTTGACCAGCGGCACCATCGGTGCGAACACGCCCTCCATGGGCGGGCAACAGGCAAGGACTCGCATCCTCACACCCCCGTTATAGTGGACTATATAGTCGACTATAAGATAGGTTCTCGCCGTGTCAAGCTCGAATCGCCGGTC
>DATJJB010000632.1:0-9029 GCA_035492655.1 Kutzneria sp. | reverse complement strand
CGTGCTGCCGCCGGAGACCTGTTGCCCGACGGTCAGGTTCACGGATGCGACCGTGCCGTCGATGGGCGAGGTCAGCGTGGCTTCACCGAGCGCGTTCTGGGCGTTGGCCAAGGAGTTCTGCGCGGCGGTGACCGCGGCCTGGTCGGCGGCGATCTGCGCGCTGGACGCCCCGGCGGTCTGGTCGGAGCTCAGCCGGGCCTGGTCGGTGGAGACGGTGGCCTGCGCCTCGGCGACGTTCGCGGCCAGCGCCGCCGAGTTCACCGTGGCCAGCGCCTGCCCGACCGTCACCTGCTGGCCCACCGTCGCGGTCACCCCCGTGACCTGGCCGGACACCGCGAAGTTCAGGTTCTGCTGCTGCGCCGGCTGGATGGTGCCGGACGACGACACGGTCTGCTTCAGCGTCGCGGTGGTCGCGGTGGCGAACGACGTCGTGGAGGCGTCGGCGGTGGGCCTGGTCGCGGCCCACGCGACGCCGCCGCCGGTGGCCACCACCACGGCGGCCACGATGATGATCACCCGCCGTCTGGTCAGGCGCAGTCGAATTCTCGACAACACGGGTTCCTCACTCTGCTCGCGTCCCTGGCCTGGGGAGAGCGCGGCAGCGTCGAGGACCCCAGGGAGGTGGTCACCTCCGATCCTCTGTGTTCAGGCTGTCGTCAGACTGGACGCTGCCTGTGAGTTAGCTGAAACCGACTCAGCCGGTCTTTCCCCAGGCTGCCCGATATGCCCTGCGGAAGTCGATTGTCGGCTTGTAGGCGTTGTTCGACGGCGGATTCACCTCGTCGTCGATGAGTTGCCAGCCCAGTCCGGAATCGGCCGGCTCCTGGCCGAGGAAAAGACTGTTCACGGTGTCGACCGCGGCCCAGCCGTACCAGTCGGACGGGATGATGGTGACCGCCGAGACGCCCTGGTGCTTGCGGATCAGGTCCAGTTCCGGCTCGAAACCCTCGCCGCCCATGACGTACAGCGAGCCGGCGCGGTTGGTCTTCATCACCGCCGGGCTGACCGCGGCCAGCGTCGCCGCGGTGTACGGGCTCTTCACGGCATTGGCGTCGGGATGGTCGCGCAGCGCCTTCTCCACCGCCGCCTCGGCATTGGGCCCGGCCAGATCGGCCGCCTTGATGTCCACCTCGCCGACCACCGAACAGGTCGCGCACTTGTCGATGGTCGCGCGGAAGCCCTGCACGACGTGGCGGATCGAGGTGAACTCGTTGTCGGTCACCATGATCACCTTGGCCGCGCCGTTGGTCTGGGCGATCGTGGTGTTGGCCTGGTCGGCCCCGTACAGGTCGGAGAAGTCGTCGATGTTGCGGTTGACCGGCGGCCCGAAGTCGACGTACGAGCTGAACAGCGCCGGACCGGTGCCGCCGAACAGCGGATCGTTGCAGTCGAAGGCGAAGATGCCGACCACCTTGATGCCCTTGGCCTTGGCCTCGGCCAGCGGCTTGGCCACCACCGGGCAGTCCACCGCGACCAGCACGATGCCGTCGACGCCGCTGGCCACCGCCTGCTCGACCAGGGCCGGCCACGCCTGCGGGTTGAGCTTGCCGTCGTAGATGGTGGCCTGCCAGCCGATCGCCTTCGCCGCCTCCATCACCGCGGTGGCCGGCACCACCGAGCTGATCGCGTTCTGGCCGGACGAGATCACCGCCAGCTTCTTGCCCGGCGCGCCGGGCCGCGGCTGGGACGCCGGCTCGTGATAGGTGCCGCTGATGGCGGCCTGCGTGGCCTGCATGGCCTGGGCGCTGTAGTCGACCGAGGACTTGGTCGGTCTTGGCGCGGCTGTCATTCCCGAGCACGCGGTCAGCGCGATGGTCAGCACGGCGGTCAGGGCGGCGAGTCGGGAGGAGGACAACGCTGGCCTTTCACGTTGGTAAATGACCGTTCATATACCTCGGAAGGTCCTACCGCGTGGTCGCGCTCTCGGTCAAGTGGGCGACTATTGACCAATGACGAGTGTGGAGACCGTCCGGTCCCGGGACAGACTGCTGGCCGCGGCCACCACGCTGTTCTACGAGCGGGGCTTCCTGGCCACCTCCGTGAAGGAGATCACCCAGGCCTGCGGCTTCACCCAGGGCGCGCTGTACAACCACTTCCCGTCCAAGGACGAGCTGCTCTACGAGCTGGTGCTGGACATCCACGCCGAGCTGGAGCGGCACACCGTGCAGGCGCGGAAGACCGCCGGCGACGACCCGGTGGACCAGTACGCCGCCCTGGTCGCGGTGCACGTCGCCGCGCACTCGCTGTTCCGTGAACGCTCGCGGGTCGGCAATCACGAGTACCGGTGGCTGCGCGGCGCCCACCTGCAGGACGTGCTGGCCAGCCGCCGCCGGCTGCGGGACGAGCTGGCCGATGTGCTCAGCGCCGGGCAGCGGGCCGGTGTCTTCGACCTCGTCGGCGGCTCGACCGCCACCACCGCGCGGGCCGTGTTGGACATGTGTGGGCTGATCAGCGAGTGGTTCCGGGACGACGGCGAGGTCGCGCCGACCGAGATGCACCGCCGCTACATCGAGCTGGCGCTGCGCATGGCCGGCGGCCCGGCCACCCCGAGCACTTGGCCCGTGCTGCCCGAGCCTCCGGTGCTGCCGAAGCTCTAGGCCGCCGGCGGCTCGGCCGTCTGGATCGGGGGCAGCGGGTGGCTGTCGCGCGTACGCAGGGCCAGCAGCAGCTGCCGGACGGCGCTCACCAACAGGATCGCCGCCAGCGTGCCGAGGCCGATCGCGCCGGCCAGCCAGCTGCCGACGAACCGGGTGGACACCATCTCCGGCGTGTTGTCGCCGGCCGGGATGTCGTACCGGACGATGCCGTGCTGCCAGCTCCACACCGCGGCCAACACCGCGAGCACGGCGACGACCACCAGGCCGCCCGCGACCGCGGCGCGCCACGGCTGGTTCAACCGGGGGCTGCTCACCATGCCGTCAAGCGTCTCACGCCGCCAGCAAGGCCCGAAGCGCCGCCCTAAGCTCGTCCGGGCGACGGGCCCAAGCCAACACGATCTTGCCGTCGCGCAGCCGGAGCGGGACGGCGCCGGTGCCCTTCGGCGTGGTCCAACCGCCGCCGAGCACCTTGGCCACCTCGGGCTCGTCCTCCTCGACAGCCTCGATGTCGGCGACCGGCAGCTCTTCCTCGCCCAGCCGCAGCACTTCGTCCGTGAGTGACACCGAGCGCAGTCGCCGGCGCGCGGCCACCCACAGCGCCCACACGCCCGCGAGCAGCAACGCCGCCAACGCCCAGCCCAGGAAGTGCACCGAACCGCTCAGCGCCTCGACGCCGAGGCCGAGCAACGCGAAGCCCGGGGCCCACAGCACCGGCCAGAACGACGAGCCCGCCTCGGCGTAGCGCACCGTCACCCCTGCTTGATCCAGGTGTAGTACCGGTTGGACGGCGGCAGGAACAGCAGGAGCAGCCCGGCCAGGCCGAACAGGGCGCCGGGCAGGTCCAGCTGGAACAGCAGCAGGGCGAACAGCTCCAGGAACGTCACGACGATGAGCAGCACGCGGGCCCGGCGATGGGCCTTCATCAGCAGGTACACGCCGGCCGCGGCCAGCACGCCGATGATCAGGGCGGTGAACTCGGCGATGGTCAGCACCAGGCTGACCTGGTCGCGGGTGACGTTCTTGGGCAGGCCCGCCATCTGCTCGTCGACCCGGGCGCTGTGAGTGCTCATCACCAGGGTGGACACACCGAGGTAGGTGATGGCGGACAGCACCCACAGCACGACCGAGATGGTGACGAGAGTGGGCCGGGCAACGGTGTCCCGTGCGCCCGATTCGTTCGTGGTCACGGGCGCACCGTACACGTCCTACCAGCGCCGGGGGTTGCCGCGAGGTCGCGCCGGTGCCTGGACCGTCGTCGCATTTCGATCGGCCGCCACCCGACGCGCCCACCACCTGTGTCGATGGCGGGCGATCGAAATGCGGCCAGGGAAGGCACCGGTCACGAGCGACCTCGCCCGCGCGGAACGCGCGGCAAGAACTCAGCGCATCACGAAACGTGCTGACATGGTCCGGAAGTAGTCGTTCGAAGGCTTCAGCCACATCGCCACCAGTGCGGCCACGTCCAGCACGAGGCCGAGGGCGGACAGGGCCACCTCGAGCGGGTCGACGGTCAGGCCCTGGGCGGCGGCCATGCCGTCGGCGACGCCGAACATGCCCAGCAGGCCGAGCACGACGAAGAGGCCGCCGAAGAAGGTGAGCAGCACTCGGGCCCACGACCGGCCGCCGCGCATCTTGTTGGCCACCAACACGTACAGGGCGACGGTGACCGCACTGATCAGCACGCCGAGCACGATCTCGCCGTTGACGGCGGCCTCGACCTGCTGCCCGAACAAGGTCGGGTCGAGCTGGCGGACCTGGTCGCGCAGGCCCTGCCGGTCGGCCAGCACGACCAGTGACCGCACCGCCGACAGCAGCGCGCTGGCCACCCACAGCCAACGCGCCACGTCGACGGTGCGAGGCACCGAAACGTCGAGTTGACTCACAGCCACTTCGCGGCTTCGGCCGCCCAATAGGTGAGGATCATGTCGGCGCCGGCCCGGCGGAACGAGGTCAGCGACTCCATGATGGAGCGCTGCCGGTCCAGCCAACCGTTGGCCGCCGCGGCCTCGACCATCGCGTACTCGCCGGACACCTGGTAGACCGCGACCGGCACCTCCGAGTTGTCGGCGACGGTCCGCAGCACGTCCAGGTAGGGCAGGCCGGGCTTGACCATCACGATGTCCGCGCCCTCGGCGATGTCCAGCGACAGCTCGCGCAGCGCCTCCCGCGCGTTGGCCGGATCCTGTTGGTACGTCTTGCGATCGCCCTTGAGCTGGGACCCGACGGCCTCACGGAACGGGCCGTAGAACGCCGACGCGTACTTGACGGCGTAGGCCAGGATCCCGGTGTCCAGGTAGCCGGCCTCGTCCAGCGCCTCGCGGATGACGCCGACCTGGCCGTCCATCATGCCGCTGGTGCCGACCAGGTGCGCACCCGAGCGGGCCTGCTCGATGGCCATGTCGGCGTAGACGCGCAGGGTGGCGTCGTTGTCCACGGCGCCGTCGGAGTCCAGCACACCGCAGTGCCCGTGATCGGTGAACTCGTCCAGGCACAGGTCGGACATCAGCACGGTGTCGTCGCCGAGCTCGCTGTGCATGTCGCGCAGGGCCACGTTGAGGATGCCGTTGGGGTCGGTCGCGCCGGAGCCGACGGCGTCGTGGTGCTGCGGCACGCCGTACACCATCAGGCCGCCGACGCCGGCCTGCACGGCCTCCACGGCCGCCTTGCGCAGCGTGTCACGGGTGTGCTGGACGACGCCGGGCATGGAGGCGATCGGGATCGGCTCGGTCGCCCCCTCCTTGACGAACATCGGCAGGATCAGCTGGCGCGGCCGGACGTCGATCTCGCTGACCAGACGGCGCATCGCCGGGGTGCGGCGCAGCCGGCGGGGACGATGGGTGGGGAACACGACGAGTACTCCCTTTTGAGGCGGGAAAAGGAGAAGGGGGCAGTCCCGTTGCCGGGACGCCCCCTTCCGTAGAGCTAGGAAATCACGACCGGCGCAGGCGCTTGGTCTTGCGCGGCGGCGGCAGCGCGCCCTCGGCGCGCAGCCGGGCGGCGTGCTGGGCCAGCGCGTCCACCAGTGCGGGCACGGTGGCGAACTCGGGCTGCACGTCCACGCGCAGGCCGAACTCACGGGCGGTCTCGGCGGTCTGCGGGCCGATGCAGGCGACCAGCGTCCGGGTGTGCGGCTTGCCGGCGATGCCGACCAGGTTGCGCACGGTGGACGAGGACGTGAAGCAGACCGCGTCGAAACCGCCGGACTTGATCATCTCGCGGGTGTCGGCGGGCGGCGGCGCGGCCCGCACGGTGCGGTACGCCGTCACGTCGTCGATCTCCCAGCCGCGCTCGCGCAGCCCGGCAGCCAGCGTCTCGGTGGCGATGTCGGCCCGCGGCAGCAGCACCCGGTCCACCGGGTCGAGAATGTCGTCGTAGGGCGGGAAGTCGGCCAGCAGGCCCTCGCTGGACTGCTCACCGGACGGGATCAGCTCGGGGATGATGCCGAACGAGCGGACCTTGGCGGCGGTGCTCTCGCCGACGCAGGCGATCTTCACGCCGGAGAACGCGCGGGCGTCGAGGCCGAACTCGCGGAACTTCTCCCACACCGCGCGGACCGCGTTGGTGGAGGTGAAGATGACCCACTGGTAGCGGCCGTCGACCAGGCCCTTGACCGAGCGCTCCATCTGCGCCGGGCTGCGCGGCGGCTCGACCGAGATGGTCGGCACCTCGACCGGGATCGCGCCGTGCTCACGCAGCCGCTCGCTCATCGCGCCGGCCTGCTCCTTGGTGCGCGGCACCAGGACCCGCCAGCCGTACAGCGCCCGCGACTCCCACCAGGACAGCTTGGACCGACCGGCCACGCTGCTGCCGACGGTCACCACCAGCTGCCCGGCCAGGTCGCCGGCGTCGGCGGCCAGCGCGGCCAGCGAGGTGTCCACCGTGCGCTGCCCGAAGGCGGTGCCGCCGGCGGTAACCGCGACCGGGGTCTGCGGAGCCAAACCGTTCTCCACCAACGAGGACGCGGCCTCGGCCAGGTGTGAACCGGTGGCGTGCAGGACAAGCGTGCCGGGCGCGGCGGCGAGGCCGGCCCAGTCCACAGTGGAACGGACGTCGGCCTCGGTGTGCACCGCGCCGAGCGCGACACCGGCGTAGGCCGGAACCGCTGTGCCGCCAGGGACTCCGGGCACCACGTCGAAGTCCACAGTGGACTTGGCAACGCACTGGGCCTCGGTCACCACCGAGTCCAGGGTCAGCGGGTCGCCGGACACCAGCCGGACCACGCTGCGGCCGTTGCGGGCCTCGTTGACCAGGTCCTTGGCGACGTCTCCCGGCTCGCCGACGGCCGGGCGCACCTCGGCGCCCTCGGCCAGATTGATCACCTCGGTCGGCACGTCCGGGTCGGTCACCACCAGCTCTGCCCTGGCCAGCAACTCCGTGGCCCGAACCGTCAGCAGCCCGGCGTCGCCGGGGCCGGAACCCACGAACGCGACGCGTCCGGGGGTCTTACGTGCGCGGGTCGTCATCAGGGCACTCCCCATCACTTGCTCCCCGGGCCACTGAGCACGGTGGCGCCGAGATCAAGCAGTTCGGCCGCGAGCGCCCGGCCCAACTGCTCTGCTGTGGTCAAGTCACCGGTGGCCGACGCGCGCAGCAGCTCGTTCTGCGGCGTCGCGGCGACCCCGCGCAACGACAGGCGGAGAACCGTCCGGCCGTCGTCGTCGAGGTCTTCCACCACATCGGCCAGTGCGCCGACGGGCGCGCTGCACCCGGCCTCCAGCGCGGCAAGCATCGCGCGCTCGGCGGTGACAGCGGCCCTACTGGCCTGATCATCCAGGCAGGAGCGAAGCAGGTGTTCGGTGTCGAAGTCGTCGACCCGGCACTCCACCGCCAGCGCACCCTGGGCGGGGGCGGGCAGCATCTGGATCGGGTCGAGGAACTCGGTCACCAGGTCGAGCCGGCCCAACCGGGACAGCCCGGCCGCGGCCACCACGACGGCGTCGAGCTCGCCGTCGAGCACCTTGCGGACGCGGGAGTCCACATTGCCGCGGATCGGCACCAGCTCCAGGCCGAGGCCGAGCGCCTCGAGCTGAGTGACGCGGCGAGCCGCGCCGGTGCCGACCCGGGAGCCGGCCGGCAGCTCGCCCAGCACCATGCCGTCCCGCGCGACCAGGGCGTCCCTGGGGTCCTCGCGGGTGGGCACGGCGGCCAGCACGAGCCGCGGGTCCGGGGCCGTGGGCAGGTCCTTGTACGAATGAACGGCGACGTCCACCTCGTCATCGGCCAGCGCGTCGCGCAGGGCCGAGGTGAACACGCCGACGCCGATCTCCGAGACCGGCGCGTGCGAGCGGTCGCCCGGGGTGGTCACGGTGACGATCTCCACCGTGGCGCCCGCGCGCTCCAGCCGCTCGGCCATCATGCCGGTCTGGGCCAACGCGAGGGCACTGCCCCGGGTGCCGATCCTCAACGTCCGGTTCACCGATCTCCACCGCCGTGCTCGGTCTCTACTGTCCGTGGCGTGCTGACCACCCTCGGCGTCTGCGGATCGAGCTCGAAGAGCTCCCGCAAAGCATCCGCGTAGCCGGCCCCGCCGGGCGACGAAGCCAGCTCCTTGACGCGGACGGTCGGGGTGTGCAGCAACTTGTCCACCACCCGGCGGACCGTCCTGGCCAGCTCCGCACGAGTGGAATCATCCAGGTCCGGGAGCCGCGAGTCCAATCGCAACAGTTCGGCGTCCACCACCTCGGCCGCGCGGCGGCGCAGCGCGGTCACCGTCGGGGTGACCGCGGCCGACCGCTGACCGGCCAGGTAGTCGCGCACGCCGTCGGCGACGATGCGCCGGGCCCGCTCGGTGTCCAGCGCCGACGGCGCGGCGGCCAGACGGTGCTGCAACGTCTCCAGATCGACCAGCGTGACGCCGTCCAGGTCGCCGACGGCCGGGTCGACATCGCGGGGCAGGCCCAGGTCGCAGACGACCAGCGGACCGCGGCGGGCGCCCGGGGTGAACCGGTCCACGCCGACCACCACGTCCATCGCGCCGGTGCAGGCAAGCAGCACGTCCGTGGCGGATATCTCATCGTCGAGGCGGTCGAGGCCGACCGAACGGGCCGGCACGCCCTCGGTGGTCAGCGCCGCGGCCAGCCGGTCGCCGTTGGCCGCGGTGCGGTTGGCGATGACGATCTCGCCGATGCCGGCGCGGCGCAGGTGCGCGGCGGCCAGGCCACCCATCGAGCCGGCGCCGACCAGCAGCGCCCGGCGCCCGGTCAGGCCGTCCAGCACGCGGTCGGCGTCGGCCAGCGCCTCGGACACCACCGACGCGCCGGCGTGGTCGATGCCGGTCTCGGCGTGCACCCGCTTGCCGACCCGCAGCGCCTGCTGCGTGACCTCGTGCAGGGTCTTGCCGACCGTGCCGGCGTCATCGGCGTCGGCGTACGCCCCGCGCAGCTGGCCGAGGATCTGGGCCTCGCCGACGACCATCGAGTCCAGGCCGGCGGA